>NZ_JABXWB010000001.1:2747500-3047500 GCF_013375555.1 Sphingobium sp. EM0848
GCGAGGGTTTATCGGGACAGGTATCTCTTAGCTGAATAAAATAGGCTTCGAGAGGCGAACCCGGGGAACTGAAACATCTCAGTACCCGGAGGAAAAGACATCAACCGAGATTCCGTTAGTAGTGGCGAGCGAACGCGGACCAGGCCAGTGCCTGGTGCTTAATTAGCAGAACGATCTGGAAAGTTCGGCCATAGCGGGTGATAGCCCCGTATGCGAAAATGAAGCATCAGGACTTGAGTAGGGCGGAGCACGTGAAACTCTGTCTGAACATGGGGGGACCACCCTCCAAGCCTAAATACTCGTACATGACCGATAGCGAACCAGTACCGTGAGGGAAAGGTGAAAAGCACCCCGATGAGGGGAGTGAAACAGTACCTGAAACCGGATGCCTACAAGCAGTGGGAGGGTCCTTGAGACCTGACCGCGTACCTCTTGCATAATGGGTCTGTGACTTAGTGTATCATGCAAGCTTAAGCCGTTAGGTGTAGGCGCAGCGAAAGCGAGTCTGAATAGGGCGACAGAGTATGATGCATTAGACCCGAAACCCGGCGATCTAGGCATGACCAGGTTGAAGGTGCGGTAACACGCACTGGAGGACCGAACCGTTTAATGTTGAAAAATTATCGGATGAGTTGTGTTTAGGGGTGAAAGGCCAATCAAGCCGGGAAATAGCTGGTTCTCCGCGAAATCTATTGAGGTAGAGCGTCGGATGATTGCCGTTGGGGGTAGAGCACTGGATGGTTGCGGGGGTCGCGAGATCTACCAATACTAACCAAACTCCGAATACCAACGAGTCTAGTCCGGCAGACAGACGGCGGGTGCTAAGGTCCGTCGTCAAAAGGGAAACAGCCCTAACCTACAGCTAAGGTCCCCAAGTCACGTCTAAGTGGGAAAGCATGTGGGATTTCCAAAACAACCAGGAGGTTGGCTTAGAAGCAGCCATCCTTTAAAGAAAGCGTAACAGCTCACTGGTCTAAATAAGAGATCCTGCGGCGAAGATGTAACGGGGCTCAAGACGTGCACCGAAGCTTAGGGTTCAGCGTAAGCTGAGCGGTAGCGGAGCGTTCCGTAGGCCGTTGAAGCGATCTGGTAATGGGTCGTGGAGGTATCGGAAGTGCGAATGCAGACATGAGTAGCGATTAACAGTGTGAGATGCACTGTCGCCGAAATTCCAAGGGTTCCTGCTTAAAGCTAATCTGAGCAGGGTAAGCCGGCCCCTAAGACGAGCCCGAAGGGGGTAGTCGATGGGAACCACGTTAATATTCGTGGGCCTGGAGGTGTGTGACGGATGGCGTAACTTGTCTGGCCTTATTGGATTGGTCCAGGCAGGGAAGTTGTCCCAGGAAATAGCCCCTCCGTATAGACCGTACCCTAAACCGACACAGGTGGAATGGTAGAGTATACCAAGGCGTTTGAGAGAAGTATCCTGAAGGAACTCGGCAAATTGCCTCCGTACCTTCGGAAGAAGGAGGCCCCACATGAAGGCAACTTTTTGTGGGGGGCACAGGCCAGGGGGTAGCGACTGTTTAGCAAAAACACAGGGCTCTGCTAAGTCGGCTTCAAGACGACGTATAGGGCCTGACGCCTGCCCGGTGCCTGAAGGTTAAGAGGAGGAGTGCAAGCTCTGAATTGAAGCCCAGGTAAACGGCGGCCGTAACTATAACGGTCCTAAGGTAGCGAAATTCCTTGTCGGGTAAGTTCCGACCTGCACGAATGGCGTAACGACTTCCCCACTGTCTCCAGGATATGCTCAGCGAAATTGAATTCTCCGTGAAGATGCGGAGTACCCGCGGTTAGACGGAAAGACCCCGTGCACCTTTACTGCAGCTTCAGAGTGGCATTAGGAAAGAACTGTGTAGCATAGGTGGGAGGCTTTGAAGCTTGGGCGCCAGCCCAAGTGGAGCCATAGGTGAAATACCACCCTGTTGTTTTCTGATGTCTAACCTCGCACCGTTATCCGGTGCAGGGACCCTCTGTGGCGGGTAGTTTGACTGGGGCGGTCGCCTCCTAAAGAGTAACGGAGGCGCGCGATGGTGGGCTCAGGACGGTTGGAAACCGTCTGTTAGAGTGCAATGGCATAAGCCCGCCTGACTGCGAGACTGACAAGTCGAGCAGAGACGAAAGTCGGTCATAGTGATCCGGTGGTCCCTCGTGGAAGGGCCATCGCTCAACGGATAAAAGGTACGCCGGGGATAACAGGCTGATGATTCCCAAGAGCTCATATCGACGGAATCGTTTGGCACCTCGATGTCGGCTCATCACATCCTGGGGCTGGAGCAGGTCCCAAGGGTTTGGCTGTTCGCCAATTAAAGTGGTACGTGAGCTGGGTTCAGAACGTCGCGAGACAGTTTGGTCCCTATCTGCCGTGGGCGTCGAAATTTGAGAGGAGTTGACCCTAGTACGAGAGGACCGGGTTGAACATGCCTCTGGTGTACCTGTCGTCCTGCCAAGGGCGCAGCAGGGTAGCTATGCATGGACGGGATAACCGCTGAAAGCATCTAAGCGGGAAGCCTCCCTCAAGATAAGATTTCTTCGAGCGGTCGTAGACCACGACCTTGATAGGCCGGATGTAGAAGTGTGGTAACATATGGAGCTAACCGGTCCTAATTGCTCTGATCGCGCCTGAGAGTCCCACCATCAATGACAACACTGGATACCCCAGCGTCAGACGATGTGGTGATAACCCAGACCAGATACGAATTTGCACGGAAACATCGATTGAAACCCAAAGCGCAAGCTTCATTGCTTGGTGACCATAGCGTCTGTGACCCACCCGATCCCATCCCGAACTCGGCCGTGAAACCAGTCTGCGCCGATGGTACTGTGGCTCAAGCCCCGGAAGAGTAGGGCGTCGCCAGGCATTGCAGCTCGCGCTTTGATACAAATACCCATCACAACATTTGCGACCTCCGGTCACGCCTTTGGCGCGGGATGGAGCAGCCCGGTAGCTCGTCAGGCTCATAACCTGAAGGTCGTAGGTTCAAATCCTACTCCCGCAACCATAGGTCGCCTTCCTTTCATTATCATAGCCGCCTCAGCAGTCAGGCGATTTGCCCCCATGATCTCTCAGATCATTGGGCTGCGTTCGTTTCGCCGGATTGCATTTTGTCCTGCCATCTCGTCAGGTTCATAAGCTGAAGGTCGCAGGTTCAAACCCTGCCCCCCGCAACCAGATCCAGCCCGCATTCAACCGCCGTGGCCAAGGCTATCGCTTCCACACCTATTCCGGTCAGTAGACGCCATATGGGCTATCCGCTGCACATCCGCGCTACAATTCCCTAAACATCGACCTTCACGGCTTGCTTACCATTCATTGCTAGGCCCGGCAGCATGAGCAAAAATGCCGATCCTTGCCCCAAATCCGCTGTCAGTCATGGCGTTGGTATCGCCGGGCTTGTCGGGCTGGCGCTTTGGACCTTGGTCGCACGGCATTATGGCATGAATGGGCCTAATGCAGGTTTTGCCGCCGTGATCGCCTGTGGCGTGCCGATGCTGTTGTGGTCGCTGCTTGTCGATAAGGTTCATAGAAATACGTCGACCGGCATCGACTGGCATGCGCCCATAAGAGCCTGGCGCTCGGTGCTGGATATCAGCTTGGTGAAGATCGCTGGGCTTTGGGCGACCTGGCTCGCCATGGCCGTCTTTTACTGCGTTGCCCGTTGGTATTGGAGCGGGAATTATCATTATTCGATGGCCTTGTTCATCACTGTGGCTCCCTGGTTGCTGCTGACATCGGTGCCCTATGTGATCTGGCTCGATCAGCGGCTGACAGAACCCAGGGACGCGACCTATGCCTTCGGGCAGTGGGTGATTGGCGGGGTCGCCGGTGTGCCGGACAGGACCGAGGTCGCCCATCATGCGCGGGCCTGGGCGGTGAAGGGATTTTTCCTCGCCTTCATGCTGTCGATCGTGCCTGGCAATTTCGCCAGTGTCGTTGAGTGGCGGATCGAGGATGCCTTGCGCGGTCCGGTTGCTCTGGCCGGATTCCTGATTGCAATCATGTTCATGATCGATGTCTGCATGGCGACCGTGGGCTACATGCTGACGATGAGGCCGCTGGATTCACATATCCGCACGGCCAATCCGTTGCTGGCCGCCTGGGTGGCCGCATTGATCTGTTATCCGCCATTCGTGCTCATGGGGAATGGTGGGCCGCTGGATTATCATGCGGGCGGTGCTGAGTGGGATTATTGGACGCAGGGGCATGTGCCGTTGCAATGGCTGCTCGGAGGAGTGTTGGTGCTGCTGACCGGCATCTATGCCTGGGCGACGGTGGCTTTTGGACTCCGTTTTTCGAACCTGACCCATCGCGGGATTTTGACCCATGGTCCTTATCGCTGGACACGGCATCCGGCCTATCTGTCGAAGAATTTGTTCTGGTGGTTTTCCGCGCTGCCATTTCTGAGCGTGTCGGGAAGTTTGACCGATATCGTGCGCAACTGTGCGATGTTGGCGATGACCAATGCGGTTTATTACTGGCGCGCCAAGACCGAGGAAGCCCATTTGCAGGCTGACCCGGATTACCGGGCCTATAGCGACTGGATGGAGCGCAATGGCTTGGTGCCGCGCTTCTTTGCCCGGTTAACAGGACGCAGGCCACAACCGAATGTGGTGCAGCCGGCGGAGTGAGGGTAACTTCTCCATCCGGCCGCAACCTTCTCCATCAAAAGCTTTCTTCGGCGTAGATGTGACTCAAATCGCCTTGCCATTCCCCATGATAGCGGGCGAGCAGCCGTTCCGCATGGGTCTGGCCTGACGCGACGATCTCATCCAGGGGAGCGAGATAGCCGGTCTCATTGTCGCCCGACGCGTTGAGCCGGGCGCGGGCGGAAAGGCCGCTACGGGCGATTTCCAGCACTTCGCCAGCGATATCCCGCAGCTTGCGATCGCCCGCAACAGGTGCGTCCAGAGCCAGTTTCGGCACGGAATCGCGCAGGACCTGCCGCTCCTCCATGCTCCAGTCCTTCACGAGATCCCAGGCAGCGTCCAGCGCGCCTTCATCATAGAGCAGGCCGACCCAGAAGGCCGGAAGCGCGCAAATGCGGTTCCACGGCCCGCCATCGGCACCGCGCATTTCGAGGAAGCTCTTCATCCGCACTTCGGGGAAGGCGGTGGAGAGATGATCCTCCCAATCCTTTTCGGTCGGCTTTTCGCCGGGCAAAGCGGGCAGTCGGCCGTTGAGGAAGTCGCGGAAACTTTGCCCGGCGGCGTCGATATAGCGGCCGTCGCGATAGACGAAATACATCGGCACATCGAGCGCATAGTCGGCATAGCGTTCATAGCCGAAGCCGTCCTCGAACACGAAGGGCAGCATGCCGGTACGGCCGGGGTCGGTATCCGACCAGATATGGCTGCGATAGGACAGATAGCCGTTGGGCTTGCCGTCGGTGAAGGGGGAATTGGCGAAGAGCGCCGTCGCCAGCGGCTGCAGGGCGAGGGAGACGCGGAACTTCTTCACCATGTCCGCCTCGCTGCCATAGTCGAGGTTGGTCTGGATGGTGCAGGTCCGCAGCATCATGTCGAGGCCCAGCGTCCCCACGCGCGGCATGTGCCGCAGCATGATGTCGTACCGGCCCTTGGGCATGATGGGCAGCTCTTCGCGGCTCTTGTCCGGCCACATGCCCAGGCCCAGAAAGCCCAGGCCCAGCATGTCGCCGACATATTTCACCTGCTCCAGATGCCGGCTGGTTTCCGCGCAGGTCTGGTGCAGGTTCTCGAGCGGCGCGCCGGACAGTTCGAGCTGGCCCGCCGGTTCCAGGCTGACCGTGCCGTCGGTGCCGGACAGGGCGATGATATTCTCCCCCTCGAACACCGGATTCCAGCCATAGCGGGTGAGCCCGATCAGCAGCGTATGAATGCCGCCACGCTCATCATAAGAGGGCGCGTGATGATCCTTGCGGTTGTAGACGAATTTTTCGTGTTCCGTACCGATCCGCCAGCGATCCTTGGGCTTGGCGCCCTTGGCAAAGGCCGCGATCAACTGCTCGCGGCTCTCGATGATGGGATCATTGCCCCCTGAGTCGGTTCTGGTGCTCATGCCCCGCCTTAATCTATCCCCCTGATGCGTCAAACGCGCAACGTTCGGCGCACAGATAAGCTGCGTCTATGACAGCTTCAATCCGGTTGCGGAGGAAAACTGTATGAAACTTGTCTTGCCTCTCAGCGCCAATCGCCGTTGATCGTCATCCAGGCCGTGGTGGCGGCGATGGCGGCGGTTTCGGCGCGCAGGATGCGGGGGCCGAGCGAGATGGGCACGGCTTTCGCCTGCGCGCGGATGGCTTCGCGCTCCACGGGATCGAAGCCGCCTTCGGGTCCGATGAGGAAAGCCGCCGGGCCGGGATGGGCTTTCAGCGTATCCGCAAGGGGGGCGCCGCCCGTTTCGTCGGCGAAGAAGAGCCAGCGATCCTCCGGCCAATCCCTGAGCAGGGCGTCGAGCTTCATCATCTCGCCAAGCTCTGGCAGCGCCGTGCGCCCGCATTGCTCGGCGGCCTCGACCAGATGGGCGTGGAGGCGGTCGAGGTTGAGCTTGTCCACCACTGCGCGGCGGGTGAGCACGGGTTGCAGCCGCGCCACGCCCAGTTCGCAGGCCTTTTCCGCGATCAGGTCGATCCGGCCCTTCTTGATGGGGGCGCAGCACAGCCAGAAATCCGGGACATCCTCGGGCGCTTTGGTCTGGCTGACGACTTCCAGAATCAGGTCGCGCTTGCGGATGTCCCGCGCCCTGGCGGCCCATTCGCCCGATCGGCCGTCGAAGAGCAGCACGATATCGTCCGGCTTCACCCGCATGACGCTGATGAGATAATGGGCCGGGTTGCCGTCGACCGGCACGGCGACGCCCTCGCCCAATGGGGTTTCGACATGAAGGCGCGGGGCGCTCTGCGGTGGCCAGGCGGGGGTTGCGGTCATTTTGTCTCTTTGCTTGTGGTTGCCCCGTTCTAAAGAGAAGGGGAGGGCTTCGACAAGCTTTGGCCCGAACGGAGTGGTGGTGAATCAGACGATAGTTCCCGACAGCGAAGCGCGCGGTCTGGTCGCGCGCCTGCCGGATGTTCCGCGTGCATTGGCCCTGCTGGCGCGTTTCGACCGGCCCATCGGCTGGTGGCTGCTGTTCTGGCCGGGTGCCTGGGCAGTGGTGCTGGCGGGCGGCGTGCGTGCGCACTGGCCGCTGATCCTGTGGCTGCTGCTGGGCAGTATCGCCATGCGTGGGGCAGGGTGCGTCTTCAACGATATCGTCGACCGCGACCTTGACCGGCAGGTGGCGCGCACGGCTTCGCGTCCGCTGGCGAGCGGGGCGGTCTCGCTCAGGACCGCCTGGATCTGGCTGGTGTCGCTCTGTCTGGTCGGGCTGGTGGTGCTGCTGCAATTGCATCTTTACGCGCAGATCGTGGCGCTGGGATCGCTGGCGCTGGTGGCGGCCTATCCCTTCATGAAGCGGATTACCGGATGGCCGCAGCTTTGGCTGGGGTTGGTCTTTTCCTGGGCGGCTCTGGTCGGATGGAGTGAAGTCGCCGGTGCGCTGACCGTGGCGGGGTTGCTGCTCTATGGCGGCTGCATCTTCTGGGTGGTGGGCTATGACACCATTTACGCGCTTCAGGACCGGGAGGACGATGCGCTGATCGGTATCGGGTCCAGCGCCCTTTCCATGGGCCGGCATGTGCGGAGCGGGGTGATGCTCTGCTATGGGCTGGCGCTTGCGCTGTGGGCGGCGGCGATCTGGCAGGTCCGACCGCAGGGACTGGCGCTGGCGGCGCTGTTGCCGATGGCGGCGCATCTGTTCTGGCAGGTGGCGGCGCTCAAGGAGGATGGCGTCGATCCTCTCACCAAGTTCCGGTCCAATCGTTTTGCCGGGCTGCTGATGTTCCTGTGCTGCCTCGTGGTAGGCAGCGCGTGACGGAGGGAAGCGGGCCTATTCCGCGGCGAGCAGGGCTTCCGCGCCGCCCAGATTGACCGAAACCAGGCGGCTGACCCCCCGTTCGACCATGGTGACGCCGAACAGGCGGTGCATCCGCGCCATGGTCACGGCATTGTGGCTGACGATCAGATAGCGTGTGTCGGTCTGCCCCACCATCGCGTCGAGCAGATCGCAGAAACGCTCCACATTGGCGTCGTCCAGCGGCGCGTCGACTTCGTCCAGCACGCAGATCGGCGCCGGATTCGTCAGAAACAGCCCGAAGATCAGGGCGACGGCGGTGAGCGCCTGTTCGCCGCCCGACAGCAGGGTGAGCGCGGCGAGTTTCTTGCCCGGCGGCTGGGCCATGATTTCCAGCCCAGCCTCCAGCGGATCGTCGCTGTCGATCAGTTCCAGATGCGCCTGACCGCCGTTGAAGAGCGTGGTGAAGAGGCGGCGGAAATGGCCGTCCACCGCCTCGAACGCGGCGAGCAGGCGCTGGCGGCCCTCGCGGTTGAGGCTGCCGATCGATCCGCGCAGGCGGTTGATCGCCTGCGTCAGTTCCTCGCTTTCGGCGCGGCTGTTCGCCTGGGTGGCTTCCAGTTCCTCCAGTTCCTGCGCGGCGACAAGGTTGACCGGGCCGATGCGCTCGCGCTCGGTGGAGAGGCGGTCATGCTCACCCTGCTCGGTCTGCGCGATGCGGATTTCCGCGCTGGGAAAGCCCAGTTTTTCGGGCAGGACTGGGGGCGGGCATTCGAAGCGCTCCCCCGACAGGCGGTTGGTTTCGACGCGCTTTTCATCCGCCGCCTCGGCGCGGGCGACGGCGGTGGCGCGGGCTTCGCGGCATCCGGCGAGGGTTTCACCTGCCTGAGAAGCACGCTGCTCGGCGGCGCGCAGGGCGATGTCGGCGTCACTTTCCTCGCGCCGGGCAGTGTCGGCGGCCTCCGTCAGCGCGTTGCCCTGTTCGCTGAGCGTCGCGATCGTGGCAGCGAGGCTGTCGGGTTGGTCCGCGATTTCGGTGCGCTCTTTCGCGATGGCTTCGCTGCGCTCGACCATGGCGGCGATGCGCTTGGCCGCTTCGCCCGCGCGGGCGCGCCAGCCCTTGGCCTCGGCGTCGGCGGCGGCCATACGTTCCCGGTCGCTGCCGAGTGCCCGGTCGGCCAGCGCCTGATCGGCCTGAAGCTGACTGACGGTCAGGCGGGCCTTTTCGCTTGCCTGCTGCAATGTGGTGACGAGGGCACGGGTTTCCTCACCATCCGGCACGGCGATGCGGGCGGCTTGCGCCTTTTCATGTTCCGCCGTGGCAGAGCTGAGGTCGGCGCGTGCTTCGGTGAGGCGTTCTTCCACGGCTTCACGGCGGCCAGTCAGGCGTTCGAGCGCGGTGGCGGCTTCGTCGGCGGCGCGGAGCGCGGAGCGCAGGCGCTGATCGGCGCTGGAAAGCTGGGTGCGGCCGGTGGCCAAAGTCTGGGCGGCGTCGCGTTCTTGCGCGGCGGCCGAATCCTGCGCTGCGCGGGCGGTTTCGACCTCCGCGTCGGCAGCGGGGCGGGCGGCGGCAATGGCTTCGAGGCGGTTGAGGCGGATCAGCCGTTCGGCGGCGGCCGCGCCGCCCTCGATCGCCACATAGCCATCCCAGCGGCGAAGTTGACCGTCTGTGGTGACAAGGCGTTGGCCGACCGCGAGGGGCTGGCCTTCGTCACTGTCCGCGACCGCCACCTGCGACAGGCGGCGGGCCAGTTCTGGCGGCGCGGTCACATGGGCTGACAGGGCCGTGCAGCCTTCGGGCAGTTTCGGGTCGCTGTCGAGCGGCGCGGCGCCGGCCCAGCGGCGCTTGCCTTCGGTGGCGATGGGGGCTTCCAGATCGTCGCCCAGAGCGGCGGCCAGCGCCCGTTCATAGCCGGGGGCGGCCTTCAACCGGTCGAGCGCCCGGCTGCGGTTGTTGGTGCCGCTGTCGACGGCCCTTTTCAGGGCAGCGGCTTCGCTGTCGAGCGCGGCGAGCGCGGCGCGGGCGGAGGCGAGGGCGGCTTCGGCGCTGGCGCGGGTTTCGGCGGCTTCGGCGCGATCGGTTTCGGCGGAGCGGATCGCGGCTTCGGCGGCGTCGCGGTCGGCGCCTGCCTGTTGCTGGGCGGAGAGAGCCTCGGCGCGTCTGGCCTCCAATGGAGCGGCGTCGGGCAGGGCAGCGGCTTCGGCTTCAAGCCGCTGCGCCTCGCGGGTCGCGCGGTCGAGCCGGTTGCGCGTGGCGGCAAGGGCCGCTTCGGCCACGCGCAATTCGGCCTGCTCACCCGCCTGCTTGGCCATGGCCTTGGCGAGATCGAGTTCGGCGTCGCGGGCGGCATCCTCGGCGCGGGCGATGCGGCCCGCGAAATCGGGGCGCATTGCTTCGGTTTCGGCGATACGGGCTTTCAGCCTGGCGATTTCGTCGGTCAGGCGGGCAATCGCCTGCGCCGCGTCATTGGCGAGCGTGCCTTCGCGCTCCCGGTCTTCCTCCAGCCTGTCGGTCTGCTGCGCCAGATCGTGCAGGCGGCGAACCACCCCATCGCGCTCGGTGCGCAGGACGGCGAGTTTGTGCCCCGCTTCGCTGGCGGCGTCGCGGGCGGTCTGGGCGGCGACGCGTTTTTGGGCGAGGGCTTCAACGGCGGCATTGGCGTGGACGGCTGCGGCCTGCTGCGCCTCCTGCGCGGCGATGACGGCGGTTTCGGCCTGCTTCGCCTCGGCCCGGGCGGCGTCGGCACTGGCGGCGGCCTCACGCCAGCGGGCGAAGATCACGCGGGCCTCGGCTATGCGGATCTGCTCGGACAGGCGGATATAGCGTTCCGCCGCCTTGGCCTGACGGCGCAGGTTGTTGGCGCGGGCGTCCATGTCGGAGAGGATTTCGTCGAGCCGCGTCAGATTGGTTTCGGCGGCGCGCAGCTTCTGCTCGGCATCCTTGCGGCGGACATGGAGACCGGAAATGCCTGCCGCCTCCTCCAGCATGGCGCGGCGCTCCTGCGGGCGGGCGGCGATGACGGCGGCGATGCGGCCCTGACTGACCAAAGCCGGGCTGTGCGGACCAGTGGCGGCGTCGGCGAAGATCAGCGAGACATCCTTGGCGCGGACGTCGCGGCCATTGGCGCGATAGGCGCTGCCTGCGCCGCGCTCGATCCGGCGGGTGACTTCCAGCTCGCCGTCGGAGCCGACCTCCACCGCATTGAACAGTTCGCCCTGTTCCTGGATCGTCAGCAACGAAACTTCGGCAAAATCGCGTTGGGGGCGGGTGGAGGTGCCCGCGAAGATCACATCCTCCATGCCGCCGCCGCGCATCGACTTGGCGCTGGATTCACCCATGACCCAACGGATCGCTTCGAGCAGGTTCGACTTGCCGCAACCGTTCGGCCCGACAATGCCGGTCAGGCCGGGTTCGATGCGCAACTCCGTCGGGTCGACGAAGCTCTTGAAGCCGGAGAGCTTGAGGCGTTTTATCTGCATGATGCACGGTTGGGGCAGCGCGAAGCCGCCCCGCCCTTAGCGGGAAGCCGCATCGATGATGTCAGCCCCCTTTTTGCCAATCAGATCCCTGCCTGTTTGAGCTTGGGTTTGAGAGCGGACCATGCCGCCGTGTTTTCCACCATCACGCCGTTCAAGATGAAGGTCGGCGTGCCTTCGATCTTATATTGCTGATTGGCCGCTTCCACGCCCTTGGCCAGCTTTTCGGCGGCGGCGGTGTCAGCCAGGCACTGTTTCGCCTGATCTTCCGAAATGCCGCGCTGCTTGGCGAAGTCGATCAGGCCGACGGCAGCGGCGAGCTGACCGAAGCGCTGCGCCGGGGGCGCGCTCATCAACGCCTTATATTTGGCGTCGCCCAGCGCCTGCGCCTTTTCGAACATCGCATTCTGGTTGGCGAAGAACTGTTCCGACAGCGGATAATAAATATCCTTGCCACCACAGCGCGCCAGCAGCGATGTCGCGATGTCGATCGGGTCGCGCACGAAGTTGCGGAATTCGTAGCTCATCTTGCCGCTGTCGACCATCTGCTTGATCTCCTCCGACGATTCAGCGGAGAAATCGCGGCAGTGCGAGCAGGTGTAGGAGCCATATTCGACCAGCTTCACCTTGGCATTGGGGTTGCCCATCACAAACTGCCCTTCGGGCGTCGTGTTGAAGGTGGTCGACCAGGTCGTGCCGGCCGGCGGCGCCACGGCGGCGACCGGCGCGCTGGTGGGCTGGCTGGAACTGTCATTCTTGCCGCAGGAGGCAAGCGTCAGGGAAAGGGCGACAAGGGCAAGTCCGGACAGGGCTTTCACGTTCTTTTGGCTCCGTGGTCGGGCGAGAATGAGACGGGTGTAGATTAGTGTGACACGTCGGGCAATGCGGCCTGAACATGGGTCCAGTCCGAACCGCGAATCAGCGTGCCGTTCAGCGTGAAGCCGGGCGTGCCGGAAATCTGCACCTTGTTCCACGCCTCGTCGGTCATGGCGAGCACCTGCTTCATCGCATTGGCGTCGTTGATGCAGGCGTCGAGTTGGGCAGGCTTGTAGCCGCGCTTGGCCATGAAGGCGTAAAGGCCGGTCTTCTGCCCGATGTCGCGCAGGGCGGCCTTCTGATCGGCGGGCTTGGCCGCGTCCTTGTCATAGGCGACGACCTGTTCCATCCAGCTTTCCTGATTGGCGAACAGCGCCTCATGATTGCCGAAGAAGCGCTTTGGGTCGCCGCAGCGGGCGAGCAGGGCGACGGTCAGGTCATATTTGTCGCGCACCGCGTTGCGGATTTCGACGCTGACCTTGCCGGTCCTGACGTAATTGGCCTTGAGCGGCGCGCTCGCCTCTCCCGTGAAATGGGCGCAGTGCGGGCAGGTGTAGCTGATATATTCAACCAGCTTGCTGGGCGCGGCAGGGTTCCCCAGAATATGGCCGCCCGCAGGGGAGATGGTAACATGGTCGGCCCAATTGACGGCGGGGGCCGCGAGAGCGCCCGCGGGAAGGGCGAGCAAGGCGAGCAGAGCCAGGCGAATTTTCGTCATGCGATGATCCAATGAAGCGCCGCCCCTGCACGGCAATGGGTTGTTTCAACTGATCTTCGGCAAACCGCTCGAATTGGCAAGCCCCTGAGCGAGTGATTCAAGCACGGCGCGCAATTCCGGGTCGCCGATGTCGCGCAGCGAATCGCCCAACTCCATCGGAATGGGCTTCAGGTTGCGCGGCGGCGGGCGCCGTTCGGGTTCCGCCGCGCGGATCATGCCCTGTTTCATCGCGACCTTGGCGACGGCGGCATAGCCGAAGAAGCGGTTCACCCGATCGATGATGTCGGGCAGCACATGCTGGATCATCGGCGCATGGCCGCTCATGACGGTCAGTTGCAGCGTGCCGCCCGCTTTCTTGCCCGCCGGGAAGCGGATCGATTCGGGTTCGCTGATCGCGGCATAATGGGCGCCGACAATTTCCGCCCAGCGGGTGACGATGCTCGACTGCACGAAGCCGAATTTGCGGAAGGCGGCGGCGCCGATGGCCGGCATCAGGTCCGCGATCTGGCGCGGCGCGCCGATGCGCGGGCGTTCTTCCGCCGCTTTCTTGCGGCTTTTCATTTTGGGTGTCGCGGGGCGTTCCGTCATCGGCTTCACCATGGCATAGGGCTGGCATGCGCGTCGAGGGTAACGGAAAGAAAATCGCGGCAGATCTGCTCGCCCACTATGATGTTCATGCGCGCAAGCTGCCATGGCGGGCGCCGCCGGGGGCCAATGCCGCCGACCCCTATCGGGTGTGGTTGTCGGAGGTGATGCTCCAGCAGACGACCGTGGCGGCGGTCGGACCCTATTTCGCGAAATTCACGGAGCGCTGGCCCGATGTGACGGCGCTGGCGGCGGAAGAGGATGCCGAGGTGATGGCCGCCTGGGCGGGGCTTGGCTATTATGCCCGTGCCCGCAATCTGCTCGCTTGCGCGCGGGCGGTGGCGGGGGAGCATGGCGGGACGTTCCCCGATACGGAGGATGGGCTGCGGGCGCTGCCGGGCGTGGGCGCCTATACGGCGGCGGCGGTGGCGGCGATCGCCTTCGGCCGCCGCGCCGTGGTGGTCGACGCCAATGTCGAGCGGGTGGTGGCGCGGCTCTTTGCCATAGCGACGCCTCTGCCCGCGGCGCGCCCGGAAATCCGTGCGGCGACCGACGCCATCACGCCGGATGCCCGCGCCGGGGACTTCGCGCAGGCGATGATGGATCTGGGCGCGACCATCTGCACGCCCCGCAATCCGGCCTGCGGCATCTGCCCCTTGCGGCTGGATTGCGCGGCCTGTGCGACTGCCGATCCGGCGGCTTTCCCGGTCAAGGCGGCGAAGAAAGCCAAGCCGCATCGCCTGGGCCATGGCTGGTGGATCGAGCGGCCGGACGGGCATGTCTGGCTGGTGCGGCGGCCGGACAAGGGCATGTTGGGCGGGATGCGCGCGCTGCCCTCTTCGGACTGGAACGACACGCCTGATGCGACGCCGCCCCTGGCTGCGGGCTGGCGGCGGGTGCCTGATCCGGTGGCGCATGTTTTTACCCATTTCTCCCTCGCATTGACGGTGCACCATGCCCATGTCGGGCAGGACGCGACCCCGCCCGGCGAGGGGGAATGGTGGCCGGTGGCGGAGATCGGAAAGGCGGGCCTGCCAACCCTGTTCGCCCGCGCGGCCGAAGCCGCGATGAAGGAGAGAGTGAACGATGCACGGCCGTAATGTCCCGGATTCGCAGCTATTGGCTTATGTGGGGGGACGGCTGGACCGGGTCGATCACATCCGCACCAATCCCGATCTGCTGGCGCAGGTCTTTGCTTCGCCGCTTGCCCTCCGGGTGGTGCTGGAGGGGCTGGAGCCGGTGGTGGAGGGCGGCCATCTGCTGATGGAGCCGTTGCCGGGCGGCGCCTGGGTGGAACATTATGTGTTGCTCGGCATGGACGAGGGGCAACGCCCGATCTTCGCGGAACTGCTGGCGGATACGCCGGACAGCGCCTTTGCCACGGCGCGCAGCCGGGGTCTGGTGAGCGAGGTGCCGGGCCATGAAGTGGCTCTCTACGGCACGGCGCGCAGCCTGCTGTCCTGGCATGCGCGGCATCGCTTCTGCTCGGTCTGCGGGCAGCGCACCGCGCCGGTCAAGGCGGGCTGGTCGCGCCAGTGCCAGTCCTGCCAGGCCGAGCATTTTCCGCGTGTCGACCCGGTCGTCATCATGCTGGCTGAACATCGCGGGCGCGTACTGCTGGGCCGTCAGCATGGCTGGCCGGCGGGACGTTATTCCGCGCTCGCCGGTTTCGTCGAGCCGGGCGAGGCGCTGGAAGAGGCCGTGGCGCGGGAGATCAAGGAGGAGGCGGGCGTCGCCGTCCATTCGGTGCGCTATGTGATGAGCCAGCCCTGGCCCTTCCCCTCCTCGCTGATGATGGCCTGCACGTCGCAGGCCGATGACGATGCGCTGAAAATCGACGAAACCGAACTGGAACATGCCTTCTGGTGCGATGCCGAGGGCGTTCGCGCCGCGCTGGCGGAGGAGGAGGGCGCGCCCTTCATCGCCCCGCCGCCGATGGCGGTCGCCTGGCACCTTCTCCGCCACTGGCTGGACGGGCAGGTTGCGGGCGGCAACCCAAGCGCGTAAGGCCGCAAGCTTCCGCCCCAGACAGGAATCCGATAAGTCCATGCTCAGCCTCGAAGAAGCCCAGTCTCGCGCGGAGGATCTGGTTGCGGCGGCACGCCGGGCGGGGGCGGATGCGGCCGACGCCATCTACGCCTGCAACGCGTCGACCAATGTGTCGGTGCGGCTGGGCGCGCTGGAAGATGTCGAACGGTCCGAGGGCGAGGAAATCGGCCTGCGCGTCTTCGTCGGCCAGCGGTCCGCCAGCATTTCCGCTTCGGATATGAACCCCGCGACGCTGGCGACGCTGGTGGAGCGCTGCATCGCCATGGCGCGAGAGGCTCCGGAAGATCCATATGCGGGTCTGGCGCCGGAAGACCGGCTGCTCAGGAAGAAGCTGCCTGCGCTCGACCTGGCCGATCCCTTCGAGCCGGAACCGGCGGACCTCAAGGCCCGCGCCATGATCGCCGAAGAGGCTGCGCGGGCGGTAATGGGCGTCACCAACAGCGAAGGCGGCGGTGCGGCGACCGGACGCAGCCAGGTCGCGCTGGCGACCAGCCATGGTTTTGCCGGGGCCTATGCCGGGACCAGCCATTCGACCTGGGTGAGCGTGCTCGCCGGGACCGGGGCCGATATGCAGCGCGACCATGCCAGCCACAGCGTCCGCCATATCGAGGATCTGGACGATGCCGAAGCGGTCGGCACGCGCGCCGGACACCGGGCCGTGGCGCGGCTCAATCCCGTGAAGATGGAAAGCGGCGTCATGCCTGTGATCTTCGACCCGCGCATCGGCGCCAGCCTGATCGGTCATCTGATCGGCGGCATGGTCGGCCCGGCGATTGCGCGCCGGTCGAGTTTCCTGCTGGACTCGCTGGGTGAGAAACTTTTCGACGCCGACATCACCATCATCGACGATCCGCTGCGGCCGCGGGGCTTGCGCTCGCGCCCCTTCGATGGCGAGGGGCTGCCGGTCGAACGCCGCGCGCTGATCGAAGCGGGCGTGCTGACCGGCTGGCTGATGGACAGCGCCTCCGCGCGGCAGCTTGGCCTTGAGCCCACCGGCCATGCCAGCCGGGGTGGCAGCGGAGCGCCAGGCGCGGGCGTCACCAATGTCCATATGGAGCCGGGCACGCTTTCGCCTACGGAACTGACGGCGGACATCCAGCGCGGCCTGTATGTTACCGAGCTGATCGGCATGGGCGTCAATGGCGTCACCGGCGATTACAGCCGGGGCGCGGCGGGCTTCCTGATCGAAAATGGCGCGGCGACGCGGGCGGTGTCGGAAATCACCATCGCCAGCAATCTGAAGGATATGTTCCGTACGCTGGTGCCGGCCAATGATCTGGTCTTCCGCTACGGCATGAACGTGCCGACCCTTCGCGTCGACGGAATGACCATTGCCGGCGGCTGACGTCCCCCTGCGCGACCTGGTGTCGGTCGTGTCGGATGCGGCCGACCGCGCGCTGACGCTCTGGGCGGGCGGGGAAACGCGCGTGCGCCAGTGGGAAAAAATGCCTGGTCATCCGGTGTGCGAGGCTGATCTGGAACTGGATGCCATGCTGCGGGAGCGGCTTTATGCGCTCGATCCGTCGGCGGGCTGGCTGTCGGAAGAAACCGCCGATACCGTGCACCGGCTGGGCCTTCCGCGCGTCTGGGTGGTCGATCCGATCGACGGCACCCGCGATTATCTGCGGGGGAAGCCCGGCTGGGCGGTGTCGGTCGCGCTGGTGGAAAATGGCGCGGTGCGCATGGGCATATTGGCGGCGCCTGCCCGCAACGAGCTGTGGATCGCGCAGGCGGGCGCGGGCGCGACCCGCAATGGGCGCAGGTTGCAGGCGGGTGGCCGCACCATGCTGCCGGGCGCCCGGGTGCCTGCCGATCAGCTTCCCCGTCATGACCGCGATCTGGTGACGGTCGACAAACCCAACAGCATCGCGCTGCGCATGGCGATGGTCGCCGCCGATGAGGCCGATCTGGTTGCCACCGTGCGCTGGGGCAATGAATGGGATGTCGCCGCTGCGGCACTGATCGCGCAGGAAGCAGGCGCCGTCGTCACCGATGCGCTGGGCGACCCCTTTTCCTTCAACCGGCCGCAGCCGACCGCCTTCGGTCTGCTCTGCGCTGCGCCGGGCATTCACGCAGCTGCGGTCGAGCGTTTGGCGCCACGGGCACAGGAAATATTGGGGCGGAGTTAGGGCGCGCAGCGGCGCACGGTTTCGGGCGGCAGGATCTCGTTCAGCCGCTGGCGCACCACGCCGGCCCAGATCCGGTATCCCGCCGGGTTCATATGCACGCCGTCGTGCCGGTAATTGTCACCCAGCTTGCCGTCCTTCAGCAGCGGTGTGGTGATATCCGCATAATAGGCAAGCGGGACATGGGGGATGAGGCGCTGCGCCGCCGCGTTGAACAATTGCTGGTTCGCGAAGCTCGACCGGCGCGTGGGGCTGGGCTTCATCGACAGCACCAGTACCGGCACATCGCTCATGATCCGGCTGCGCGAGTCCAGGAAATGGCCCAGTTCGCGGATCACCGTGCGAACCGGCACGCCATTGGCGATGTCGTTTTCCCCGGCATAGAGGATGATGGCGACCGGCCGGCCGTCTCCCCCGCTATTGGCGAAGCGGGGCAGCAGGTCGGCGAAGGTCGCGTTGTCGATGCCGCGATTATGCGTGATCCAGGGCGCCATGTCGCGGCTGAGGCTGGTCCAGCGGTGCATGGACGAACTGCCGATGAACCAGAGCGAACAGGCGCCTTGACGCGGTTCGTCATCGGGCAGGGTCGCGCTGGCCTGTCGATGATCTTGCACCGCCAGCCAGCCGCCGACGATCAGACAGAAGATCAGGATTGCCATCCCCATCTTGGCAACAGGTGAGGCGTCGAGGCGTTGCAGCAGCGGCGTCTTCATCGAAGGATATAAGTAAAGCTTTTTTCCTGCCTGCAAAGTGGCCTTTTACCCGGTCGCCATTAACGATGCCGCAATCATGTGACGATAACGTTCCAACCTGGGGGTGCTAGGGCAATATCATGGGCAAGAATCCGTCAATCGACCTGCTGAAAGGCGTGTTGATCCTGCTCGTCATGGGCGGGCATGTGATGGAACTGACCGGCGGCCATGATCTGGTGCTATGGGTCGGATCGGGGTTTCGCATGCCGTTGATGGTCGGCATTTCGGGCTATCTGCTCAATGTCACCCGGACCCGCAGCGATTCCGCGTCCAACCTCTTTTCCCGCTACGGGCGACGAATGCTGCTGCCCTGGGCCTTTGCAGGGATCGTCTATATGCTTGCCAGCGGGGAAGCGCTGCGCTGGACCTTGCCTTTTGACCTGCTGTTCCGACCGCCGTTCCATCTCTGGTATGTGCCGACGCTGTTCTTCATGATCATGCTGACGCGGCTGTTGCCCTTCTCCCCGCTGGCGCTGCTGGCGGTGGGCGCGCCCGTCAGCCTCGCCATCATGTACGGCTTCGGTCTTGGCCATGGTCCGGTAGGGGACAGCCTGCTGTCGCTGGACAGTCGATTTCTGCGTTACCCCGTTTATTTCTTCTTCGGCATGATGATGGCGGAACGGCCCATTTCGCGGCGGCATTTGCCCATCGCGGTGATCGTCATGCTGCTGGGTCTCTTCTGGTGGTCGGGCCTGTACGATGCCGACAATGAACTGGCCTTCGTTCCCGCGCGTCTGTTGATGAACCTTGGCCAGATCGCGCTGTTGCCGACGCTATCGGCATGGCGGGCGGATTTCGCGCCGGTCAGCGCGATCGGGCGCGACAGCCTGTTCTTTTATCTCTGGCACCCGATGGTCATGGGCGTGGTCATCATGACGGGGATAGGACCGCTGGCGACGCTGGCGCTGTCGATACTGCTGCTGACCTTTGCCAGCCGACTGACTGCGCGAGGGGCGCTCTTGCCGCTGCTCTTCGGCAGCGTGCCGGAACGGCGGGGGACGAAATCCGCAACCCCCGCCGCAGCCTTAGCGGCCTGACGATGTTTCAGATCTTCCCATATTTCGCTTCGAAGCCGGCAATGTCGCCGGCGGCGAGATATTTCGCCTGATCGACCCACTGGTCGCGCACCGGGCGCCCTTTGAAATTGCCGAGCTTCGCGTCGATCAAGGCGATGTCCGCATCGCTCCATCCGGCAATCTGGGCATAGCGGGTGACGCCCAGTTCGATCAGCAGCATGTTGAGCTTCGGTCCCACGCCTTTCAGCTTCAGGAGATCGTCGGCGCCGTCCACTGTCGCCGTGACTGCTGGAGAAGCTGGGATTGGCTCCGGTGCGGCCGCGATCGGTTGGGCGGGTGCGATTTCAACCGGCTCCGGCGCAGGCGGCGGCGGTGCAGGGGCGGCCGGAGCGGCGACCGGCGGGGCGGCAACCGGGGCGGGTGCCTGCCTTGTCTCCGCGACCGGTGGTTCGGCCGGCCTTTTCCGCCCTGACAGCAGGAAGACGACGCCGATGATGACCAGCAGCGCGATCAGCAACCACAGGCCATAGTCCATGAAGAATTCTTGCATCGATCACCCCTCCCTGTCTGACTTTGCCTTATTTAAGGGTGCTTGCACACGCCAGGCAAGGTATCAGCGCGATGTTTCCTCGCGCGCGACCTCACGCCAACCGATATCGCGGCGGCAAAAGCCGGTCGGGAAGTCGATCGCGTCCACCGCCGCATAGGCGGCCTGTTGCGCGGTCTTCACCGTGTCGCCGGTCGCGGTGACGTTGAGGACACGTCCGCCATTGGCGACGATCGCGCCGTCCTTGTCCGCCGTGCCCGCGTGGAAGACGCGGGCGCCGCTGGCCTCTGCCGCGTCGATGCCGGTGATGGCGCCGCCCTTTTCCGGCGTCCCCGGATAGCCATTCGCCGCCATGACGATGGTCAGCGCGGTGCGGTCCGCCAGTTGCACCGGCCCCTGTTCAGCCAGCCTGCCCTGCGCCACGGCAAGCAGCAGGTCGACCAGATCGCCGTCGAAACGCATCATCAGCACCTGGCATTCCGGATCACCGAAGCGGGCATTATATTCGATCAGCTTCGGGCCTTCGTCGGTCAGCATCAGCCCGGCATAGAGCACGCCGCTATAAGGCATGCCCTCGGCGGCCAGCGTGTCCACGGTCGGACGGATGATCTTCTCGATCACTTCGGCTTCCAGTTCGGGCGTCAGCACCCGCGCCGGGCTATAGGCGCCCATGCCGCCGGTATTCGGGCCGGTGTCGCCGTCGCCGACGCGCTTATGGTCCTGCGCCGAACCGAAGGGCAGGATCGCGCTGCCGTCGGTGAGCGCGAAGAAGCTTGCCTCCTCGCCGCTCATGAACTCTTCCAGCACCACTTCCGCGCCCGCCGCGCCGAAAGCGCCGGAGAACATATCCTCGATCGCCTCGATCGCCTGTTCACGGGTTTCCGCGATGATCACGCCCTTGCCCGCCGCAAGGCCGTCGGCCTTGATCACCACCGGCAGCGCGAAATCGTCGAGCGCGGCGATCGCGCCGTCCTTGCTGTGAACCCGCTCATAGGCGGCGGTGGGGATGTTCGCGCGCTTGCACAGGTCCTTGGTGAAACCCTTGGAGCCTTCCAGCTGCGCCGCCTTCTTGCCGGGACCGAAGACCGGATAGCCCTTGACCCGCAGATTGTCGGCCAGCCCGTCGACCAGCGGCGCTTCCGGGCCGATCACCACCAGGCCGATATTATGGCGCAGACAGAAATCGACCACTGCGCGATGATCCGTGGCATCAAGGTCGACCAGCGTCGCATGCTGGGCTATGCCGGGGTTGCCCGGCGCGGCATAAAGGGTGGTAAGGGCAGGCGATTGCGCCAGCTTCCAAGCCAGAGCATGTTCGCGGCCGCCGCCGCCCAACAGAAGGATGTTCATTTCGCCCATGTCCCCGGAATATGAAGCTGGTTTCGATGTCTCGGGGCGCCTGTTAGCCGAGGAACGCGCAGGGGACAACGCGCCGCCGCTTTCGGTGAGCGAATTGTCGGCCATGTTGAAGCGCACGGTCGAGGACCGTTTCGGCCATGTCCGCCTGCGTGGCGAGATTTCGGGGTTCAAGCGGGCGGCGTCGGGCCACCTCTATCTGGCGCTGAAGGATGACAGCGCGGTGATCGACGGCGTGATGTGGAAGGGGGGCGCCGCCCGCCTGCCCTTCGCGCCGCAGGACGGGGTGGAGGTGATCGCCACCGGCAAGCTCACCACCTATCCCGGCCGTTCCAAATATCAGATGGTGATCGAGCGGATGGAGCTGGCGGGCGAGGGCGCGCTGATGGCCCTGCTCGAAAAGTTGAAGCAGAAGCTCGCCGCCGAGGGTTTGTTCGACCGCGACCGCAAGCGGCGCCTGCCTTTCATGCCGCGCGTCATCGGCGTCGTGACGTCACCCACCGGCGCGGTGATTCGCGACATCCTGCACCGTCTGGAGGACCGCTGCCCGACTCAGGTGCTGCTCTGGCCGGTGCTGGTGCAGGGGCAGGGCG
The DNA here is from genome assembly GCF_013375555.1 of Sphingobium sp. EM0848. Classification (NCBI taxonomy): domain Bacteria; kingdom Pseudomonadati; phylum Pseudomonadota; class Alphaproteobacteria; order Sphingomonadales; family Sphingobiaceae; genus Sphingobium; species Sphingobium sp. EM0848. The sequence goes on from NZ_JABXWB010000001.1 coordinate 2,769,403, forward strand.
CGGCGGAACAGGTGGCGCGTGCGGTGCGTGGTTTCAGCGCCATGCAGCCGGGCGGTCCCGTGCCCCGGCCCGATCTGGTGATCGTGGCGCGCGGCGGCGGCTCGATCGAGGATCTGTGGAGCTTCAACGAGGAGATCGTCGTCCGAGCGGTGGCGGAATGCACGATCCCGGTCATCTCCGCCGTGGGGCATGAAACGGACACGACGCTGTGCGACTATGCCGCCGACATGCGCGCGCCGACCCCAACCGCTGCGGCGGAAATGGCGGTGCCGGTGCGCGCGGAACTGCTGGCGATGCTGACCGAACAGGGGTTGCGCATGGATCGGGCCGTGCGGCGTGGCGCTGCCCAGGCGCGGGAACGGCTGGAGATGCAGGCGCGGCTCATGCCGACGCCCGATACGCTGCTGGCGCCCCAGCGTCAGCGGCTCGACCAACTGTCCGATGGCCTCGCCAGCGGCTTGCGTCATCGGGTTGCCGATGCCCGCGCCCATCTGGGGCAGGCGAGCGGCGCGCTGCGTCCCGCTCTGCTCCGCCAATATGTCAGCCGCGCCACCGAGCGCGTCGACCGGCTGCGGTTGCGCCCCGATTATCTGGAGCGTGCCTATAAGGATCGCGCGACGGCCTTCGACCGCGTCTCGCGCCTCTTCACCTCGGTCAATCCCGACCTGCCGCTGGCACGGGGTTTCGCGCGGGTGATGGCGGGCGACCGGCTGGTGAAATCCGTGGTGGAGGCGCGGGCGGCGGGGGCCGTCAGCCTGCACTTCCGCGACGGTGCGGTCGGTGCGATCATCGAAGGCGGCACGCCTCTTGAGAAGCCGTCCGCCGAAGCTATATCGACTCCATCCCGCCCTCCCCGCAAGCCGCGTGAGGGCCGGGAAAGCGGGCAGCAGGACCTTTTTTCCTGATGCCGCTTCGTTCAGGAAAGGCCGTTTGATCCATGCTGATGTCCAACCGCGATCGCCCGGCCCGGCTGCATTATATGGCCTATAGTTTCCGTGTCCTTCAGACTGGCGACCATGTCGTCTGCGCCCTCAGCGGGCAGAAGATCCCGCTGGAGGACCTGCGCTACTGGAGCATCGCCCGGCAGGAGCCCTATGCCAGCGCCGAACTCTCCGCCCAGGCCGAACTGAAGGCGCGCGGCCTGTAGATGAAAAGCTGGATCGCCGCCGTTGCGCTGGCGTTGGCCGGTGCGACGGCCGCGCCATCGGCCACGCCGCCTGCCGCCGATATTGTCCTTACCGGCACGCCGACGCAGGGCGGTGTGATGCTTGGCACGGTGCCTGCGGGGACCGTGGAGCTGCTTTTCAACGGCCAAGGCGTGCCGGTAGATGCCGATGGCCGCTTTCTGATCGCCTTCGACCGCGACGCCCTGCCTCAGGCGACCCTGGCCGCGCGCCTCGCCGATGGCCGCACGCTCGACCGGCTACTGACCGTCGCGCCGCGCGCCTGGCGGATCGAGCAGGTCAACGCTCCGCTGCGCCCCACCGGAAGCAGCGAGGCGTTCCTCACCCTGCGCAAGCCTGAACTGGAACAGATCGCCGCCGCCCGCGGCAAGGTGACAGATGCCCAGGGTTGGCGCCAGCGCTTCATCTGGCCGCGCACGGGGCGCATTTCCGGCCTGTTCGGATCGCAGCGCGTCTATCAGGGGCAGCCGGGCGCCTATCATGGCGGCATCGACGTTGCGGGCGCGACAGGCGATCCGGTGGTTGCGCCCGCTGACGGCGTGGTGATCCTGGCCGCCGACCATCCCTTCACGCTGGAAGGCAATCTGTTGATGATCGATCACGGTCATGGTCTCAACAGTGCCTTCCTGCACCTGTCGCGAATAGATGTGATTCCCGGTCAGCATGTGGTTCAGGGACAGCGCATCGGGGCGATAGGCGCCACGGGCAGAGCGACCGGACCGCATCTTCATTGGGGCATGAAGTGGAACGAGGCGCGGATCGACCCTCTTTTGCTTGCGGGAGCGATGTCGCAAAATTGAATTAATATTACATGGAACAATAATTTTATTTGTACGTTGCCGCGACCGGAAATGCGAAAATTTTCCCCGGAAACACAGGGCTGTAACATTATTGTTATATAGCCGTTCAACAATTCCGGCGCGTTTGTTGCATAATTGCTACAGTTTATATCAAATCCGATCTTGTCCTCTCTGACATTGCTTTACACTCATAAAACGACTGCGCAGAGTGCCTCGCAGTACGTGTGAGAGGAGTGTGCTGTCGGGCTCCTTTGCTCCTGTCATGCGTCAAAAAAGCAAGCGCGCGGAGCGATTCGCGTGACTCCAGAGCAAGGGACTGGATTGTGAAGACCATAAACAAGATCGGGCTGCGCGGTGGCGCGGCTCTCCAGGCGTTGACGCTCGTCGGCGCCGGCCTCGCGGCCTTCTCCGCACCTGCATTCGCACAGGCTCCGCAGGCTGCCGATAAGCAGGCTGCATCCGATGAAGGCAGTGAAACCATCGTCGTTACCGGCTCCATCTTCCGCAATCCGTCGACGGCGACTGCCGCTCCGCTCACGGTGCTGAGCTCGGAAGAACTGTCCAAGCGCGGCGTCAACACCATTTCCGACGCTGTTCAATCGATCTCCGCGAACAATGCGGGTTCGATGAGCAAGAGCTGGAACAGCTTCAACTTCGCGACCGGCGCAACCGCCGTGTCGCTTCGTGGCCTAGGCAGCGGCAACACGCTGACCCTGTTCGACGGCCTGCGCAGTGCGCCCTATCCGCTGGCGGATGACGGCCACCGCAACTTCGTCGACCTGAACGCGATCCCGGACGCCATTGTCGACCGTATCGACGTTCTGCAGGACGGCGCGTCGGCCACCTATGGCGCGGACGCCGTCGCGGGCGTGGTCAACGTCATCGTCAAGAAGGAAATCGTCGGCCTGCACGCCAATGCCTCCGCTGGCATTTCGCAGCGCGGCGACGCCGGGGAGCGCCGGATCGACGCGACCTATGGCTATGGCAAGCTGAACGAAGACGGCTTCAACATCTACATCAACGGCGAATATCAGAAGAGCGACCCGCTCTACGCCCGCGATCGTGGTTTCCCCTGGAACACGGCCGATCTCAGCTCCTATTGCAATGCGGCGGGCAGCTGCCTCGCCAACAACGTCATCAATGGCGTTCAGAGCAATGGTGCGATCCTGAGCATCGGGTCCACCCGCGTGCCTGTCATGCGTCCTTATGATCCCACCACGCTGACGCCGAGCGGCAATTGGGTACTCGCCAATCCGGCAGCCGGATGTCGCGACTTGACGTCGGTCACGCTGACCCCGGCGCAGCAGGCTGCACTCGGCGCCACGGCGCAGCAGTGCCAGCAGGACAATGTGAAGGACTATCTGCAGGCCCAGCCGTCGATCGAACGCATCGGCGGTACGCTGCACGCGACGGTCAATGTGGGCAGCAGCGCCCAGGCCTATGCGATGTTCAACTTCTACAACGTCAAGACGGCGTCCTCCATCGCGCCGCTGACCTTCGCTGGCCAGACTGCCGCAGGTGGCGACACCTTCGTCCTCAGCCCGGTCCTGCTGCCGGTCTATGTCTGCCCGCAGGGCACCGTGACCTGCACCGCGGCGAACGGTACGCTGAACCCCAACAACCCCTTCGCCTCCTCGGGCCAGCTGGCACGCGTCAACTATCGCTATGACCGTCCGCGTGAGACGTTCAGCGATGCCAAGACCTATCGCGCTGCCGCCGGGATCAATGGCTCCTTCGGCACGGGCTGGGACTATGACGCGAACTTCACTTGGTCGCGCGTCGATCTGAAGGTCACGAACAAGAATTATCTCTTCGCCCAGCATCTGGTCGACGTGATCAATGACGGTTCGTGGAACTTCATCAATCCGGCCGCCAATTCGGAAGCGCTGCGCAACTATATTGCGCCGGTCAACGTCAACAAGTCCAGCTCGGAACTGTGGCAGGTCCAGGGCACGCTGGCCAAGGAATTCTTCCAGCTGCCCGGCGGCGCGCTGAAGCTCGCCATCGGCGGTGCCTATCGTCACGAATCGATCGACAACCCGAGCGCTAATCCGCCGAACAATGACAATCCGTCCGAGCGTTATTACAGCATCAACGCCGTGGGCGCGATCGGCAGCCGTAACGTCAAGTCGGCTTTCTTCGAACTCGATGCGCCGGTTTTCGACCAGCTGTCGCTGAACGCTTCGGGCCGCTACGACAACTATTCGTCGGGTCAGAAGAATTTCTCGCCGAAGTTCACTGCGATCGTAAAGCCGATCGAGCAGGTCCGCCTGCGCGGGACCTTCTCCAAGGGCTTCCGCATCCCGAGCTTCAACGAGGCCTATGGTCTGCCGACCACTGGTTATGTGACGACCACTATTGATTCGAGCACGCCGGAAGGTGCGGCCTTCATCCAGGCTCATGGCGGCAATGCTTATGCTTCGCTGCCCTATTCCTATGGTCTGACGGCAACGGGCAATCCGGAACTGAAGCCTGAAAAGTCGACCTCCTACACCCTGGGTGCGGTGTTCGAGCCGTCTTCGCGTTTCTCCTTCACCGCCGACTATTGGCATATCAAGATCAAGGGCCTGATCGGCAGCCCCGATTATTCGAGCGTCGCCAGCCTCTATTATCAGAATAACGGCGTCGTGAATCTGCCGGGTCTCGTGGTCAAGCCGGGTATCCCTGATCCGGATCACCCCAGCGCGCTGCCGGTCCTGGGCTTCATCGAATATTCGTTCGTGAACTCGGATTCGCAGATCGCTTCGGGTCTGGACTTCTCGGCGACGGGGCGTTTCGATCTGGGCAGAAACATCCGGCTGACCAGCAGCGTGAACGCCTCCTATCTGATGAAGCTGCAGAAGACCGTCGGCGGCGTCGTCCAGCGTTATGACGGTACGCTCAGCCCGTGCGACGTGACGTCCTGCTCGGGTGCGCCGAAATGGCGTGGTACTTGGAGCAACACGCTCGACTTCAACGACAAGGCCTTCATCAACCTGACCGCCTATTACACGTCCGGTTATGACATGGCCTCGATCGACTATGAAGGCGTGAAGGGTGATTGTGAGGCCAGCGTTGGTGCTTCGGTCTATACCTATCGCGACGGCACCCCGTTCAAATGCCGCGCCAAGCGCTGGATCGACCTCGACATGACCGCCAGCGTCAAGGTTGCCGATCAGTTCACCCTGTACGCCAACGTCATGAACCTGCTCGACACCAAGCCGGACTTCAATCCGGGGCAGACCTACAGCCTGGGCTACAACTATAACGTGGCCTGGGAAGGCGCCGGCTTCACCGGCCGTTGGTTCCGCGTCGGCGTGAAGGTCGATTACTGATCGGCTAGCCACAATCTGAATGAAGAGGGGCGCTTCCATCAGGAAGCGCCCCTTTTTGTTGGCATCAAATCAAAAGAGCAGGGCAATTGAACCGATGTATCGGTTCAATTGCCCAGGCTTCCCTCAACCAACGCTGAGTTTCAGCGCGCCGTCGCCTTCATCGACCCGGACCAGCGATCCGTCCGGCACCTCGCCGCGCAGGATCAGGTCGGCCAGCGGGTCCTGCAAATAGCGCTGGACCGCGCGTTTCAGCGGTCTTGCGCCATAGACCGGGTCATAGCCGACGCGCCCCAGCCAGGCCCGCGCGCCATCGGTCAGGTCGAGCGTCACCTTGCGGTCCTTCAGCAACTTGCCGATCCGCGCGACCTGAATGTCGACGATCGGCGCCATATGGCTCGCGCCAAGGCGGTGGAACAGGATCACCTCGTCCAGACGGTTCAGGAACTCCGGCCGGAAATGCGCCCGGACGATCTCCATCACCTGATCCTCGACCTTCTCCACCGGCTCATCGTCGGCAAGGTTGGCGATGAACTGGCTGCCGAGGTTCGACGTCAGCACGATGATCGTGTTGGTGAAGTCCACCGTGCGGCCCTGTCCATCGGTCAGGCGGCCATCGTCCAGCACTTGCAGCAGCACGTTGAACACGTCGCCATGCGCCTTTTCGACCTCATCGAACAGGACGACCTGATAGGGCCGCCGCCGCACGGCTTCGGTCAGCACGCCGCCTTCCTCATAACCGACATAGCCCGGGGGCGCGCCGATCAGCCGCGCGACGCTGTGCTTCTCCATGAACTCGCTCATGTCGATGCGCACCATCGCGCTGTCGTCGTCGAACAGGAAGCCCGCGAGCGCCTTGGTCAGTTCCGTCTTGCCGACGCCGGTGGGGCCGAGGAACAGGAAGCTGCCCAGCGGCCGGTTCGGGTCCTGCAAGCCCGCCCGCGAACGGCGCACGGCGGTCGCCACGGCCTTCACCGCGTCGGCCTGACCGATGACGCGCTTGCCAAGTTCCGCCTCCATCGCGAGCAGCTTCTCGCGTTCACCCTCCATCATCTTGTCGACGGGGATGCCGGTCCAGCGGCTGACGACCGAGGCGATGTCTTCGCTCGTCACCTCCTCGCGCAGCATCGCCCCTTGCGTGACATTCTGCGTCTCGGTCAGCTTGCGCTCCAGTTCCGGGATGCGGCCATAGGCAAGCTCGCCGGCCTTCGCGAGATCACCGGCACGCTGCGCCTGATCCAGTTCGACTCGCGCAGCGTCCAACTGCTCCTTGAGCCTGCTTTCGCCCGCGATCTTGTCCTTTTCCGCCTGCCAGCGCTGGGTGAGTTCCGCCGATTGCTGTTCGAGGTTTGCGAGATCCTCCTCCAGCGCGTTCAGACGATCTGCCGAGGCCTTGTCGGTTTCCTTCTTCAGCGCCTCCCGCTCGATCTTGAGCTGGATGATGCGGCGGTCGAGCGTCTCGATCTCCTCGGGCTTGGACTCCACCTCCATGCGCAGGCGGCTCGCGGCCTCGTCCATCAGGTCGATGGCCTTGTCCGGCAGGAAACGGTCGGTGATGTAGCGGTTGGAGAGCGTCGCCGCCGACACGATCGCGCCGTCGGTGATCCGCACGCCATGGTGCAGCTCATATTTCTCCTTCAGGCCCCGCAGGATGGAGATGGTGTCCTCCACCGTCGGCTCGCCCACGAAGACCGGCTGGAACCGCCGCTGGAGTGCGGGGTCCTTCTCGACATATTTACGATATTCGTCGAGCGTGGTCGCGCCAATGCAATGCAGCTCGCCGCGCGCCAGAGCAGGCTTCAGCAGATTGCCCGCATCCATCGCGCCCTCGGATTTGCCCGCGCCGATCAGCGTGTGCATTTCGTCGATGAACAGCACGATCTGGCCTTCCGCGCCCTTCACCTCGTCCAGCACGCCCTTCAGCCGCTCCTCGAACTCGCCGCGATATTTGGCGCCGGCGATCAACGACCCCATGTCGAGCGCCATCAGCGTGCGGTCCTTCAGCGTATCGGGCACGTCGCCATTGGCGATGCGCAGCGCGAGGCCTTCGGCGATGGCGGTCTTGCCGACGCCGGGGTCGCCGATGAGGACGGGGTTGTTCTTGGTGCGCCGGGCGAGAATCTGGATGGTGCGGCGGATTTCCTCGTCGCGGCCGATGACAGGGTCGAGCTTGCCCATGCGCGCCGCTTCGGTCAGGTCGCGGGCGAATTTCTTGAGCGCGTCATAGCGATCCTCCGCGCCAGCCGTGTCGGCGGTGCGCCCGCCGCGCAGATTGTTGATTGCGGCGTTCAGCGCCTCGGCCTTCACGCCGGCCGCCGCCAGCGCCTTGCCCGCCGCCGTGGTGGTGGCGAGGGTGAGCGCCAGCAACAGCCGCTCGACAGTGACGAAGCTGTCGCCCGCCTTGGTCGCCACCTGCTCGGCGGAATCGAGGACGCGCACGGCGTCATTGTCGAGGCCGGGCGTCTGCTGCGCGCCGCTGCCGGAAACGGACGGCACCTTGGCCAGAGCCGCATCGGTTTCGCGCAGCGCCACGCTCGCGTCGCCGCCCGCCGCCTTGATGAGGCCGGACGCCATGCCCTGCTGGTCCTCCAGCAGGGCCTTCAACAGATGCTCCGGACTGATGCGCTGGTGGCTCATCCGGATCGCGACGGTCTGCGCCGACTGGAGAAAGCCCTTGGCGCGGTCGGTAAATTTTTCGAGATTCATGCGGTCCTCGTCTGGGAATCGGCCCCTTCGTGAAATCTGTCACGATGTAGTGTTGCTTAAAAGCCACACAAGAGGCGCTACGCAAATATCCTTAGTCGTTATGGTTTCACCGCCTTGGGCGCATCCGGCGCAAAGGCATCCCCGAAGAAATCGCCCTTATACCAGCGCGGCGCCTCCGGCTCATCGGCAATCTCGCGGGCGATGGCATAATTCACCTTGGCGAATTTCGCCGCCGCCTCCCAATGGAAGGGCAGGCTCATCTGGTCGGAGGGCTGGTGATAGTCGGTCTTGAGGAAATGCTCGAACGCCTCTTTTCCCGGCCCGGCGAACCCGGTCATCAGGAACACCGCAGGCACCCCTTCCTGCACGAAGCGATAATGGTCGGATCGGGTGAACAGCCCTTCGGCGGGCAGCGGATCAGGCGAGAGGGAAATGCCCTCCGCCTTGGCCGCCTTGGCGACGATGGGGCCGAGGGTCGAATGTTCGGCGCCGAACGCCACTACATCCTGAAAATCATAGGTCAGGATCGGCATGTCGAGATTGACCACGCCGACCAGCTTCGCCCCTGCCGGCAATACCGGATTCTTCGCCAGGAACTGCGAGCCGAGCAGCCCGTCCTCCTCCGCCGTCACCGCCGCGAACAGGATGGAGCGCTTCGGCCGTTCCCCGCTTTCAGCAAAGGCCTTCGCCACCGCCAGCATGGTCGCCACGCCGGAGGCATTGTCCATCGCGCCATTATAGATCTTGTCCGGTCCCTTCGCGCTTTCCTTGATCCCCAGATGGTCGAGATGCGCCATCAGCAGCACATATTCATGGGACAGCGCCGGGTCGGAGCCGGGCAGCACCGCGAGGACATTGCTGCTGGGCGCTGTCTCGACGGTGCTGGCGCGGTCGAGCTGGACCGTCGGTTTCAGGGCAAAGCCCTTGGGCCGCCCGCCCTTCTTTGCCGCCTGCGCGCGGATCATGGCGAGATTCTTGCCCGATCCGGCGAGCAGCGCTTCGGCGGCGGCGGCATCGGCATAGGCGGTGCCGCGAATGCCGGGCGTGCGGACAAAGGGCTGGCCCTGCTTGTCGAGCCAGCTCACCGTGGGGGATTGCGCCCGCTCGCGCAGCTTCTCCCAAGGGGTGCGGGAGAGCAGGGCGTCGCTGGGAATGGTGATGAGGCCGATGGCGCCCGCCTCTTGCGCGGCCAGCGACTTTTCGGAAGCGAGGTGCGCGCCGATCTCGCTCGGCATGCCGACCGGCGATCCGGCGAGGGCCACCGCGAACTTGCCGTGCAGGTTCAGGCCCGCATAGTCGTTGATCTTCTCACGGTCCGATTTCAGTCCATAGCCGACGAACACCGCCTGACCCGACAGGCTCTGCTTCAACTCACGGCCGAAGGCGCTGATGGCGACATCGTCGGTGAAGCGCTTGCCCGCGATGGTGAGCGAGGGGGTGGTGTCCTTGTCGAGCCGGGCGACAGCCAGCGTCACCGGCTGATACCAACTGCCGGGCAGCGCCTGTTGCAGGCCCAGAGTCTCGAACCGCGCGGCGACATAGCGGGCGGCGATATCGTAACCGCGCGTGCCCGCGTCGCGCCCCTCCAGCAGATCGTCGGCGAGGAAGCCGATATCGGCGCGGATTTCATTCCCGGTGATGGAAGCGGTCTGCGCCGTCGCCGCGCCGGGAGCGGCGAGGACCAGAGCGAGGGCGGAGAGGAGGGGCAGGGTGCGCATCGGGTGCAAGACCTTCTTCTTATGGTTGAATGCGCGGAAGCCTATCGCGCCAGTTCGCACTGTCCAGCCTAATGCGTATTGCGAGTCTAAAACGCCCCGCTATGCTGCCCGTCGATCCACTGACCTTCATGAGGCGCTCATGACCTTTTCCCCCTTTTCCCGCCGGGTAGCCTTGATGCTGGGCCTGTCTTCGCTCGCGTTCGTGCCTACGATGCAGGCGGTGGCGGCTCCGGCGGCGACCAGCGTGGCCGCGCCCGCGCCGCTCTCCAGCCTCGTGGCGGCGGTGAACATTCCCTATGAGGAATTCACGCTGCAAAACGGTCTGCGCGTCATCGTCCACACCGACCGCAAGGCGCCGGTCGTGGCCGTGTCGGTCTGGTATCATGTCGGGTCGCGCTTCGAACCGGCGGGCAAGACGGGCTTTGCCCATCTGTTCGAACATCTGATGTTCTACGGTTCGGAAAATGCGGACGGGCCTTTCTTCGGGCGGCTGGAGGATATCGGCGCGACCGACTGGAACGGCACGACCTGGTTCGACCGCACCAATTATTTCGAGACGGTGCCGACCGGCGCGCTCGACCGGGCGCTGTTCCTGGAGTCCGACCGGATGGGCCATCTGCTGGGCGCGGTGACGCAGACCAAGCTCGATACCCAGCGCGGCGTCGTGCAGAATGAAAAGCGCATGGGCGAGAATGAGCCTTATGGCCTTGTCGAATATGCCCAGCTTGCCGCGATGCTGCCGGAGGGGCATCCCTATCGCCATTCGACCATCGGTTCGATGGCGGACCTGAACGCGGCCAGCCTTGCCGACGTGCAGAACTGGTTCAAGACCCATTATGGCCCGAATAACGCCGTGCTGGTGCTGGCGGGCGACATCGACGTGCCGACCGCCAGGGCGAAGGTGGAGAAGTGGTTCGGCAATATCGCTGCCGGTCCCGCGCCCAAGGATGTGGACGCGACGGTGCCGACGCTCGACAAGGATGTCGAAAAGGTGATGCACGACAATGTCGCGGCGACCCGGCTCTATCGCAACTGGATCGTGCCGGGGGTCAATAGCGACGATCTGCCGCAGCTTGATCTGGCCATGGCGGTCTTCGGCGGGCTGAAGTCGTCGCGGCTCGACAACATATTGGTGCGCGACGAGAAGGTGGCGGTCGGCGTCAAGGCCAGCATCCAGCCCTTCGAGAAGCTCAGCATTGCCGAGATCACGGTGGACGTGAAGCCGGGGCAGGACCCGGTGGCGGTGGGCAAGCGCCTGGACCAGCTTCTGGCCGACTATCTCGCCAAGGGGCCGAGCGCGGATGAGGTGCAGCGCGCCGCGACGCAGCAGCTTTCGGGCACCATCGGCGGGCTGGAGAAGGTCGGCGGCTTCAACGGCAAGGCGGTGACGCTGGCAGAGGGGGCCGTCTATTCCAACGACCCGGCCAAATATAAGAAGGATCTGGAGGCCTATGCCGCCGCCACGCCGCAATCGGTGAGCGAGGCGGCGCGCAAATGGCTGGGACGGCCGGTGTTCCGCCTGACCGTGGCGCCGGGCGAGCGTTCGGCGGAGGACAATGCGCTGGCGGGCAACGCCATCCACCATCCCGCCTATTTCCGCGATCCCAAAAAGCCCGCGCCTGTGGCCGCGACCCCGCCGCCGCCCCCGAAGATCGCCGAACCGGGGATCGAGCCGGTCAAGGATCTGGAGTTCCCGGCGGTTGAACATGCGACGTTGAAGAACGGCATAGCGGTGGTCTTCGCGCGCCGGGCGACGGTGCCGGTGGTGCGAGTGTCGGTGTCCTTCGACGCGGGCAATGCCGCCGATGACAAGGCCAAGCTGGGCACGGCGGGGCTGACCACGGCGCTGCTGGATGAAGGCACGACGACGCGCAGTTCGATCCAGATCGCGGAAGAGCAGGAGCGGCTGGGCGCATCGATCAGCGCGGGCAACAGCATGGATGCGACCAATGTGGGCCTCTATGCGCTTAAGCCCAATCTGGATGCTTCGCTGGGGCTTTTGGCCGATGTGATCCGCAATCCCGCCTTCGCGCCGACCGAGGTTGAGCGTCTGCGCGGGCAGGTGTTGACCCGGATCGCGGCGGAAAAGACCGAACCCATGCCGATCGCGCAGCGTCTGCTGCCGCCGCTGCTTTATGGGCAGGCGCATCCCTACGGCATCCCCTTCACCGGCTCCGGTACGGAAAGTGGCGTCAAGGCGGTGACGCGGGCCGATCTGATCGCTTTCCATGACAAATGGTTGCGGCCCGACAATGCGACGATCTTCGTGACCGGCGACACGACGCTGACCGATGTGATGCCGCTGCTCGAAAAGCGCTTCGGTGACTGGAAGGCGCCGAAGATTGCCAAGGGCGCCAAGCTGTTCCGCATGGACCGCATGATGCGCCCGGCGCGGATCATTCTGGTCGACAAGCCGCAAAGCCCTCAGTCGATGATCCTGGCCGGCCTGCTGACCAACAGGCAGGGCACCGACAATCCAGTAACGCTCATCACCGCCAATGAGGTGATGGGCGGCAGCAGCACCTCCCGCCTGATCATGGACCTGCGGGAGAGCAAGGGCTGGGCCTATTATGCCGGGAGCGCGCTGCCGGGGGTCAAGGAAACGATCCCGCTGCTGGTCTATGCCCCGGTGCAGACCGACAAGACCGGCGAATCCATCACCGCCGCGCGCAAGGACATCAGCGACTTCCTGACCACCAAGGGCACGACCGAGGCGGAGCGCAACCAGACGATCAACAGCCAGATCCTGTCGCTGCCGGGCAGCTTCGAAACCTCGTCAGACCTGCTGGGCGCGATGATGCGCAACCGGACGCTGGGGCGGCCGGACGATTATTATGCGACGCTGCCGGGCGTCTATCGCGCCATGACCGCCGCCGACATGGACAAGGCGGCGCGGGAGGCGATCAATCCCGACCGTTTGATCTGGGTCGTGGTGGGCGACGCGAAGCTGGTGAAACCGCAGCTTGACGCGGTCGGCCTTCCGGTGGAAATGGGCACATTGGCTGATTGACGATTACGTAAAGGAGAAGTGCTATGGCAGCAGTGGACGGGGCCTATGATTGCGTGGCGAAGACGCCGATGGGCGACCAGAATGGCGTGCTGACGGTGATCAGTTCGGGCGACAGCTTCCACGGCACCTTTGCCGGCATGATGGGCTCGCTCGACGTGACCGAGGGCAAGGTCGACGGCAACAAGCTGAACTGGAAGATGAACATGACCCTGCCCATGCCGATGACGCTGGAATGTGAGGCAGAAGTGAGCGGGGACAGCATCACCGGCACGATGCAGCTCGGCGCCTTCGGCGCGGCGGGCTTTTCGGGAACGCGCCGGGGCTGACCGGTTCAAAAGGCTTTGGGAAGGGGCAGGGAACCAGGGCGTTCCCGGCCCCTTTTTTCATTTCTGACCCGTGCCAGCATGAACAAAATTTAAGGAGCAAATCGAAACTAAAATCTTGACGATGGCCATTAGTTAGCTATCTAACAAAAATGCCCGAATCGGAGTTGAAACGCGCCTTGGCGCATAAAATGCCTCAGGTCTCGCGCCAGTGGCGGCAATTGGCCGACATGGCGCTGGCAGAGTTCGGCGTTTCGAACAGCGCGGGCTGGTGCCTGATCTATCTCGACCGGCTGGGGGCCGATGCGCGGCAGGCCGATCTGGCCGAGGAACTGGGCATCACCCAGCCCTCGCTGGTGCGGACGCTGGACCAGTTGCAGGCGGCGGGGCTTGTCGAGCGCGTGCCTAATCCCGACGATCGGCGTTCTAATCGAGTCGCCTTCACGCCGGAGGGGCAGGACATGGTAGGGCAGATCGAGGCCAGGCTGGATAATTTGCGGCGCGAGTTGCTGGAAGGCGTCCCCGACGCCGCGATCGAGATTGTGGTCAACCTGCTGAGCCTGCTGGAACAACGCATGGCCGAGCGGCGGGGGCAAGGCTGACATGAACGCCTTTGGCGAGCGCATCGGCTGGCCTGCCGCGCTTTTTTCGCTGAAATGCTTCGCGGCGGCGATGCTGGCGCTGTTTGTCGCATTCAGCATCGGGCTGGAGCGGCCCTACTGGGCATTCCTGACCTCTTATATCGTTGCCCAGCCGCTGGCGGGCGCGGTGATTTCCAAGGCCATGTTTCGCGTCATCGGCACGTTGGCCGGCGCGACATTCGCCGTTGTTATCGTGCCGCCGCTGGTCAATTCGCCTGAACTGCTCACGCTTGCCATGGCGCTGTGGCTGGCCACATGCGTGTTCGTGTCGCTGCTCGACCGCACGCCGCGATCCTATATGTTCGTGCTGGCGGGCTACAGCGCCTGTCTGATCGTCTTTCCCGATGTCGACACGCCGCAGACCATCTTCACCGTCGCGTCGCTGCGCGTGCAGGAAATCACCATCGGTATCCTGTCCGGCAGCCTGATCCATGGTGTCGTTTTTCCCGGTTCCATCACCAATTTGCTGCTGGCGCGGGTGGAGGCGATGCTGCGTGATGCCGAGCGCTGGTCGCATGACGCCATTGCGTTGGACCCGGTGCCGGGATTGGCGCAGGAGCGTCGCCGCCTGGCGCAGGACATTACCGAACTGCATCAGATGTCGGTGCACCTGCCTTTCGATATTTCCCGCCTGGCGCCGCGCGTGCGGACGGTGCGGGCGATGCAGGACCAGCTTTCGCTGCTGCTGCCGTTGGGCGCGGCGGTGGAGGACCGGCTGGCAATGCTCAAGGCCGCCAGTGGCGGCGCCGTGCCGGCGGAGGTCATTGCGCTGATCGCCGAAGTGCGCGCCTGGATCGTCCAGCCGGGTGAGGATCGGACCGAGCGCACGGAACGGGCGAATGCGCTGATCGACCGCTGCGCTGCGCTGGAGCCGGCGGCGCGGGCGGACATGGGGTGGGCCGACATGATGCGCCTCAGCCTGTTCGCGCGGCTGTCGGCGCTGATCGCGGCGCATCGCGACTGTCGCGACCTGAACGATCAAATGGCAACGCACAGCCGCCAGCCGGTCAACCCACGCGTCGCCGAACTGCTGGAGGGGCGTCGCAATCGCGAGTTGCACAAGGATTATGCCGCCGCCGCGCGCGGTGCCTTCGGCGCCTTCGTCACCGTGGCGCTGGGTTGCGCGCTATGGATCGGCAGCGGCTGGAAGGATGGCGGCAGCGCGGTGATGCTGGCGGGCGTGTTCCTGGCGCTGTTCTCCGCGTCCGACAATCCGTTGGCGCCGCTCAAGGGTTTCATGATCGGCACGATCGTCGCCTCCTTGCTGGGGGCGGTCTATGGCTATGCGATCATGCCGCGGCTCGATGGGTTCACCTTGCTGGCGGCTGTCTACGCCCCGATGCTGCTGGTCCTGGGAACGATGATGGCCTCCCCGCGCTGGGCCGGGATCGCGCTGCCGACGCTGCTGGGGCTGGGAAGCCCGGTGCTGTTGTCGGCCAGCTATATCAGTGCCTTTGCCAGCTATGTGAACGGGACGGTGGCGCAGCTCGTCGGCATCTGGTTTGCGATCATCATGGCCGGGCTATTGCAGTCGGCAGGCGTTGAAAGAGCGATCCGGCGGACGGTGCGCGCTGGCTGGAACGACATTGCCAATCGCGCCACGCTGATGACGCCGCCCGATGTGCGCGGGTGGATCAACCGGATGCTGGACCGCATCGCCCTGCTCGCGCCGCGTCTGGCGGCCACGCGCAAGGATAGCGGCCAGCCGCTCTATGACGCGTTGCGCGACCTGCGCACGGGGGTCGCGATCGGGGAACTGCGTCAGTTGCGGCTTGACCTGCCCGTCAATGAAGCCGGACCTTTGACCGACGTGCTGAAGGGCGTCAGCGCGCATTATCGCACGCTGGACCCGGATGCGCCGAAGTCCGCAGAACCTGATCTGCTGGCCGATATCGATGGCGCCATCGGCGACCTGTCGCATAATCCCAGCGCAGACGTTCGGCGCGACGCGATCCTCGCGCTGGTCAGCCTGCGCCGCAATCTGTTTCCTGAGAGCGAAGGCTATCGGACCCCTCCCATGATCGGACAACCCGCATGACCGGAGAAATCGCCCTGGGCGGCGTTTACGTGCCCACGCTTTTGTTGTTGGCGCTGGTCGCGCTGATCCTCAGCTGGGGCGCGACCCGGCTGATCGGCGCCTTCGGCCTCTATCGTTTTCTTGCCTATCGGGCCGCGGTCGATCTCAGTATTTTCGTGCTGATGCTGGGCGCGCTCGCTATTCTTGTTCCCACCCTTGGAATCCGCTTATGAACCGCCTGACTGCCACGCTGCTTCGCAGTGCCGCCACCATTGTCATTGTCATTGCCGCCGTCCTGGTCGCAATCTGGATGTGGAACCATTATGAGCGGAGCCCGTGGACGCGCGATGGCCGTGTGCGCGCCGATGTGGTGCGGGTGACGCCGGATATCAGCGGCCTCGTCACTTCGGTCTCGGTGCATGACAACCAGGCGGTGAAGGCGGGCGATCCGCTGTTCGTGATCGACCGTCCCCGCTATGCGCTCGCGCTGGAAGAGGCAGAGGCGCAGATCGCTTCGGCCAAGGCGACCCTGGGGCAGGCGCGGCGGGAGGCGACCCGCGACCTGGCGTTGGGCAATCTGGTCGCCGCCGAAGCGCATGAGCAGAATGTTGCGCGCGTGGCGACGGCGGAGGCTGCGCTGGCCGTGGCGTTGAGCACGCGGGACGCCGCCGCGCTGAATCTCAAGCGGACGCAGGTCGTGGCCTCGGTCAACGGCAGGGTCACCAATCTGGACCTGCATCCGGGCGATTATGTCGCCGCAGGCAAGCAGGCGATGGCGCTGATCGACGATGACAGCCTGCGGATCGAGGGCTATTTCGAGGAAACCAAATTGCCGCTGGTCTGCATCGGGGCGCCGGTGACGGTGCGGCTGATGGGCGAGGAGCAGGACCTGCATGGGCGTGTCGACAGCATCGCCTATGGCATCAACGACAGCAGCCGTTCGGATTCGGGCAATTTGCTGCCCACGGTCGAGCCGACCTTTTCCTGGGTGCGGCTGGCCCAGCGTATTCCCGTGCGGGTGAAGTTGACGAAGGTGCCTGAGGGCCTGAAGCTCATCGCCGGGCGCACCGCGACGGTGACGATCGAACCGGCCCGGAAGGACGTCAAGCCGGGAGCCTGTCGCCATGCCTAAGCCCATTTGGACGCCCCTGCTGGCGCTGGGGCTGGCGGCCTGTGCGACGGCGGGCCCCGATTACCGGCCGCCGGAAAAGTCGGCGGCAACGACAGCCGGAGCGCAGGGGGAGTTTCTCTCGGCGCAGGGCGAGGCGTTTGGCAACGCCGAACTGCCCGACCATTGGTGGCAGCTCTATGACGATCCGAAGCTGGATGCGCTGATCGAGCAGGCGCTGGCGGCCAATACCGACCTGCGCGTGGCAGACGCCAATCTGACGTCGGCGCAGGCGGTGCTGCGGGAGGCGCAGGCCCAGCGCACGATCAGCACGGCGATCAGCGGTGGCGTCACGCTGGCGCGGCCGTCCGGCACGGGTGAGAGTCTGCCGGGTGTGGTGGGCTACGATCTGGGACTGAGCGCGGCCTATCCGCTCGACCTGAACGGCCGGATCAAGCGGGCGATCGAGGCCAGTACGGCCGATGTCGAAACCGTCATGGCGGCGCGCGATTATGTGCGGGTCAGCGTCGCCGCGGCAACGGCCAAGGCCTATGCGCAGGTCTGCGCCGCCAATTATTCGCTGGGGGTCAACCGCCGGGTGGTGAGCTTGCAGCGGGAAACACTGAACGCCACGCAGCGCCTGTTCAAGGGCGGGCGGGGCACGGCCTTCGACGTCAGCCGGGCGCAGGCGGCGGTGGACGCCAGCGAAGCAACTCTTCCCGCCTTCGAGGCGCAGCGGCAATCGGCGCTGTATCTGCTGGCGACCTTGCTGGGCCGGGCGCCAGCGGACTATCCCAGGGACGTTGAGGCTTGCGCGGTCCTTCCCGCCCTGCACGCGCCCATGCCGGTCGGGGACGGCGCCGCGCTGATCCGGCGGCGGCCCGACATCCGGCAGGCGGAACGCGGCATTGCCGGGGATACGGCGCGGGTCGGCGTGGCGACGGCGGACCTCTATCCGCAGGTCAGCATCGGCGGATCGCTGGGGCTTGGCGGGCCGATCAAGAGTTTCGCGACGGGATCGAGCTTTGGCTTGAGTCTGGGGCCGCTGCTCAGTTGGACCTTTCCCAACCGGCCGGTCGTGAAGGCGCGGATCGCGCAGGCCGATGCGCAGGTACAGGCCGATCTGGCGCGCTTCGACGGGAGCGTGCTGGAGGCGCTGCGCCAGACCGAGACCGCGCTGGAGAGCTATCGGCGCCACAGCGAGCAGTCGGCGGCGCTGGACAGGGCGCGGGACAGCGCAGGTGTGTCGGCGGGTCAGGCGGGCAAGCTGTTCCGCTTCGGGCGCGGGGATTTCCTGTCCCTGCTGGATGCGCAGCGGTCGCTTGCCGGTGCCGAAGCGTCGGCTGCGGCGGCGCGGGTGCAACTGGTGCAGGACCAGATCGCGATCTTCCTGGCGCTGGGCGGCGGCTGGTCCTGAATACCGCCGGAAAAGTAAAGGCCCGCCGGTCGATAGACCAGCGGGCCATGAAGCATCGGTGCGACCCAGGACTTCAATCGGTCCTCAATATTGGACGGTCACCGTCACCGCGCGGCGGTTCTGGGCCCAGGCAGCTTCGTCCGAACCCAAAGCGGCGGGACGTTCCTTGCCATAGCTGACGGTGGTGATCCGGCTGGGGTCGATACCCAGCGAGGCGAGGTAATTCTTCGCCGCATTGGCGCGGCGTTCGCCCAGCGCGATATTATAATCGCGGGTGCCGCGTTCGTCGCAATGGCCTTCGATGGTCACGCGGACATTGGGATTCTGCTGCAACCAGGCGGCCTGGCTTTGCAGGATCTGCTGATCCTGCGGTTCGACGTCATATCTGTCGAGGCCGAAGTGAATGCGGTCGGACGTCACAGAGGCGACGAAATCCTCCTGGCTGCCTTTGACCGGGCCCGACGGCGTGGCCGGAGCGTTGGTCTGCGTGGAGGTGTCGGCGGGTGGGGGCGGCAGTTCCTTCGGCGCCTTCTTGGAGCAGGCGGCGAGGGCCACGATGGCGGTCGCCACCAGCAGGGTGCGGGACAGTTTCATTGGGTTGCTCCTCAATTCATATTCTGAAAATCGTTACGCAATCGGGACGTTTCGGTTCCGGTCATGACGCAGATTAAGGCAGCAGCGGACCCCAGGCGGGATCGGAACCGCTCAAAGGCGTTGGAATCCGCCGCTCGTTCACGCCGGTCAGGTCGACCTGCCACACCTGGCTGTTGCCATCGCGGCCGGGCGTGGTGCGGAAGAATTGCAGCACGCGGCCATTGGGCGACCAGCTGGGCTGCTCATCCTGCCAGCCATTGGTCAGGATGCGCTCATTGTCGCCCGTGGGGGTCATGACCGCGATTTTGAAGTCGCCCGACATCTTGGTGAAGGCGATCAGGTCGCCGCGCGGGCTCCATTCCGGCGTGGCATAGCGGCCACCGCCATGGCTGATCCGGCGCTGGTTCGATCCGTCGGCGTTCATCACATAGATTTGCTGGCTGCCCGAACGGTCGCTTTCGAACACGATCTGGCGCCCGTCGGGCGAATAGCTGCCGCCCACATCGATGCCCGGCGCATTGGTCAGGCGAACCGGCGCGCCTCCGCTGGCGGGGACGCGATAAATGTCGGTATTGCCCGCAATCGCCATGGAGAAGAGGATGTTGCGGCCATCGGGCGACCAGCGCGGCGCGAAGGTCGGATTGCTGCTTTCCGTCACCAGCCGCTGCTGGCCCGTGCCGATGTCGTAGATGTAGATGCGCACCCGGTTGTTCAGATAGCTCACATAGACGATCGACTTGTAATCGGGCGAAAAGCGCGGGGTCAGCGCGATCGACTGGCCATTGGTGATGAAGCGGTGGTTGGCGCCGTCCGAATCCATGATGGCGAGGCGCTTGGTCCGGTTCCCCTTGGGACCGCTTTCCGCGATATAGGCGATGCGGCTGTCGAAGAAGGGGCTTTCGCCCGACAGGCGCGCATAGATGGCGTCGGCGCATTTATGCGCGGCCCGGCGCCAGTCGCGCGGGGCGACGACATAGCCCTGCCGCGTCAGTTCCTGCTTCAGCGCCACGTCATAGAGGTAGCAGCCGACCGTGATGTCCGCTTCGCCGCCCGTGGTGCGGACGAATCCTTGCACCAGTGCCTGATAGGCCGCCCATTTGTCATAGGCGGGGTTGGTGACTTCGGAAAAGGCGATGGTCGGAATGCCGCCGGGGCCGGAGGGATCGAACAGCCCCGATCCCTTGAGGTCGGAGGCAATCACTTCGGCGATTTTGCGCCCCAGTTCCGTCGACGACCCGGCGGGGGTGGAGACTTCCGCCTGCGCCGGCAGCGCCGGTACGACGATCTTGAGATTGGAAGAGGATTCGTCGGTCACGTCGACGCTGAGCTGCGCTCGGCTGACAGGCGCGAACGCCAGCAGCAGCAGAGCCCCCAGCGCGGCCCCAAATGTTCGGGCCTTTCCTGTCCTGAAGGGTGGGGTCATTGCGATAGCCTCTTGTCGAAGGAGATGCGGAGGGATTTCCAGCCGTCATAAAGATCGGGCGGAAGCTTGAAGGGCGCGGCCAGACGGATGGCCTTGACCGCCAGTTCCTGATGCAGCGTCACCTGCGCGCGGTTGCTGGCGGTGATGCCGGTGGTGTTGAAGACCTGCGGTTGACCGGCCAGCGATCCGTCGCGGTTGAGTTGCACGTCGACAAAGGTGCGGAGCTGTTCGACATCCGCCCCCGTCGGGGATTTCCAATAGGGTTTGAGCTGGCGGCGGATTTCCGCGTCCAGCGCGGCCTTCTGCGCCTGACCCATGGCGGCGGCGGGCGGCGGCGCGGGTTTGCGCGGCGCTTCGGTCTCGGTGTCGATGCCCTTGAGGAAATCCTTGCCCAGCAGCGATCCCTTGGGCTTTTCCGCCTTGCCCTGACCCGAAGCATGCGCCGGGGCGTTGGAATTCGGCTTGGCCGCGGGCTTTTGCGATGCCTTGGCGGGCGCGGCGGCGGCGGGCCTGGGCTTTTCCGGTGCAGGCCTGGGCGGCGCCGGAGCGGGCTTTTCAGCCGCTGGCTTCGGTTTGGGCCTGGCTGCGGGCACGTCCTTTTTCGGCGGAGCGGGCGCTGGCTTGGGGGGCGCTGGCTTCGCCACCGGCTTGGGCGGCGCGGGCCTGGGCGCAGGGGGTGCCGGGGTCGGTTCGGGCTGGGGCGCGGGTTCAGGTTCCGGCGCGGGCGCGGCCTCCTCGGTCGGGCCTTTCTCCGGCGCGACGCTGGGCGGCGGCGGCTGGGTCGAGACCTGAGGGGCCATTGATTTCAGCGCGACCTCATCCACCAGGCTGACGTCCATCGGCGGGGAATTGAGCTTGAGCGGGTTGGGGGTAGCCAGAAAGCCGGTCGACAGCAGGCCGAACAGCAGGACATGTCCCGCCGTCGCCACGCCAAGGCCGATTTTCTCCGCACGATCCATAGCCAAAACCTATGGCCCCCTATTCTGAACCGCCGCTGACCGCAGGCTCTTCGGCGCCCGTGCTGACCAGCGCGACCCGGTTCAGGCCCGCCCGGTTCAGCTCGCCCATGACCAGCATCACCCGGCCATAGTCCAGCCCCTTGTCGGCGCGCAGGAAGATCTGCGGCGGCTCTGCCTTGCCAGCATTGGCGGACATGATCTCGGCCAGGCGACCGGGCAGGTCGGCGTCGCTGATCTGCGCGTCGTCGATGAAGACGCCGCCGTCGCGATCGATCGAAATGACGGTCGGCTTCTGATCCTGATCCAGCCCCTTGGCGCGGGTTTCCGGCAGGTTCACCGGCACGCCCGTCACCAGCAGCGGCGCGGTCACCATGAAGATGATCAGCAGCACCAGCATGACGTCGACCAGCGGCGTGACGTTGATGTCGGCCATCGGCGCGCGATGACGCCCGCGACGGGTGGAAGGAGGGCCGGACATGGCCATTACAGGGCCTCCCTCATCACCGTTGCGCTTCCAGTTCACGGCTCAGCGTCGAGTAGAACCCGTCGGCAAAGCGCGTCAGCCCGGATTCCATCCGGTTGATGCCATGGCTGAAGCGGTTGTAGGCAATCACCGCCGGGATCGCCGCGAACAGGCCGATGGCGGTGGCGAACAGCGCTTCGGCAATGCCGGGCGCCACGACCGCGAGCGAACTGTTCTGCGCGGCCGCGATGCCGGTGAAGGCGCGCATGATGCCCCAGACCGTGCCGAACAGCCCGACAAAGGGCGCGACCGATCCGATGGTGGCGAGGATGTTGAGACGATCCGAGAGGCGATCCACTTCCGCCGCGATGGTGCTGGACATGGCGGTGGAAAGCCGGTCGCGCGTGCCGTCGCGGTCGATCACCTTCTGCGCGGTCGAACGGCGCCATTCGGTGACGCCGGCGGCCATCACCTTGGCGGCGGGGAACTCCGCCTTGCCGCGTGCTTCATAGAAGCGGTCGATATCCTCCGCCTTCCAGAAATCCTGTTCGAAGGCGCGGCTCTGCTTGCTGGCCTTGCGCAGGGTGAAGCTGAAGCCAAGGATCATCGCCCAGGTCCAGATGCTGGCCAGCAGCAGGCCCAGCATCACCACCTTCACGACGATGTCGGCCTGAAGAAACAGGTTCAGCGGCGAAATGGCGGCGGCTTGCGCGGCACCGCCGACAGCGGCGCCAACGTCGGGCATCGAAAGGCTCATGGGTTGATGTCTTCCCCTCTCATCAAACGGCTGAAAATATCGGTCCAGGGCTTGGGTTGCCTGCGGGGGCGGCCCTGGGGCGTCAGGAAGGCGACGGTAATTTCGCCTTCGGTCAGTATTTCATCATCGCGCATGACCGTCTGATGAATGGAACATGAAGCGGCGCCGACTTTGGTGACGCGGCTGACCACCATCAGGTCGTCGTCCAGCCGCGCCGGGCGGCGGTAGCGCAGTTGGAGGTCGGTGACGGCATAGACGCCTTCCCCATCCTCCAGATTGGCGCGCTGGTCGATCCCGGCGATGCGCAGCATATCCGACCGGGCGCGCTCCATGTAACGCAGATAATTGGCGTGATAGACCAGTCCCGAGAGATCGGTATCCTCGAAATAGACGCGTAGCGGGAAGTGATGCACGGCGGCAATGAACCTTCCGGTCGCCGGCGCGGGCAGCAGGTCAGAAACGGACATGCCGGGGCTTTTAACCACCAAGCAGGCGCGGCGCAAAGCCGGAAATGATCCAAAGAACGCTGGACCGGGGCTTTCCGTCCGCTTTCGCCCGCCCGGAAGCTCTGGCGGCCCGGCTGTCATGGCGCTACGGGGGCAGATGAAGAGCGATTCAGTGCAGAGAGGTTCCAGAAATGACGGATATTCGGACCGTGGGTGTGATCGGCGCGGGCCAGATGGGCGCGGGCATCGCGCAGGTGGCGGCGCAGGCGGGCTATGATGTGATCCTGTCCGACATCGACCTGTCGCGCGCGCAAAAGGGGCGCGACGGCATCATCCGGCAACTCGCCAAGGCGGTCGAGAAGGGCAAGCTGGCGCAGGCGGATGCCGATGCTGCCATTGCGCGGATCACGCCGGTTGGCGAGATCGCGCCTCTCGCCGCCTGTCAGCTGGTGATCGAAGCCGCGACCGAGCGTGAAGAGATCAAGCGCGCCATCTTCGCCAATGTCGGCACGCTGCTGGCCAGCGATGCGATTCTGGCGTCGAACACCTCGTCCATTCCGATCACCCGGCTGGCGCAGGCCGCACCGGATGCGAGCCGCTTCGTCGGCGTGCATTTCTTCAATCCGGTGCCGGTGATGGCGCTGGTGGAGGTCATTCGCGGTCTTGCCACCAGTCCGGAAACGGTCAGCGTGGTGGAAGCCTTCGCCGCCAGCCTCGGCAAGCAGGTGGTTCATGCCTTCGACGCGCCGGGCTTCGTGGTGAACCGCATCCTGCTGCCGATGCTCAACGAAGCCGTGTTCGCGCTGGGCGAGGGCGTGGGCAATGTGGTGGACATCGACAAGGGTGTGATGCTGGGCCTCAACCACCCGATGGGGCCGCTGACGCTGATGGATTTCATCGGCCTCGATACCTGCCTGGAGATCTGCAAGGTGCTTCAGGACACGACCGGCGACCCCAAATATCGCCCCGCGCCGCTGCTGGTGAAATATGTCGAGGCGGGCTGGCTTGGCCGCAAGACCGGCAAGGGCTTCTATGACTATTCGGGCGCGGAGCCGGTGCCGACGCGCTGACGGCAGGCTGCGTGCTCCTGCCTTAACAGGAGCACCGGCTCTCACCCCGCGCTCAAGCCATGTTTTTTCATGCAATGGCGCAGCTGGTCATAGGTGAGGCCCAGACCCTTGGCGGTTGCGCGCTGGTTGTAGCGATAGCGCTCCAGCGCCGCCCGTACGATGGCCGCTTCATGCGCATCGACGGCGGATTTGAGGTCGGTGATCGCATCATGACCGTTCACCGCCGGCGCGTCGGAAGGCGCCGGCGCACTATCCTCCCTTACAGGCATCAAGGGCTTGGGTTTCCAGGGCGAGGCGAAGGGATCGAACACGATCGCCGCGATCGGGCGGCCGGGGTCGCCCCAGCGATAGACGGCCCTTTCCACCACATTACGCAACTCGCGGACATTGCCGGGCCAGTCATGCGCCTCCAGCTCGGCCATGCAGGCGGCGGAAAAGCCCGGCCATTGCGGCCAGGCGATCTCCGCCGCCATGCGCCGCCCGAAATGGTCGGCCAGCACGGCGACATCCCCCTCCCGCGCGCGCAGCGGGGGCAGGGTGATCACCTCGAAACTCAGCCGGTCCAGCAGGTCGGGCCGAAACCGCCCCGTCTCGGCGGCGGCGGGCAGGTCCTCGTTGGTCGCGGCGACGATGCGGACATCGACCGTCAGCGGCTTCGATGCGCCGATCCGCGTCACCTCGCCATATTCGATCACGCGCAACAGTCGTTCCTGCGCCGCCATGGACAGCGTGCCCAACTCGTCCAGAAACAGCGTGCCGCCATCGGCTTCCTCGAAGCGCCCGGCTCGCGCCCGCGCCGCGCCGGTGAAGGCGCCCTGTTCGTGGCCGAACAGTTCCGCCTCGATCAGCGTTTCCGGCAAGGCCGCGCAATTCATGACGATCAGCGGTTCATCCCAGCGCGTCGACAGGCGATGGAGGCGCTCGGCGATCAGTTCCTTGCCCGTCCCGCGCTCCCCGATCACCAGAATCGGCCGGTTGAGTTCGGCGGCGCGCCCCGCCTGCTCGACCGCATCCAGAAAGGCCAGAGACTGGCCGACGAACTGGGTATTTTTCTCCATACCCCAACTTATGGTGAAATTTCCCACCTTTCGGCAAGCGATATTCTGGCGCACCTCTGAAAAAATCACGCAACTCCGCCATTTTTCAAAATTGGCACGCCTTCTGCAAAGCAGGAACGCGAAGCCGCCGATCAATCAGGCGGCACCCCATGAAGGCCAAGGTTCAGGAGTATTTGTCATGGAAAAGCAAAGCTACAAGGCACGCGAAATCGGTCAGTTGCTGTCCGTCGCCATTGCCTCCGTCCTGTTCGGATCGACCCTGATCCTCTCGGCGGTCGGCCCGGCCCGCGCCAGCGAGGTGCCCATGCTCGCCAACCATGATTGCCCCGCGGCCTTGCATTATCTTGCCTAAGACGCGGCCAACCAGTTCGTACCAGGAGTGAAGTTCAAATGGGTATTTTCTCCCGCACCCGAGACATCATCGCCGCCAATGTCACCGACCTGCTCGACCGGGCGGAAGACCCAGCGAAGATGATCCGCATGATCATCCTTGAAATGGAGGAGACGCTCGTCGAGGTGCGCGCCTCTGCCGCCCGCACCATTGCCGACCAGAAGGAAATGCGGCGCCATATCGCCAAGCTTCAGGGCTTGCAGGACAGTTGGACGGAAAAGGCCCAGCTGGCGCTCAGCAAGGATCGGGAGGATCTGGCCAAGGCCGCGCTGGTCGAAAAGCAGAAGGCGACCGACATGGCCGAGCAGCTTGGCCACGAGATCGAGGTGCTGGAGGAATCGCTGCGCGCGTCCGAAGAGGACATCGCCAAGCTCCAAGCGAAGCTGCGCGAGGCCCGTGCCCGCCAGAACAGCCTTGTGACCCGGATGGAAAGCGCCCAGAATCGCCTCCGCGTCCGCGAAGCCTATGCCGGTGAGAAGGTGAACGACGCCTTCGCCCGCTTCGAGATGCTGGAACGCCGTGTGGACATGGCCGAGGGGCGCGCCGACGCCGCCGGTCTGGGTCAGGCGTCCAAGACGCTGGAGGAAGAGATCGCGGAACTCAAGGCGTCGGACAAGGTCGATGCCGAACTCGCGGCCCTCAAGGCGAGCATGAACGCCAGCGGAAACAGGGAAGGGTGATCCATGGAGGATGTTTTTCTGCCGATCATGATCTGCGGCATGCTGTTCATCGGCATGCCCTGGCTGATCTTCCACTATGTCACCAAATGGAAGCAGGCCCCCAAGATCACCGATGAGGATGAAAAGCTGCTGGACGAGCTTCATCTGCTCGCCCGGCGTCTGGAAGACAGGCTCCAGACGGTCGAGAGGATCGTCGCCGCCGACAATCCCGATTTTCGTCCCGTCCGCCCTTCGCAGGACGAGGCCTATGACTTCGACCGCCCCAATATCGACCGCCAAAATCCCGACCGGAGGAACTGAAATGGCTGCCCGTCGCACCAAATTCTATCTCGACAAGCAGAATGGCAAGTGGATGGGCGTGTGCGCCGGCATTGCCGACTATACCGGGATCGACGTGGTCTGGGTTCGGGTCGGCGCGGTGCTGGTGACGCTGATGGGGGCCTTCCCCTGGTCGCTGATCGCCTATTTCGCCGCCGCCTATTTCGCCGACAACAAGCCGCTGGGCCTTTATGCCGACCGGGATGACGAGAAATTCTGGCAGGGCGTGCGCAGCAATCCCGCCCGCTCCACCCGCGATGTCCGTTCCAAGTTTCGCGACATCGACCGGCGACTGGCCGACATCGAAACCTATTATACCAGCCGCAACACGCGTCTCGCGGACGAGATCGACAGCCTGCGCTGAAGGCGAAGGGGGGACTGCCGTTCATCGAACCGTTCCCGACGTCGGTCGAAAAGGCGGTCTGGCCGGGCGCGGAAGCGCCGCATGGAGGCCGGCATTGCCTCAAATGAGGATAGACAGATGAATCACATCGCAAGCTGGATCTGGGTGCTCATCCCCCTGACCGCCATCGGCATGAAGGGGTTCAGGAGCTGGCTGGCCCTGAAGGAACGGCAACTGGAAGCGCAGTCGCGCGAAACCGCCGAGAAGACCGCCCAATATGCGGCGCAGACCGAAAGGCTGGAGCAGCGGGTGCGGGTGCTGGAACGGATCGTCACCGACAAGGGGATGGACCTGTCCGATGAGATCGAACGGCTGCGGGATGCGCCGCCGTTGAATTGAGGATCGCGTAAAGATGCCGGCCGCCCGATGGCTGGCAGGCAAGGGGAAATTCGATGAATCCGTTTGAAATGGTCGTCGCCATCGTTGCGATCACCGCCATCGCCAGCGTGATCCGCGCCAAATATGGCGTCGTGCGCCGCGACAAGGGCGAGGATTTCGTGTCTCGCGGTCCCGATCCGGAAGCGGAACGGCTGCGGGCAGAGGTGAAGGCGCTGAAGGATCGGGTCGCCGTGCTGGAGCGGCTGGCGACCGACAGTTCCACCGCGCTGGAGCGGGAATTCGACAAGCTCAGGGACCGCGACTGACGCGGCCTGCGCGAAATGACCCACAGGGAGGACGATATGCAGGACCCCCTTATCATTCTGACATTGGCGGTGGCGGGTTTGACGGGACTTGCCATCATCGCGGTCACGGCCCTGCGCGGCTGGAACGGTTGGCTCGATCTGAAGCGGGCCGAACTGGCGCGGCGTAGCGAGGAAGGTACGCCGCCCTCGACCACGACAAGGATCGAGGTCGCGGACCTGAAGGAACGCATCCGCAAGCTGGAAGCCATCGCCGCGGGCGTGGACCTGTAGTCGCAAAAGGGGAATAGCGGCTTTCGCATCGCGCTTTTCCCCCTATATGACGGGTATGACTTTGCTGCCCGTCCTGACCGATCTGGTCGAAGAATATGAATTTCTCGATGCCGATGACCGGTATCGGCTGCTCATCGATCTGGGCAAGGCGCTGGAACCCATGCCCGATGCGCTCAAGACCGACGCGACGCTGGTGCGGGGCTGTTCGGCGGCGGTCTGGGTCTATCCCACGGTGCTGGACGCCGATTCTGCCAATGGGGGCCGCCTTCATTTCCTGGCGGACAGCAATGCCGCGATCACCAAGGGGATCATCGCGCTGGTGCTGCTGACGGTGCAGGATCAGACGCCTGTCGCGATCGCCGCGACCGATATCGAAGGCGCTTTGTCGCCCTTCGATCTGCGCAACCAGCTCAGCTCCAACCGGACGCAGGGCATCCCCAACATGATCGCGCTGATCCGGGAAACCGCCTCTCGCTATAGCTGAATTGAGGGAAACCGCGCCTCGCTGATGCGTTCTCCTCCCGTAATGATGACGGGAAAAGGAGAAAAGCGATGCGGACCTTGTGGCCATTGGCTGTCGTGGGATTGATCGCGGCCTGCTCCTCATCCGGGGACAAGGCGCCGACCCAGCGCGACCAGATCGGGCAGGTCTGGAAATATGAAGGCGGGCAGGGCGCAAAGGCCAAGGTCGCCTATATCGGCAGCGCCAACATGGTGCAGACCATGACGGCGGCGGACACTTTCTCCGTGCTGCTGGTCCAGCCCATGGCGCAGGGAGAGGCGGACGTCACCGTCAAGCTGGTGGGTGCGCCCTTCACCTGCGATCTGTCCGACTGCCGCGTCACCGCCACCACGGAAGATGGCAAGACCCACGAATGGAAGGGACGGATGACCGAGAACAGGGACGGTATCGAAGTCCTGCCCGCCGCCAAGGCCTATGACGCGATCAGGCAAGCCAGGATGATCAAGGTGAATCTGGTGGTCGGGCCGAAGGACAAGACCTTCCCGTTTCAGTTCAACGTCGCCGGGCTGGATCTGAAGATCTGACGTTATTCCTGCAGGGACACGCCCGGACTGCGCGGGTCGGCGGCGCCGATCCAATGGCCGTCCACGGTCCGCTCGGCGGCATTGGCCTTCAGGCCGAAGCGGCCGATCGATACCTTGTGCCCCAGCTTTTCCAGTGGCGCCTTCATCGCTTCGAGCGACGTGCCCTGTTCCAGCACCAGCCCGTCCTTGTCGAAAAACTCAAAGCCCTGCGCGATCGAATCCTGCGCTGACAGCCCCCAGTCGAAATGGGCGATGATCGCCTTGGCGACCTGCATGATGATGGTCTTGCCGCCCGCTGCCCCGATGGTGAAGACAGGCGTGCCCGCCGCGTCATAGACGATGGTGGGGGCCATGGACGACAGCGGGCGCTTGCCCGGCTCGACCCGGTTGGCGACCGGCGCGCCGTTCTTTTCCGGCGTGAAGCTGAAATCGGTCAGCTCATTGTTCAGGATCACGCCATTGGCGACCAGCTGGCTGCCGAAGAAACTCTCGATGGTGGAGGTCCAGGCGGCGATGTCGCCGTTCCGGTCGATCGCGACGAAATGGCTGGTGCCCGATTCCGGCTGAGGCAGGGCGGCGGTGCGCTTTTCCGCGCCGGGGGGCGTGCCGGGGCGATAGTCATTCAGCGCCCTGCCCATGCTGATGAGCGCGGAGCGCCGCTCGAGATAGGCGGGGTCGATCAGTCCGGCGATGGGCACGGTCACGAACTCAGGATCGCCCAGATAGGTGTCGCGGTCGGCATAGGCGAGCTGCATCGCTTCCCCGATGACGTGCCAGGACCGGGGATCGTCCTTGCCCCATTGCGCCAATGGGAAGCGCTGGACCATGCCCAGCACCTGCAGCACGGTGATCCCGCCTGCGGAGGCTGGCCCCATGCCGCAGACCGTATAGACGCGATAGGGACCACAGACCGGCTTGCGCGGCTTGGCCTGATAGCCGGCGAGATCGGCCTCCGTCATCGGCACCGGGTTTTTGGGGGCATGGGTGACGGTGTCGGCAATCGCCCTGGCATTGTCGCCGCCATAGAAGGCGTCCGGTCCCTCCGCCGCGATTCGTTTGAGCAGGGCGGCGAGCGGCGGATTTTTGAGGATCGTGCCCATCGGCGCCGGCTTGCCGTCGATCCAGAAATATTTCTGGATTTCCGGGAAGTCGGCCCAGATCGGCTCCACCGCCTTCATCGCCGTATCGAGCCGCTGGCGCACCTCGAACCCCTGCTCGGCGAAGCGGATGGCGGGCTGGAACAGGTCGGCCCAGGGCAGCTTGCCCCATTTCCGGTGCGCGTCCCAGGCGAGCCGCACATTGCCCGGCACGCCGACCGAATAGCCGCCGGGCCATGCCTGGCGGAAGGGCAGGGGCTGGCCGTCCGGTCCCATGAAGCGGTCGGGATGGGCCGCCGCCGGTGCCGTCTCGCGCCCGTCGATCGACTCCAGCACGCCGGTGCGTCCGTCATGATGCATCAGGAAACCGCCGCCGCCGATGCCGCTATTATGCGGCTCGACGACATTGAGCGTCAGCATCATGGCGATGGCGGCGTCGGTCGCGCTGCCGCCCTTGCGGAGGATTTCCTGTCCGGCCTCGGCGGCGCGGGGGTCTGCGGCGGAAACGGTCGCATTGACCGACACCGGCTCCCGCGCGGCGAGCGGCGCGGGGAGGAGGGCATAAAGGGCGAAGGGAGCCAGCAGGCCGGACAGGCGGGAAGTCATGTCCGGCACCCTAATCGCTGCATTGCGTTCTGCAACCCATAGGGCGGATCAGGCGTCGATACCCACTATCTCGCTGATATTCCTGACCCCGTCGCGCTCCATCAGCGCTTTCAGGCCCGCATTGATCCGCCTGGCGAGATAGGGGCCCTCATAGACCAGCGCGCTGTAGAGTTGGATCAGGCTCGCTCCGGCGCGGATGCGGGCATAGGCCTGCTCGGCATTGGCAATGCCGCCCACGCCGATCAACGGCAGGCGCGTGCCCAGCAGCCGGCGGAAATCGCGCAGCCGTTGCAGCGCCATGTCATGCAGCGGCGCGCCCGACAGGCCGCCCGCTTCCCCGGCCTGCGCCGAACGCAGAGCGGGGCGCGAAATGGTGGTGTTCGACACGATCAACGCATCGATCCCGTGATCGAGGCAGGCTGCGGCGATATCGTCCACATCGGCCGGTTCGAGATCGGGCGCGACCTTCAGGAAGATCGGGGTCCGGTTCGCCCCTCGCGCCGTCATCACCGCGCCCAGCAACTGGTCGAGCGCCGCCCGATCCTGCAGGGCGCGCAGTCCCGGCGTATTGGGGGAGGAGATGTTGACCGTCAGATAATCGGCCAGCGGGGCCATGCAGGTCACGCCCGTGGCATAGTCCGCGATCCGGTCGGTGGCATCCTTGTTCGCGCCGATATTGATGCCGATCACCGGGCCGCCCGGCCGTTTCCGCTTGGCGATCCGCTCCGCCGCCGCTGCCTGGCCGCCATTGTTGAAGCCCATGCGGTTGATGACGGCCCGATCCTCCACCAGCCGGAACAGGCGGGGCAGCGGATTGCCCGGCTGGGGCAGGGGGGTCAGCGTGCCCAACTCGGCAAAACCGAAGCCCAGGCCATGCATCTTGTGCGCGACCAGCCCTTCCTTGTCATAGCCCGCCGCCAGCCCCACGGGATTGGGAAAGCGGATTCCCGCCACGGTCTGGGTCAGCGCCGAGTCGGGTGCCAGCGGCGCCGGAGTCGGCATCAGCCGGAGCAGCTTGATCGACAGATGATGGGCGCGCTCGGCTTCCAGCGCGAAAAAAAGGGGTCGGATGAGGCTGTAGGACATGGCGGCGCTATGCCAGTGCCGGAGGCTGGCGTCGAGTCGCTGTTGCGTGACGGCAACAGTCAGGTCGGAACGACATTTCTTAACAAGATTCCTTGGGATTCGTCCCGTTTTGGTCCGCCTAATGTCCGATTCATCCAATATAATTTCCCCGATTCGGACGTAAGAGAGTCTCGCGACCCGAAGGCTCTAGGCCCATGGCCGACGAGACCTTTTCCTGACCCGGTGGTGAGAACCACCGGGTCATTTTTGTTGCCGCTGCCCCTCAGTCCTGCGGAAAAGTGATATTCCGTTAAGCATAGCCTCTTGCGCCTTCGCCCCGATGGCGCATAGTGCGGCTCGGGGTGAAATATGCGGTCGCATGGCAGCGAAGCGTCCGGGGGGACGCCAAATATTAAGGCAAAAGACGATCAGGCACCGCTGTCCTATACCGTCGATGCCGTGCACGGTCCGGTCCGGTTGCGGTACTTTGCGTTGCCGGAACAATTAAATGCCTATTTCGGTTCGCTCTATGTTTTCACCGAAGCGGCCGATCATTATTCGGATGTGACCCGCGCCGATGTGCCGCAACTTCGCTTCATGCTGGAAAGCAGTGGCGACTATCATTTCCATGATGGAACGAGCGCGCCGACGCCTGAAATATGCCTGTTGGGGCCGACTTTGGGCGCGACCCGGTTCGAACTGAACGGTCCCGGGCGCGTGGTCGGCATTTCGCTGCTTCCCGCCGGATGGCTCGCGCTGCATGGCGGTGACGCCAGCAGTCTGACCGATCGGGTTCAGGATCTGAGTGACAGGCCGGACTATCGCGAGTTGCTGGACAATCTGCGCGCCACCGATGATGCGGAGGTCATGGCGGCGCTGTGCTGGGCGTTCCTGGCCGAACGGCTGGTCGCCCTGCCCGAAGCGACCTGGCGATTGCTGGAGGCGGTCGACGCCTGGCTGATGGGGGAGGGGTCGCCCCGCATCGAGACCCTGGCCGACGTCACCGCCCTGTCGCCGCGTCAGCTCGCGCGGCTGACCAATAAATATTATGGCTGCCCGCCCAAGCTGCTGGCGCGCAAATATCGGGCGCTTCGTTGCAGCGCGCGGATCGCGCTGGATCATGAAAGCTGGCAGGCGCTGTGCGAGGATGGGCGCTTCTACGACCAGTCGCATTTCATCCGGGAGATCAAGCATTTCATCGGCCTGACCCCGCACCAGTTGCAGACCGAGCCTTCCGCCGTGGCGCAGCTTACCCTGCTCCGCCGCTCGCTGGGTGGCGATGTGGCGGTGCTCAACCGTTTCAGCTGAGCAGCTGACCCCAAGCAAAAATGCCTTGATTCCGTGGCCGCGCGGGACCACATGCCAATCGGATTGATTCGATCCGATTTGAGAATGGTTCGCAAGACGGGGTCATGAGGCTTTCGAGTTTCGCAGATTATGCCGTGGTGTTGATGTCGGCCGCCGCACGCCATTGCGGTGCGGGCGCTGGGCTTGACCCTGCGACCAACAAATATGTGAAGATGAACGCGACCACGCTGTCCGCTGAAACCGGCATCCCGCTGCCCACCGCGCAGAAGCTGGTGAGCCGGCTGTCGGCGGCGGGCCTGCTCGAATCGAGCCGTGGTACGGGCGGGGGCGTGCGTCTTTCCCGTCCGCCCGCCGCGATCACGCTCGCGGATGTGGTGGAGGCCGTGGAAGGCCCCATCGCCATGACCGCCTGCACGGAAATGGGCACGCACGACTGCTCGCTGGAGCAGGAATGCCGTGTCCGCCCGCATATGAATGTCGCGAATAATGCGATCCGGTCGGCGCTTGCGGGTGTCACGATCGCTAGTCTTACACGAGAAATGGCATGACCGAAGAAGCTACGACTGTTCGCAACCTCGAAGCGCATGAGGCCGCCGAACGCGCCTCCACCTACGAGCATGGCTGGTCCTCGGCCATCGAGCAGGACTTCGCGCCCAAGGGGCTGAACGAGGACACGGTCCGCTTCATTTCCGCCAAGAAGAAGGAGCCGGAATGGCTGCTGGAATGGCGGCTGAAGGCGTTTCGCATGTGGCAGGAGATGGAAGCGCCCGAATGGGCCAAGCTCAACATCCCGCCGATCGACTATCAGGACGCCTATTATTACGCCGAGCCGAAGAAGAAGGCGGAGCTGGAGTCGCTGGACGAACTCGATCCGGAAATCCGGGCGACCTATGAGAAGCTGGGCATCCCCATTGCCGAGCAGGAAGTGCTGGCCGGGGTGAAGGGCAGCCGCAAGGTCGCGGTCGACGCGGTGTTCGACTCCGTGTCCGTCGCCACCACCTTCCGCAAGGAGCTGGAGGAAGCGGGCGTCATCTTCCGCTCGATCAGCGAAGCGGTGCGCGAATATCCGGACCTCGTGAAGAAGTGGCTGGGCAAGGTCGTGCCGATGCACGACAATTATTTCGCTACCTTGAACTGCGCGGTCTTTTCCGACGGCACCTTCGTCTACATCCCCAAGGGTGTGCGCTGCCCGATGGAACTCAGCACCTATTTCCGCATCAATGCGGAGAATACGGGGCAGTTCGAACGCACGCTGATCGTCGCGGACGAGGGGGCTTATGTAAGCTATCTCGAAGGCTGCACCGCGCCGATGCGAGACGAGAATCAGCTGCACGCCGCCGTGGTCGAACTCGTCGCGCTGGACGATGCGGAGATCAAATATTCGACCGTCCAGAACTGGTATCCGGGCGACGAGAACGGCAAGGGCGGCATCTATAATTTCGTGACCAAGCGGGCGCTCTGCCAGGGGCGGAACAGCAAGGTCAGCTGGACGCAGGTGGAGACCGGCTCCGCGATTACGTGGAAATATCCGAGCTGCGTGCTGAACGGCGAGAATAGCGTGGGCGAGTTCTACTCGGTGGCGCTGACCAACAATCTGCAACAGGCCGACACCGGCACCAAGATGATCCACAATGGCAAGGGGTCGCGTTCGACCATCGTGTCGAAGGGGATCAGCGCCGGGCGTTCGAACAACACCTATCGCGGCCTCGTGCGCGTGGCGCCGGGCGCGGAGGGCGTGCGCAACTTCACCCAGTGCGACAGCCTGCTGCTGGGTGACCAATGCGGCGCGCATACCGTGCCCTATATCGAGGTGCGTAATCCCTCGGCGCAGATCGAGCATGAGGCGACCACCAGCAAGATCAGCGACGACCAGCTTTTCTACGCAATGCAGCGCGGGCTGGATCAGGAAAGTGCGGTATCGCTGATCGTGAATGGTTTTGCCAAGGAAGTGCTGCAACAGCTGCCGATGGAGTTCGCCGTCGAGGCGCAGAAGCTGCTGGGCATTTCGCTGGAGGGCTCGGTAGGATGACGCGAAATGCAGCCATCGTGAGTGACATAACTCTGTTGCTTACGGTGATGATTGCTGGGCCGATGATTGGATGGTTTTTCTCCAAAGGTTGGAAAACTGGGCTGGTCGAAACTTGGTATGGCAATTTCGTTAAATCTGAACGACCTGCCGCCTTTTGGCTTTTTATGATGATTTATGGCGCTGGCCTGTTGGTCGTAGCAGCCAGTTTTGTGATGGTTTGTGCGGACCTTTTCGGAAGCGTGACAAACTGAACAGCAAATTTGAGATTCTGAAGGACTGAAAGTTGAGCGACGAAGACGATATTCAGGATGCCCTCGCTGATTTCGCGGAGGATGTCGGCAATGGTCAGGCATGGACCGCCGCGATCCGCATCCTGACCGAGGATTATGAGTTGGAGGAGGGTGAGCTTCAGGCCCGCGCGGCCAAGGATTTCGGCGACCTCGACGCTTATCAGGCCGAATGCCGCGCCGCGCTGGAAAAGGGCGACCTCGCCTTTACCGAGAAGCTCAAGTCCGACAAGGCTTTCCACAAGGCCAAGGCGCCCAATCTCGCCCGCATGGGTCCGGTGACCGAGTTCGTGACCGGCGTGCTGGAAAAGGGCGCGCCCGAACCCGGCGCCGACTGGTGGCCCTATATGCCGATCAAGCGCCATATCGACACGCTATTCCCCGCGCCGGGCGATGTGCGGGACATGGCCTTCTGGACCGCGCGGACGCTCCAGCGCGCGCAGAGCAAGTGATTTTCGGGGATAAGAGATGCTGACGATTGAGAACCTCACCAACGAAATCGACGGCAAGGCGATCCTGAAAGGACTCTCGCTCTCCATAAACGCGGGCGAAATCCACGCGATCATGGGGCCGAACGGCGCGGGCAAGTCGACGCTGGCTTATACGCTGGGCGGCCGCCCCAATTATGAAGTGACCGGCGGCACCGCGACTTTCGAAGGGCAGGACCTGTTCGAACTGGAACCGCACGAGCGCGCCGCTGCCGGCCTGTTCCTCGGCTTCCAATATCCGGTGGAGATTCCGGGCGTTTCCAACCTGCAATTCCTGCGCGAGAGCCTCAACTCGCAGCGCAAGGCGCGGGGCGAGGAGCCGCTGTCGGGCGGCGAGTTCATCAAGCTCGCCAAGGAGAAAGCGGGCCTGCTCGGCCTCGACATGGAGATGCTGAAGCGTCCGGTGAATGTCGGCTTTTCGGGCGGTGAGAAGAAGCGCGCCGAAATGGTGCAGATGGGCATTCTCGACCCCAAGCTGGCGATCCTGGACGAGACCGACTCCGGCCTCGACATCGACGCGCTCAAGATCGTGGGTTCGGGCATCAACGCCATCATGCGCAAGCCCGACAAGGCGGTGCTGCTGATCACCCATTATCAGCGCCTGCTCGACTATGTGAAGCCGGACTTCGTCCACGTCCTCGCGGCGGGCAGGATCGTGAAGTCGGGCGGTCCCGAACTGGCGCTGGAACTGGAGCGCGAAGGCTATGCGGAGGTGGTGGCCGCGTGACCACGCTCACCCTTCCCACGCGCAAGGCTGAAGAATGGCGCTACAGCGATCTCGATGCACTGGCGACCGTCTGGCCCACGCCTGCGCCGACGCGCATCGATGTCGCCGCCGGGGAAACGGCGCGCCATCATCTGTTGCAGGACGTAGCCGATGGCGCGGCGGCGGTGCATGATTATGCGATCAGCATCGCGGACGGCGCTCGGCTGGCGTTCCATGTCCTCAACATTGGCGGCAAGTTCGGTCGCGTGACCTTCACCGTTACGCTGGGCAAGGGTTCGCATTTCGAGCTGAACGGCGCGATCATCGGCGGCGGGGACCAGACTCTGGAAATCATCACCGCCGTCACCCATGCCGAACCTGACGCGACCAGCGGCCAGACGATCCGTTCGATCCTCGGTCAGCACGCCACCGGCAGCTATCTCGGCTCGATCAATGTCGCCCGCGATGCGCAGCGCACCGACGCCTTCCAGTCGGTCAAGGCGATGCTGCTCGACCGCACCGCCACGGCTAATGCCAAGCCGGAGCTGGAAATCTACGCCGACGACGTGAAATGCGCCCATGGCGCGACCGTGGGCGAGCTGGACAAGCAGGCGCTCTTCTACATGGCCTCGCGCGGCATGGACCCGGCAACGGCCAAGACGCTGCTCTTGAAAGCCTTTGTCGCGGGCGTGTTCGACGATGTGGCCGACGAAGCCGTCAAGGACAGGTTCGAAGCCGCCGCGCTTGCCAAGCTGGAGACGCTGGTATGACGGACCTCGCTCAAGCCCTGCGTCTGCGGGATGATTTCCCCGGCCTTTTGAATAGTGAGGGGGGCAACTGGCACTATCTCGACAGCGCCGCCACGGCGCAGAAGCCCAATGCGGTGATCGACGCCATCGCCCGCGCCTATGGCCCGGACTATGCGACCGTCCATCGCGGCGTCTATGAGCGCTCGGCCAATATGACGCTCGCCTATGAAGCGGCACGCCGCAAGGTGGCGAATTTCATCGGCGCGGCGTCGGACAGCGAGGTCGTCTATGTTCGTGGCGCGACCGAGGGCATCAACCTCGTCGCCCAAAGCTGGGCTGGCTCGCAACTCAAGGCAGGGGACCGCATCCTGCTCTCGATGCTGGAGCATCACAGCAATATCGTTCCCTGGCAGATCGTGGCCGAGAAGGTCGGGGCTGAGATCGACGTTGTGCCGCTGACGGCGGACGGCAAGATCGACCTCGACGCCATGGCCGCGATGATCACCCCCGCGCACAAGATGGTCGCGCTGGCCCATGTGTCGAATGTGCTGGGCAGCGTCCTCGACGTCCGCCGCGCCGCTGACATCGCGCACAGCGTCGGTGCCAAGATCCTGATCGACGGCTGCCAGGCCGTGCCGCGCCTCGCCGTCGATGTGCGGGCGCTGGATTGCGATTTCTACGTCTTTTCCGCGCACAAACTCTACGGCCCGACCGGCATCGGCGCGCTCTGGGGGCGGAAGGAACTGCTCGATGCCATGCCGCCCTATCAGGGGGGC
This sequence comes from Sphingobium sp. EM0848, assembly GCF_013375555.1. NCBI lineage: Bacteria > Pseudomonadati > Pseudomonadota > Alphaproteobacteria > Sphingomonadales > Sphingobiaceae > Sphingobium > Sphingobium sp. EM0848. Next base: position 2,807,272 of record NZ_JABXWB010000001.1, read on the forward strand.
GGGTCGATGATCGACAAGGTGACGTTCGAGAAAACCACCTATGCCCCCGCGCCGACCCGGTTCGAGGCAGGCACCCCGCACATTACCGGCGTTGTCGGCCTGTCGGCGGCGATCGACTATGTGCAGGCCATCGGGCTCGACGCGATCCACGCCCATGAGTGCGCGCTGGTCGCCAAGGCGCGGACGGCGCTGGAAAGCCTCAACAGCGTGCGCGTCTTCGGGCCAGAGGATAGCGCCGGAATCCTCTCCTTCGAGGTAGAGGGGGTGCATCCGCACGATGTCGGCACCATATTGGACGAAACGGGCGTGGCGATCCGGGCGGGGCATCATTGCGCGCAGCCGCTGATGCGCCACCTCGGCGTTGAGGCGACCGCGCGGGCCAGCTTCGGCATCTACAGCGACGAAAGCGATGTGGATGCGCTGGTCAAAGGCATTGAACGAGTGAGGAAAATCTTCGCCCATGACTGAAGTAAATCGCGAAGAGCGCAAGATTTTGGTGGAAGAGGTCGAAGCGGTGGAAACCCCGCCCAAGGCGCGCGTGGATGAAGAACCCCGCCAGCGCGATTATCTTGACGGCTTCCTGAGCGCCAAGCCCACTGAAACGCCGAAGGGTGAACCGGGCGGCAGCCTCTATGACGCGATCATCGATGCGCTCAAGGAAATCTACGACCCGGAAATCCCGGTCAATATCTATGATCTGGGCCTCGTCTATGGCGTCGACGTGACCGGGGACGGCCACGCCGTCGTCACCATGACGCTGACCACGCCGCATTGCCCGGTGGCCGAATCCATGCCGGGCGAAGTCGAACTGCGTGTCGGTGCGGTGCCGGGCGTTGGCGATGCGCAGGTGAACCTTGTCTGGGACCCGCCATGGGACCCGCAGAAAATGTCGGACGAAGCCAAGCTCGAACTGGGAATGCTCTGATGACAGCAGAAACCAAAATCCGCGCCCGCCCCGCCGCCGTCATCCTGACGCCCAGCGCCGAGCAGCGCATCGCGGACCTGATGAACCAAGCGCCTGAAGGCACGATCGGCGTCAAGCTGTCGACCCCGCGCCGGGGCTGCTCGGGCCTCGCCTATTCGGTCGATTATGTGAGCGAGGAAGCCAGGTTCGACGAGAAGATCGAAACCCCCGGCGGCGTCTTCTACATTGACGGCGCGTCGGTGCTCTATCTGGTCGGTTCGACCATGGACTGGGTGGAGGACGACTTCACCGCCGGTTTCGTGTTCAACAACCCCAACGCCAAGGGAAGCTGCGGCTGCGGCGAGAGTTTCACGGTCTGAGGGGCTGTCCATGCCCCATATGCTGATCCTGGGGCTGGGCTACACGGCCTCCCGCCTCGCCACCCGTCTGCGCGCCGAGGGCTGGCAGATCACCAGCGTCCGTCGCACAGCCAACGCTGACGCCATCGCCTTCGATGACGAAAGCGCCGTCCGCACGGCCATCGCGCAAGCCACCCACATCCTCTCCTCCGTTCCGCCGGAGGGTGACGCGGACCCCGTATTGACCCGCTACGGCGCCGCCATAGCTGCCGCGCCCGCGATCTGGACCGGCTACCTCTCCTCCACCGGCGTCTATGGCGACGCGGCAGGGGCGTGGGTCGATGAAAGCAGCTCCATCGGCTTCGGCCGCCGTGCCGCACGGGCGCAGGCCGATGCGGACTGGGGGGCGCTGCGCCCCGACATGCGCCGCTTCCGCCTGCCGGGCATTTACGGTCCCGGCCGTTCCGCGCTCGACCGGGTGCGGGAAGGGCGGGCGCATCGCATCGACCTGCCCGATCAGATTTTCAGCCGCGCCCATGTCGATGACATCGTCGCGGGCGTCATCGCCTCGCTTCACCGGGGGCCACCCGGCATCTACAATCTCTCCGACGATCTGCCCTGCGCACAGAACCGGCTGATCGAGACCGCCTGCGTCCTCCTCGGCCAGCCAGTCCCGCCGCTGCTGACGCTGGAGGAAGCGCAACTCTCCCCGATGGCGCGGGCCTTCTATGCCGAAAACCGACGGGTCGCGAACGGCCGGGCCAAGCGCCTGCTCGGCTGGTCGCCGCTTTATCCCACCTATCGCGAAGGGCTGCGCGCCTGCCTTTGATGCAACTCACCGCAGAGCGAAAACATCGATAACATCTTATTAACCATCCATGCCCGACATGGCGCTGTCAGCTTTGCATGAGGACAGACAGATGGACCGCTTCGATCACGCCTTCACCGCTCTGGGCCAGCGCATCAGCGGCCTGTCCATGCCCGAACGCTCCGTATCCGCGCCGGTCCCGCTCGCCAGCCTGATCGACAGGGTGAACGCCGCCAAGCGGCTCTACCGGCCCGGCGTCCGCCGCTAAGCCTGCTTGGTCCTGAGCGCCACGACCATTCCGATAATCGCCAGCAACGCGCCCGTGATCGCCAGCGCTGTCCAGCGATAGCCCTCGGCCAAGGTCGAGATCAGCATGGCGAGCACTGGGATCAGCACGCTGGTATAGGCTGCCCGTCCCGCACCCATGCGCTGGATCAGCCGGAAATAGAGCGGGAAAGTCACCACTGACCCCGCCAGCCCCAGCCACGCAATCCCTGCCACATAGGCCAGCCGCGCCTCGAAAACCGGCGGGCCGGTCGTGATCCAGGCGAACAGCGCATTCACCCCCGCGCCGATCAGCATGGCCCATGCCAGCACCGCCACCATCGGCAGCCGCCGCGCAATCTCCATCCCCTGCATGACATTGGCGGTCGACGCGCTCAGCAGCCCGGCAATCGAAAAGCCCGCGCCCAGCAGCACCATATCGGGCCGCACGCTCGCCGCATGATATTCATGGGCCAGCATCAGCGCGATGCCCGCCACCGCAACCACCGATCCGGCGACAAAGGCCCGGCTCACCGGCTGGCGAAAGAAGAGGAAAGCCAGGATGCTGTTGGGGATCAGCAACATCGCATAGACCACCGCCACGACGCCGGAGGTCAGATAATGTTCCGCGCGATAGACGAAATTGAAGTTCAGCACGAACTGCGCCACGCCCAGCAGCCCGGCGAAGACCAGCCCCTTGCCGCCGATATTGAGCGACACCCCACGCGCTTTGGCAAAGATCGCCATCGCCACCCCGGCCAGCAGGAAGCGATAGCAGACCGACCAGCTTGCAGGCACGCTGCCCAACTGGTCGCGGATCACGATCCAGGTCGAACTCCAGATCAGTGTGACGAGAATAAAGGGCAGGATGATTCCACCCTTGCTGTCGGTCATGCCTTCAAAGCCCGCAGCGCCTCGGCCAAAGGCTGAACGCTGGCGGCGTCCTGCGACCAGTTGGTGACCAGCCGCGCCGCGCCCTCACCCCAATCGTAGAAATCGAAACCCTGCGCCCGCAGCGCCGCTGCCTCTTCCGCCGTCAGCCGAATGAACAGCTCATTGGCTTCCACCGGATGCATCAACCGTTCCTCGGTTCCCGCCGCGAGCGCGCCCCTTGCCAGAGTTTGGGCCGCCGCATTGGCCGTCCGCGCATTGCGCAGCCACAGCCCATCCTCGACCATCGCGAGAATCTGCGCCGCCAGATAGCGCCCCTTGGAAAGCAGATGCCCGCCCCGCTTGCGCCAGCGCGCCGCCTCCGCCGACCGTACTTGCGCCTGATCCCCGAAGAAGACCAAAGCCTCGCCCATCATCCCGCCATTTTTGACGCAGCCGAAGGAGAGGATGTCGACCCCCGCCCGCCACGTCACATCGCCCGGATGGCAACCCAGATGCGCCACCGCATTGGCGAAGCGCGCGCCGTCCATATGGAAGCCCAGCCCTTGGCCTTGCGCCACCGCGCCCAGCGCCGCCACCTCATCGGGCGTATAGGCCAGCCCATATTCGGTCGCCTGCGTGATGCTGATCGCCCGAGCGGGCACCTGATGCACGTCCGGCCGGATCATCTTCACCCGCTCGCTCACGGCGTCGGGCGACAATTTGGCGCCATTGCCGGGCAGCGCCATCAGGCTCGCGCCATGGGTGTAGAAGCCCGGAGCGCCGCATTCATCGACGACGACATGCGCCTCCTCATGACAGAGCACGCCGCCATAGGGTGGGCAGAGGCAGGCCAGCGCAATGCTGTTCGCCGCCGTGCCGGTCGCGATCCACAGCGCTTCGACCGGCGTGCCGAACAGATCGGAAAAAGCGCCGTTCAGCCGGGCGCTCCACTGGTCGCCGTCATAGCCATGATCGGCTCGGTCGGCCGCCGCGATCGCCGCCATGACCTCCGGGCACACCGGCGTCGCATTGTCGGAAAAAAAGTGCATGAATGGGGGGATAATCGGCCCTTGGCAAAGCGCAAGCGGGGAAGGTGAGGCCAATTGCGCTCCAATGGCCTTAAACGGTTTGCGCAATATTGTTTCAAAGCTCCAACTGTGACATAGGCGGCCCGTCCAACCCAAAGGAGCTTTTATCATGGACGTCCAGCAGACATCGCGCTTCACCGTCACCCGCAACAGCCAGGCTGTATCGGCTGACCAGCGCGCCGTACTGCTGCAGGACCCCGGTTTCGGGCGACTTTTCACCGATCATATGGTGACCATTCGCTATACCGAGGGGCAGGGCTGGCACAGCCTTGCCATCGGCCCGCGTGCGTCGTTCCAGCTCGATCCGGCCTGCGCCGTGCTGCATTATGCGCAGGAAATCTTCGAAGGCATGAAGGCCTATCGTCTGGAAGACGGCAGCATCGCCATGTTCCGGCCGGAGGAAAATGCCCGCCGCTTCGCCGAGTCGGCTGAACGCATGGCAATGCCTGTCCTGCCGGAAGACCTCTTCATGGAAGCGGTCGAGGAACTGGTGAAGATCGACGCCGACTGGATTCCTGGCGGCGAAGGCAGCCTCTATCTGCGCCCCTTCATGTTCGCGAGCGAGACTTTCCTGGGCGTGCGTCCGTCGAACGAATATATCTTCTGCGTCATCGCCTCGCCCGCCGGCGCCTATTTCAAGGGCGGCAAGAAGGCGGTTACGCTCTGGGTGTCGGAACATTTCACCCGCGCGGCGCGGGGCGGGACCGGCGCCGCCAAATGCGGCGGCAACTATGCCGCGTCGCTGGTCGCGCAAAAGGAAGCCACCAAGCATGGCTGCGATCAGGTCGTCTTCCTCGACGCTGCGGAAAACAAGTGGGTTGAAGAACTGGGCGGCATGAACGTCTTCTTCGTGATGGACGACAATTCGATCGTCACGCCCCCGCTGTCCGGCACCATCCTGCCGGGCATCACCCGCAACAGCCTGATCAGCCTTGCCCGCGCCAAGGGACATGAGGTGCGGGAGGAACTCTACAGCTTCGCCCAGTGGCGCGCCGACGCGCAGAGCGGCAAGCTGCGCGAGGCCTTTGCTTGCGGCACCGCGGCGGTCGTCACCGCGATCGGGACGGTGAAGAGCGTCGACGGCGACTTCACCGTCGGCAATGGCGATGGCGGCATCGTCACCGAAACGCTGCGCGCCGAGCTGACGGGCATCCAGCGCGGCACGGTGGCCGATCCGGCGAACTGGGTGCGCAAGCTGTAAGCCGATACTTCTTCATGAGGCAAAGCATCGCCCCCGCATTCCCGTCGAATGCGGGGGCGATGCTTTTCAAACGGATGGAGAACGCCTAGAAGAACCGCCATGCAACGGTTCGACGTGGTAATTTTGGGTGGCGGTCTTGTCGGCCTGACCCTTGGCATCGCTCTTTCCGGACATGGCGTGCGCTGCGCCGTGATCGACCCCGCCAACCCCGTGGAGACGACTGCCGCCGGTTTCGACGGCCGCGTGTCGGCCATTTCCTCGACCAGCTATGCGATGCTCTCGGCAATTGGCGTGGCGGAAAATCTGCATGGCAAGGGCTGCCCGATCGACCGCATCTGGGTCAGCGACGGCCTGCAACCGGGTGCGCTCGACTTCGCGCCCGATGAGGATGACGGGGTGATGGGGATCATGTTCCCCAATCGCGACCTGCGCGTCGCGCTGGCCCAGACGGGGAGCCAAGCGGAAAACCTTACCCGATTCCAGCCGGATCGAGCCACCCATGTCGACCGCAATGCCGATGGCGTGACGCTGACGCTGGCAAGCGGCGAAACCATCCATGGCGCGCTGCTGGTCGCTGCCGAGGGGCGCAACAGCCCGACCCGCGAAGCGGCGGGCATCCGCACGACGCGCTGGAACTACAAGCATGTGGCGATGGTGACGGCGCTCGACCATGAGGTGCCGCACGCCAATACGGCCTATGAAATCTTCTATCCCGGCGGCCCCTTCGCGTTGTTGCCGATGCTGCCGGGAACGCGCTCCGCCATTGTCTGGACGGTCCCGACGGAGCAGGCGCCCGCCATGCTCAAGCTTTCCGAACGGGGCTGGCTGGCCGAAGCGCAGAAGCGCATGGGCGGCTTCCTGGGCGATATCAAGCTGGCCGGGCCGCGTTCCAGCTATCCGCTCGGCTTCCACCATGCCGCGCGCATCACCGACACCCGGCTGGCGCTGGTGGGGGACAGTGCGCATGCCATCCATCCGATTGCGGGGCAGGGCCTCAATCTCGGCTTCCGTGACGTCGCGGCGCTGGTGGAGGTGCTGGTCGAAGGCATGCGTCTGGGCCTTGATCCGGGCGATGCGCAACTGCTCGCCCGTTATCAGCGCTGGCGGGGACTGGATGCGATGATGACCAGCGTCGCGATGGACGGGCTGGTTCGCCTGTTCGATGTGCCCGGCCGCATTCCTTCGCTCGTCCGCCGGGCCGGGCTGGCGGCGGTGCAGCGCACCTCCTTGCTCAAGAACCGCTTCATGGCGGAAGCGCGGGGCCGGTCAGGGGCTTTGCCGCGGTTGCTGACCGGCGAGATGGTCTGATCGCGTCAGATCATCCGCCGCAGCACATTGTCCCTCAGGATGAAATGATGGCGCAGCGCCGCCAGCACATGCACGACGATCAGCGCGGCCCAGGCGAAACCGATAATCTCATGCGTCTCGCCTGAAATCCCGACGATCGCATCGCCCTTCGACACGGCGAATTTCGGCACGTCGAACAGGAAGAACCAGTTCAGGGGCCGGTTGCCGGCGGAGGACATGATCCATCCGGTCAGCGGCATGACCAGCATGAACGCATAAAAGGCGAAATGCGTGCCATGCGCCGCCCCCTTTTCCCAGGCCGGCATTTCGGCGGGAAGGCGCGGCGCCCTGTGGGTGAACCGCCAAAGGAGGCGTGCGACCGTCAGGGCCAGCACCGTCAGTCCGACCGATTTGTGGACGGGCATCACCTGCCAGTCCCGGGGCAAGACGTCATGCGCGAAGCCCAGGACAAGATTGAAGAGGATGAGGATCGCTATGATCCAGTGCAGCGCGCGGGCAACATGATTATAGCGATCCACCAGCATCTCCCTGTTTGACGTCAACCCTGACGATTGGCGACCAGATTATCCACCACCGAGGGGTCGGCAAGTGTACTTGTGTCGCCCAGCGCCTGTGCCGATACCTCGCCCTCCGCGATCTTGCGCAGGATGCGGCGCATGATCTTGCCGGAGCGGGTCTTGGGCAGGCCCGGCGCGAACTGGATGACGTCGGGGGTGGCGATCGGCCCGATCTCGGTGCGCACCCATTTGATCAGCGTCTTGCGCAGTTCGTCGCTGGGTTCCTCGCCGCTGTTGAGCGTCACATAGGCGTAGATGCCCTGACCCTTGATGTCGTGCGGGAAGCCCACGACCGCCGCTTCCGCCACCGCTTCATGCAGCACCAGCGCGCTTTCGACCTCGGCCGTGCCCATGCGATGGCCCGACACGTTGATCACGTCATCAACGCGCCCGGTGATCCAATAATAGCCGTCCGCATCGCGCCGCGCGCCGTCGCCGGTGGTATATTTGCCGGGGAAAGTGGTGAAATAGGTCTGGAAGAAGCGCTCATGATCGCCCCAGACGGTGCGCATCTGCCCCGGCCAGCTGCCCGCGATGACCAGATTGCCCTCGGTCGCGCCCTCCAGCACATGGCCTTCGCCATCGACGATCTGCGGCACCACGCCGGGCATGGGCAGGGTGGCGGAGCCGGGCTTGAGATCGGTTGCGCCCGGCATCGGCGCGATCATCGCTGCACCCGTCTCGGTCTGCCACCAGGTATCGACGATCGGGCAGCGATCCTCGCCCACGACATGATGATACCAGCGCCAGGCTTCCGGATTGATCGGCTCGCCCACGGTGCCGAGCAGGCGCAGCGACTGGCGGCTGGTGGAATGGACGAACTCGTCGCCTTCCTTCATCAGTGCGCGCAGCGCGGTGGGTGCGGTGAAGATGGTCCGGACCTGATGCCGGTCGACCACTTCCCAGATGCGGCTGGGCGTCGGGTAATTGGGCACGCCCTCATACATCAGCGTCGTCGCGCCGTTGGCCAGCGGGCCGTAGACGATATAGCTGTGCCCCGTCACCCAGCCGATATCGGCGGCGCACCAGTAGATGTCGCCGGGCCGATAGTCGAAGCACAGCTCATGCGTCAGGCTGGCCCAGAGCAGATAGCCGCCGGTCGTGTGCAGCACGCCCTTGGGCTTGCCCGTGGACCCCGAAGTGTAGAGGATGAACAGCGGATCTTCCGCATTCATCGGCTCGGCCGGGCAATCGGCGGCGACCTTCGCGGCTTCGTCATGCAACCACAGGTCGCGGCCATCCTGCATCGCGATGGGACCGCCCGTCGCCTGGACGACGATCACCTTGCGGACGCTGGTGCATTCCTTGAGCGCCGCATCGACATTGGCCTTGAGCGGCACCTTCTTGCCCGCGCGACGGCCTTCATCGGCGGTGATCACCAGCGTCGAATCGCAGTCCACAATCCGCCCGGCCAGCGCTTCGGGCGAGAAGCCGCCGAACACGACCGAATGGATCGCCCCGATCCGCGCGCAGGCGAGCAGGGCAAAGGCCGCCTCCGGGATCATCGGCAGATAGACGGTGATGCGGTCGCCCTTCTTCGCGCCTGCCCCTTTCAGCACATTGGCGAAGCGGCAGACCTCCTCATGCACCTGATTGTACGTGTAGCGGCGCGGCTCTTCCTCCGGTGAATCCGGCTCCCAGAGGATCGCGGTCTGATCGCCCCGGTCGGCAAGATGCCGGTCGATGCAGTTGGCGCTGACATTCAGCATGCCGTCGGCGAACCACTTCACCCCGAAATCGGCTTCGGCAAAACTGCTCTCATTGGCTTTCGTCGGGAAATTCACCCAATCCAGCCGCTGCGCCCGCTCCAGCCAATAGGCGTCCGCATCCTCGATCGAGCGCGCATAGTCCGCCGCGCGCCCATCCCGGTCGAGCAGCGCCGAGGCCGCCCATTCTGCAGGAACCGGGAAGAAATCGTCAGACATGCAGCATCCTTTCCTTTGCGAAAACCTCGCTTTGCGTCGCTTCTAATGACTGGCCGTTGCGACCGGAAGCCCGGATCGTTCACCATCCTGCGCAGTTTCCACTTATATCGTCGGCAAATCAGCAGGATCATCCCATTTGCCGCTTTTCGCGCCGCCCTGCACGGCCTAACAGGAAGGGAATATGTGGCAACTTTTCCAATTTCCGCTCTGTCCCTTCTCCCGCAAGGTTCGCCTGTTGCTGGGGGAGAAAGGCATCGGTTACGACTTGGTGCGCGAATCGCCCTGGACGATGCGCGATGAATTTCTGGATCTCAATCCCGCCGGCACGACTCCCGTGATGGTGGATGAGGAAAAGAACATCACCCTGATCGACAGCCAGGCGATCTGCGAATATTTCGAGGAAACGGTCGAAAAATTCCCGCTGATTTCCGGCACGGCGGCGGGCCGGGCGGAAGTGCGGCGGCTGACGGCCTTTTTCGATCAGAATTTCTACGGCGATGTCGTCGGCCCCCTGCTGCACGAGCGGATGAAGAAGCGCCTGATCGAGCGGGCGCCGCCAGATGCCCGCGTCCTGCGGGAGGCGATGAAGCGGGCCAACGTCCATATGGACTATATGGACTATCTGCTGGACCATCGCAGCTGGATGGCGGGGGGCACGCTGAGCCTTGCCGACATCGCGGCGGCGGCGCATCTGTCGGTGGCCGACTATCTGGGCGGCATCGACTGGGCGGGGCATGAGACGGTGAAGCGCTGGTATGCCGGCTTCAAGTCGCGCCCTTCCTTCCGCCCGCTGCTGTCGGAGCGGATGGAGGTCATCACCCCGCCGCCCCATTATGAGAAGCCGGATTTCTGACCTCTGTTTGGAAATGCGCGAAAGCGCATTTCCTGTGCGGCGCCAGCCCTCTCCCCCATAAGATACTGCCCTTGGGCGGCCGGATGGGGGAGAGGGCTGGCGCCGGGTTCAGTCCCCCTCGACCGCCAGATACACCCGGTTGCGGCCATGTTCCTTGGCCAGATAGAGCGCCCGGTCGGCGGCCTTCAGAGCGGTGCGGGGATCTTCATAGGCCAGCACATTGGCCACCCCGGCGGAAAAGCTCACCCGCTCCATCCGCTCGCCATTGGAGCGGTTGACCAGGCTGCGGGTGGACAGATCCTCCCGCACGCCGTCCACCGCTTCGCAGGCTTCGGCCGCCGTCTTGCCGCGGAACAGCATGACGAACTCCTCCCCGCCATGGCGGGCGACATGACACTGGTCGTTGCTGATCCTGGCCAGCAGCCCCGCCACGAATTTCAGTACCCGATCGCCGGTGTCATGGCCGTGGGTGTCGTTGATCAGCTTGAAATGATCGATGTCGCAAAAGGCGACGGCCAGCGCCTGCCCCTGTTCCTGCGCCAGCTTCAATTCGTCGCGCAGCACATTTTCGAAAGCCCGGCGGTTGGGCAGGCCGGTCAGATGGTCATACTCGGCGGCGCGGCGCGCACTGTCCAGATTGGACTTCAGCAACTGTGTCTGCTTCTGATTGTCGCGCAGCTGGGTTTCGACCTGCCGCGTCTTTTCGACCATGGAACGGGTGAGCGCCACCAGCCGCGTCAGCACCGGCTGATTGTCCGCGGCGGCCGCCAGGCCCTTGACCTCTTCCTGCAGCGCCGCCCCATAATCCTTGGCGGAATTGCGGGATTCGGTCATGAGGCCGGTGACCTGGGCCAGATTTTCCTCGACCTTGTCGAGCATGGTGGCCAGGGCTTCGGGGGTGATCTCATCGGTGCGTTGTTCGGCGGCGACGCTTTCGATCCAGCCGTTGGTGATCTTGCCGCGCTCGGTCAGAACGGCCTTCACCGCCTTTTCCACGCCGATATGCGCGCCGGTCAGATAATCATGGGCGACACCGAAATTGAGCGGCGTCAGGTCCAGGTCATGGGCGAACAGGAAGTCGCCAATATCCCCATAGAGTTTGCGCCTTCTGGTGATTTCGCGGTTGCTCGCGCTGCCCGACCGGGCGCGCTGCGGCTCCGGCGGTTCGTCCGGTTCCTCATGATCGGCCTTCCCCGAAAGGCCCCGGGCCCAGCGGGCGAGACGATCGGTCAGGCCGTGCTGCACATTGGCGGTGGATGATGATGCCCCAGTCATGACCGCTAGAACGGCGGCAGCGAAACAAGGTTAAGACGCATCCGAGAAGAATCGAGACAAATGCCTCTATTCACGCTTTTATATGTCCGCACCGATCAGCCAGTCGCGGAAAATACGCACCGCGCGGGTCTGTAACGCCCGGGGACGGCAGACGAAATAATAGCGGTAGGGGCTTTTGACCTTGGTCGCCGGGAACAGGCGGACCAGCCGGGAGTCGCCCGATTCATTATAATGGCTGGCGTGCATCACTGCGACGCCCAGCCCCTGGGCTGCCGCCTCCAGCATGAGCTGTCCCGAATCATAATTGTCCACCGCCAGCGGCTGCAGGTCGGGCAGGTCCACCGCTTCCTTCCATGCGTCGAACGCCATTGTCATGTCGCGATGCAGCAGGACGGTGTGATTGGCCAGTTCCTGCGGGGAAGTCAGCGCGTTGGGCGCTTCCAGCAATGCCTTGCGCCCGATCAGATAGACTTCGTCATGATCCAGTTCATGGGCATAGAGCGCCGGATCGATATCCTTGGCCAGCACGATTGCCGCGTCCAGCCCTTCGCCCAGCCGCGCCACGGCATAGGGGGTGGTTTCGATATCGATGTGAAGCTGTGGGTGCCGTTGCCTGAGCGCCCCCAGATGGGGAAAGAGCCTCTGGGTCGCGAACAGCGGCATCACCGCCAGTCGCAGGCGAAGCTGGTTGCCGCCGCTCTGGATATTCTCCAGCGCCTGACTCAGCGAATCCAGCGCCGGGGCGATATCGTCCAGCAGCCGCTGCCCGTCGGCATTGATCTCCAGCGCCTGATGCTTGCGGTCGAACAGCGGGCGTCCGATGAACCGCTCCAGCGCCTGAACCCGGCGGCTGAGCGCCGGCGTGGACAGCGCAAGTTCCTCGGCAGCCGCCTTGACCGAGCCAAGGCGGGCGACCTGCACAAAGGCCTCCAGGGCCGTAAGAGGCGGCAATCTACGCATAAACAATCAATTTCATCTGACCGATCCCGCTGCGACGCATCATTGTCCTTCTCGAACGACGCGCGGTTCGGTTCTCAAGCATCCTCATTTCACTGAGCAGCAAAAAGGGGCGGTTGGCAAGATGCAAAAAATGCAACTCCTCGATTCTTTTCGCACTTGCGAAAATACATACTGCGCTGCACATAGGAAAGGCCTTTCAGGCATCCTCTCCTATAAACTTTCCGGGCTGGCCTTCGGGTCGGCCCTTTTTTTATTCCTTCCACGACGAACCACGCCCCCTTTTGTTCGGCGGCGACGTTTCCTATCTCGTTACGCAGTGACAAGAATGGGGATGGCGAGTGTCTGAGGAAGAAAGCACAGGACGCAGGATCCAGGTGGCCAATGCACGGCCGGAAGACGCGGGGCGCGGCCTTGCGCGGCTGCCGCTGGCGGTTATGGCGGAACTGCATCTGGCGGAAGGCGATGTGATCGAAATTGCGGGCAAGCGTGCGACGCCGGCCCGGGTGGTGCGCCCCTATAAGGAAGATGAAGGGCTCGACGTCCTCCGCCTCGATGGGCTTCAACGCGCCAATGCGGGGGTCGGCTCCGGCGATTTCGTGCAGATCAGGAAGGTGGAGCCGCGCCCTGCGCAGCGGGTCGTGTTCGCGCCTGCACAAAATAATTTGCGGCTACAGGGCAATCCCGATGCGTTGAAACGGGTGTTCTTCCAGCGGCCGCTGGCCTCCGGCGATATTGTGGCGACGGCCGGGCAGCAACAGGTGCCGCCGGGCGACATGCCGCCGCATCTGCGCCAGATGCTGGCCGCGCCCGCCTATGCCCTGCAGGAAATCCGGCTGGTGGTGGTGTCCACCATGCCCAAGGGCTTCGTCCATATTGATGCCGACACCGAAGTCGAGCTGCGCGCCGAATATGAGGAGCCGCGCGACATGCGCCGCGCCGACGTCACCTATGACGATGTCGGCGGCATGGCGGAGGCGATCGACCAGCTCCGCGAGATGGTCGAGCTGCCCTTGCGCTATCCCGAACTGTTCGAGCGGCTGGGCGTCGATCCGCCCAAGGGCGTCCTGCTCCACGGCCCGCCGGGAACGGGCAAGACGCGCCTTGCCCGTGCCGTCGCCAATGAATCGGAGGCCGAATTTTTCCTGATCAACGGCCCGGAGATCATGGGCTCGGCCTATGGCGAGTCGGAAAAGCAGCTGCGCGAGATTTTCGAGGCGGCCGCAAAATCCGCCCCGTCGATCCTGTTCATCGACGAGATCGACTCGATCGCGCCCAAGCGCGGCAATGTGACCGGCGAGACGGAAAAGCGGCTGGTCGCGCAATTGCTGACGCTGATGGACGGGCTGGAGCCGCGCACCAACCTCGTCGTCATCGCCGCGACCAACCGGCCCGAGGCGATTGACGAGGCGCTGCGCCGTCCCGGCCGTTTCGACCGCGAAATCATCGTCGGCGTTCCCGACGAACGCGGACGGCGGGAGATATTGGGCATCCATACGCGCGGCATGCCGCTGGGGGACAAGGTGGACCTGAGCGAACTGGCGCGCATGACCTATGGCTTTGTCGGCGCCGATCTGGCCGCGCTGACCCGTGAGGCGGCGATCGAGACGGTGCGCCGTTTCATGCCGCGCCTCAATCTGGAGGAAGGGACGATTCCGCCCGACGTGCTGGAGGAGCTGTCCGTCACGCGGGAGGATTTCATGGCTGCGATCAAGCGCGTCCAGCCTTCCGCCATGCGTGAGGTGATGGTGCAGGCGCCGAACATCGGCTGGGCCGATATTGGCGGGCTGGACGACGCGCAGATGCGGCTGAAGGAAGGGGTCGAGCTGCCGCTCAAGGACCCGGACGCCTTCCGTCGCATTGGTATCCGCCCGGCCAAGGGCTTCCTGCTCTACGGTCCGCCCGGCACCGGCAAGACCCTGCTGGCGAAGGCGGTGGCGCGAGAAGCGCAGGCGAACTTCATCGCGACCAAATCGTCCGACCTGCTCAGCAAATGGTATGGGGAGAGCGAGCAGCAGATTGCTCGCCTCTTCGCCCGTGCGCGGCAGGTGGCGCCGACGGTCATCTTCATCGATGAACTGGACAGTCTGGTCCCCGCCCGTGGCGGGGGGCTGGGCGAGCCGCAGGTGACGGAGCGGGTGGTGAACACCATCCTCGCCGAAATGGACGGGCTGGAGGAACTGCAATCCGTTGTCGTCATCGGAGCGACCAACAGGCCGACGCTGATCGATCCGGCGCTGCTGCGGCCGGGACGGTTCGACGAACTGATCTATGTGCCGGTGCCGGACAAGGCCGGGCGCAAGCGCATCCTGTCCATCCATACGGGCAAGATGCCGTTGGCGCAGGATGTCGATCTCGACCTGCTGGCTGAGAAGACCGAGCGTTTCACCGGCGCCGATCTGGAAGATCTTGTCCGTCGCGCGGGTCTGGTCGCGCTGCGCCAGTCGCTCTCGGTCGATCAGGTTCGTCAGGCCCATTTCGAGGCGGCGCTGGAGGATACCCGTGCCTCCGTCACGCCCGAAATGGAGCGCGAATATGAACAGATCCAGGCCACACTCAAGCAGAGCGTGATGCAGGTCGATCCCATCGGCTTCGTCGCGCCCGGCATGTTGCGCGCGCGCGGCACAAAGGCCTGATCGAAAACGGGCGGGGAAGGGGCATCCTTCCCCGCCGATTTCCCATTCAAAGTACCGCATTTCACCGCGAAGACGCTTGCAAGCCCGGCTGATTTTTGCGAGTCGGGCGTATGAAGGCAGACAGGCGAGAATTGATGGCCTCCATCCCCTTGAAGAAAAAGAATTTGGTTCGGCCCTCCACTTTCCTCGCGCAATGGGGGATGTTTTTTCGGCAGTTCGTCAAGCATCCGGGCATGATCGGGTCGATCATCCCGTCTTCGGCTTCGCTGGTCGACGCGATGTTGGCGGATGTCGATTGGGCCCGTGCCCGTTTGTTCGTCGAATATGGGCCGGGGGTGGGCACCTTCACGCGGACCGTTCTGGAAAGGATGCACCCGGACGCGACCTTGCTGGCGATCGATCTGAACCTCGATTTCGTCGCCTTCCTCGAAGCGCAGATCGACGATCCCCGCCTGCGCGTCGTGCATGGATCGGCGGCCGACGTGCGTCGCTTCATTCGGGAATCGGGGCATCGTCAGGCGGACTATATTCTCTCCGGCATTCCCTTTTCGACCCTGCCTGAAGGAGTCGGCGAGGACATCTGCGCTGAAACGCGGACCGCGCTGAAACCGGACGGGGCTTTTCTGGTCTATCAATATTCCGCCTATATGCGCCGCCTGCTCTCGCCGCAGTTCGAGGAACTGCAGGAGCGGGTCGAATGGCGCAATGTCCCGCCGTGCCGCATGTTCACCGCGACGAAACGGGAAGTCCTGGCCCAGGCGGCCTGATCCTTCCCCTTTCCGCCTGAAATTCGACGATTGCGACAGGAATTTCCGCATTTTCGCGCACATATACCCCATTCGGGGTATGCGCGTGTCGGACCTCCGCGCTACGCCTGAGAAAGAGGCAGTTTCCACTGCCTGCCAGCGATTGGGCCATTTGCGACCCATGGCCCGGTCGCTGGCTTCGGGACCTGCCCGCAGCCGATGGTTTCGCTTTGACGCGCTTTCATGATAAGGCCCGCGCAAACATGGCGAGACCTTTCATGAACGACCTGACCCAGACCCCCGAAATGCTGATTGCGACCATGGGCGCGCGCGCCCGCACGGCTGCTCTCACACTGGCATCGGCCAGCGACGCGCAGAAGATCGACGCATTGTGCCGCGCTGCGCAGGCCTTGCGGGATCAAGCGCCGCAGATCATCGCCGCCAATGCCCGGGATATGGAAAATGCCGCCGCCAACGGTCTTTCGCCAGCCATGCTGGATCGGCTGCGTCTGGATGAGGACCGCATCGCCGCCACTGCGGCGGGCGTGGAGCAGGTCGCGACGCTCGACAATCCGCTGGGCAATGTGATCGACAGGCAGGTTCGACCCAATGGCATGGAACTGTCCCGCGTCCGCGTGCCGCTGGGCGTGATCGGCATCATCTACGAAAGCCGCCCCAATGTGACCGCCGATGCCGCCGCGCTCTGCCTGCGCGCCGGCAATGCCGTGATCCTGCGCGGCGGCAGCGAGGCAAAGGAAAGCAACCGCGCCATCCACGCCGCCATGGCCGAGGGTATCGCCGCCGCCGGCCTGCCCGCCGAGGCGGTGCAACTGGTGCCGACGACCGACCGCGCTGCCGTGGGTGCGCTGCTCAAGGCGGCCGAATATATCGACCTCATCGTGCCCCGTGGCGGCAAGAGCCTGGTCGCCCGCGTGCAGGAAGAGGCGCGCGTGCCGGTCCTCGCGCATCTCGACGGCATCAACCATAGCTATGTTGATGGCGCGGCCGATCCCGACATGGCGCAAAAGCTGGTGGTGAATGCCAAGATGCGCCGCACGGGCATTTGCGGCGCGACCGAGACGGTGCTGATCGACAAGGCTTTCGGGGCCGCGCCCGTCATCGTGAAGGCGCTGCTCGACGCCAAGTGCGAAGTGCGGGGCGACGAAGCGGTGCAGGCGATGGACGCCCGTGTCGTCGCTGCCGCGGACGAGGATTGGGACACCGAATATCTCGACGCCATTGTCTCGGTCCGTCTGGTTGACGGGCTGGACGAGGCGCTCGCCCATATCGCGAACCATGCCAGCCACCATACTGATGCGATCATTACCGAGGACGCGGAAAGGGCAGAGCGCTTCCTGAACGCGGTCGACAGCGCGATCGTCATGTGGAACGCGTCGACCCAGTTCGCGGACGGCGGCGAATTCGGCCTTGGTGCGGAGATCGGTATATCGACCGGCCGCCTCCATGCCCGCGGCCCGGTCGCGCTGGAAGGCCTCACCACCTATAAATGGGTCGTGCGCGGGACGGGCCAGACGCGCCCCTGATTTTGACCTGATGCGGGCAGGTGAGGGGGCTTACCCCTTCACCGCCCCATCAATTGCCTTCAGCTTCTCCAGCAACGGCCCGACCCACTCGACCGGCAGCATCACCGGCCCGTCGGAGGGCGCATTATCGGGATCGTCATGCGCCTCGGCAAAGATCGCCGCGACCCCCGCCGCGACCGCGCTGCGCGCCAGCACCGGCGCAAATTCGCGCTGCCCGCCCGAAGCGGAACCCAGCCCGCCCGGCTGCTGCACCGAATGGGTGGCGTCGAACACCACCGGATAGCCCGTCTGTGCCATCACCGGCAGCGAACGCATATCGCTGACCAGCGTATTGTAGCCAAAACTCGCCCCGCGCTCGGTCAGCAGAATGCGCTCATTGCCGGTCGACGCCACCTTCTGCGCCACTGCCGCCATGTCCCAGGGCGCGAGGAACTGCCCCTTCTTCACATTGATGACCGCGCCGGTCTTTCCCGCCGCCAGCAGCAGGTCGGTCTGACGGCACAGAAAGGCTGGGATTTGCAGGATATCCACCGCCTCGGCCGCTGCCTCGACCTGCCCGGCTTCATGCACATCGGTCAGCACCGGGCAGCCGAAATGAGCCTTCACTTCGGACAGAATTGCCAGTCCCGCATCGATCCCCACGCCCCGTTTCCCCGACACGGAGGTGCGGTTGGCCTTGTCGAAGGAGGATTTGAACACGAACGGCACGCCCGCCTTCGTCGCCGCGCCGGACAGCCTTTCCGCCATCTTCATCGCATGGTCGCGGCTTTCGATCTGGCAGGGGCCGGAGATCAGGACGAAGGGCAGGTCATTGCCGACCGTCACCGGCCCGATGGAAACATGTCTGGTCATGCCGCTCACTTCGGCGCTTTCACGAAACGGCGCAAGAGCTGCCCCCGCCAAAGCCCCTTGCCCGGATGATAATTCCAGCAGAACCAGCCGAAACACAGGCACGCCAGCAAGGAAGGCAGGGCCATGGGATCGCCTTCCCCCTTCATGTGCCGGTAAAAGGCCATGTCCGCCCGCCACCGGTCCCGCTCGCTGCCGCCGCCATTGATGCCATAGGCATTGTCATGGCGCCGACAGCCGATGTTTCGGTTGTATTTGCGGTGGTCTATGAAATAGCAGTAGTCGCGTTCGGGTGTCGTCATGGCCCGATGTGGACAGGGGCCATGGAAAAGTTCAAGCGCAAACTCTTCTACCTTGGCGGATTCGACCCGCGCGGGGTGCGTTTCTACCACCAGATGTACCGCGAGCAGGCGGAAAATTACACGCGCCTGTCGGGCGAGAGGCTGGAGGTCAGCGCCCGCAGGTCCGGCCCGGCCTCGTCCGCGATCTGGACCGTCACCAATCATGGCGCAGGCGTCGAAACCGACTATGAATTCCTCCGCTGGGAGGATCTGGTCGGCAAGGTGTGGATACGCAATCCGCTGCTGTTGGCGTGGCGCTCGCTGGCCACCTACAGCGCCCATGCCCGGCACATGCAGTTCGCCCGGATGCGCAGGCTGCGCCAAGGCCCGGTCATCACCATCCTCTATCCGCCGCTGCTGGCGGTGCTGATCCCGCTGGCGCTCGCACTGATCCCGGCATTGCTGCTCTCGCTGCTGCTCCCCTTCTGGGCGAGCGCGCTCATCGGCATGGCGGTCAGCGTGCTTCTGTCGGGCCGCCTGCTCAACAAGCTGATCGTGCCCTGGCTGCTGCGTTTCATGTATTATAACCACAGCGTCGCCGCCGACGGTCCCGGCGCGGAGATGGATGCCCGCCTCGACCAGTTCGCCGCCCGTATCGTCGAGGAAATGGACGGCCCCTATGACGAGGTCATCTTCGCCTCCCACAGCAACGGCACCATCTATGCGATGAGCGTGTTGCGCCGGATTCTCGAACTGCGCGGCACGCTCCCGGACAATTTCACCGTCCTGACACTGGGGCAGGTCGTCCCGGTCATCGCGCTGCGCAAGGACGCGCGTTGGTATCATGCCGACCTGAAAGCGCTGGACGACAAGCCCTTCCGCCTTGTCGACTTTTCTGCCCCTGCGGACGGCGCGGCCTATCATGACGTCCATCCGATCCACCTCGTCTCGGACCGGTGCGCCGCCCGTGTGGAGTTGCTGTCGCCGCGCTTCCACCTCTTCTACGATCCGGAAAACTACAATAACGGCTGGTCGAACAAATATGAGGCGCATTTCGACTATCTGCGCGTGGGCGACCGCCTCTCGCCGGTGGACTATATCAGCCTCACCGCAGGCCGCCGCACCATCGACGAAGCCATCGCCGCCTTCAGGACATGCCCGTGACGCAGCCCTTCACCCCGCCCTATCCTGAGCCGCCCCGCACCAAGCGCGGCCTGATGAAGCGCTTCCTGCGCGGCTGGCACAGTTGGATTCATGTGCTGTTCGAAAAGAGCTACACGATGAAGCTGGGCGAAATCCGCATGCCCGGCCAGACCATGTATATCGCCAATGAGCTGCCGCTGGTGGACCAGATTCTGCGCGGCGGCACGGCATACCCGAAGCATCGCGAGCTGGTCCGCAACCTCTCGCCGCTGATCGGCAACAGCGTCTTTTCCGCCAATGGCGAGGACTGGGAAAGCCAGCGCGCCATGGTCAACCCGGCCTTCGCCCATACCGCGCTCAACCGCTCCATGCCGCTGATGGTCGCAGCGGCCGACGACCTGCTCGCCCGCCTCGACGCCGCCGACAAGGCCAAGCCCGTCGACATCGATCCGATGATGACCCATGTGGCGGCCGACATCATCTTCCGCACGCTCTTCTCCGAGGCTTTGGACGAGCGGCGCTCCAACATCATCCACAACGCCTTCGGCAAGTTCCAGCGCTTCGCCCACAGCGCGTCGATGCTGCGGCTCTATGGAGCGCCCGCGCGCTGGTTCGAGAAGCGGTCATTGAAACCGGCCAAGGCGATCCACGACGTCTTCCGCCCGATCGTGGAGGCCCGCCATGAAGGTTTCCACCAGCGCGGCGAAGCCCCGCATCGCGACATACTCCAGTCGTTGATCGAGGCGAAGCATCCCGAAAGCGGCGAGCCCTTCACCCTGCAACAGGTGATGGATCAGGTCTCGACGGTCTTCCTCGCGGGCCATGAAACCTCGGCCAGCACCATGACCTGGGCACTCTATATGCTGGCCGAATGCGCCCATATCCAGAGCGCCGCCCGCGCCGAAGTGACGGGGCTTGCCGGGCAGGCGCCGCTGACAGCCGCGATGCTCAAGGATATGGGGCATGTCCGCAACATCTTCCGCGAAACGCTGCGCCTCTATCCGCCGGTGGCCTTCTTCCCGCGTGAAGTCACCTGCCCGATGCCGATGCGCGACAAGCAACTGGAGGAAGGCGCGATGCTGATCGTCGCTCCCTGGCTCACCCAGCGCAACAAGGATAATTGGGCCTGCCCGCACAGCTTCGATCCCGAGCGTTTCGAAGACCCCGCCAATGCGGACATGGTGAAGCAGGCCTGGTTCCCCTTCGGCCGAGGCCCGAGGGTTTGCGTCGGCGCGGGCTTTGCCCAGCAGGAGGTGATGACCGTGATCGCCAGCGTCCTGCGGCGTTATCGACTGTCGGTGCCGAAGGGCTTCAGGCCGGAACCGATCAGCCGTCTGACGATCCGGCCCAGAACGGGCATGAAGCTGCTATTCGAGGCGGTTTCGTCCACCTGAACAGGCCGAAGCAGCCCGTTACCCTTCGATCCGCAGCCGCGCATAACGGCGTTTCAGCACCACGCTCACCGCCAGCAGCGGCACGCCCGCCATGATGCACGCCGCCCCCAGCATCGGCGGCCAAAAGCCGAACAGGCTATGCACATTCAACGCGGAGGGCGTCAGCAGCAGCAGGAAGCCCGCCGTCAGCAGCCACAGCCCCCAGCGGCGCGGCCTGACCGCCACCATGCGCATTTCGTGGTGATGCGCCTTGCGGCCTTCCTCGGTGGACAGATCGGGATGCTTCATCGCGCACGAGTAAAGCGGAAAAGCAGGAACCCTGTCCAGCATTGCAATAGGGCTTTCGTTCCGGGGCGGCTTGGGCTATCGCTGCCCCATCCCCGGGGGACCGTCCACAGACGGTTGAGAGGCGGCTGACGTGGCCGCGACCCGTTGAACCTGATCTGGTTGAGACCGGCGTAGGGAGGGACGGCTTGTTCGCAAAAGACAGACCGCACCCCGTCCTTCGCCCATATTAGAGGCGAATAGGAGGGCGGCCCATGGACATGATTTCCGTTCTGACCCTGCGTCTGGCTGAAGCCATGGGCCTCTACATGATCGTCATCGGCATAGGCGGCCTTACCGCACCCCAGCGCTGGCGGCAGATGATGGACGATCTGGAACGCTCGCCGGGGCTGGTGATGGCGCTGGGCTTCCCGGTTTTCGCGGTCGGCGCGGCGCTTGTCCTTATCCACAGCATCTGGCGCGATCCGCTGTCTTGTCTCGTTTCGGCCATCGGTTATGTCGCGCTGATCGAAGGCGCATTGCTGCTCGCTGTCCCCGGCCCGCTGATCAAGATCGGCCGCTGGTCCCTCAACTTCATCCGTGTCTGGGCGATCATCAGCATCGTCCTCGGCATCCTCCTGTTCCTCGCTGGCCTCACCGGCCGCGCCACCGTCATCGCCTGAAAGGAAAGCATATGGCCGACGTTCCTGCCCGCACCGAAATGCGCGTCACTACCGGCCCCATTCGGGGTAGCCGGAAAATCCATGTCGGCCCGCTCAAGGTCGCGATGCGCGAGATCGACCTCGAACCCGGCAGCGGCGAGCCGCCGGTCCGCGTCTATGACACTTCCGGTCCCTACACCGACCCGAATGCGCGCATCGACATCATGGCGGGCCTGCCGCAACTGCGCCGCGACTGGATCATCGGCCGGGGCGATGTCGAGGAATATGACGCACGCGCCATCCAGCCCGAGGATAATGGCCTGAAAGGTCCCGACCGCAGCGGCGGCGTCCAGCCCTTCCCCAATACGGTCAAGCGCCCCCTGCGCGCCAAGCCCGGCGCTAATGTCTCCCAAATGCACTATGCCCGCCGCGGCATCATCACGCCGGAGATGGAATATGTGGCGGAGCGCGAGAATCTGGGCCGCGCTCGCCTGGCCGAATATGTCCGCGACGGGCAGGACTGGGGCGCGTCAATCCCCGATTATGTGACGCCGGAGTTCGTCCGCGAGGAAGTCGCGCGCGGCCGCGCCATCATCCCCAACAACATCAACCACCCGGAATCGGAGCCGATGGCGATCGGCCGCAACTTCCTGGTGAAGATCAACGCCAATATCGGCAATTCGGCGGTCGCCTCCGACGTGGCGAGCGAAGTCGACAAGCTGGTCTGGTCGATCCGCTGGGGCGCCGACACGGTGATGGACCTGTCGACCGGCCGCAACATCCACGACACGCGCGAATGGATCATGCGCAACTCGCCGGTCCCGATCGGCACCGTGCCCATCTATCAGGCGCTGGAGAAGGTCGGCGGCATTGCCGAGGAACTGACCTGGGAAATCTTCCGCGACACGCTGATCGAGCAAGCCGAGCAGGGCGTCGACTATTTCACCATCCATGCGGGTGTGCGCCTGCCTTACATCCCGCTGACCGCCAAGCGCGTCACCGGCATCGTCTCGCGCGGCGGGTCGATCATGGCGAAATGGTGCCTCGCCCATCACAAGGAATCGTTCCTCTACGAACATTTCGATGAAATCACCGAGATCATGAAGGCTTATGACATCGCCTACAGCCTTGGCGACGGCCTGCGCCCCGGATCGATCGCGGACGCCAATGATGAAGCGCAGTTCGCTGAACTCTATACGCTGGGCGAACTCACCAAGCGGGCCTGGGAACAGGATGTGCAGGTGATGATCGAAGGCCCCGGCCATGTGCCGATGCACAAGATCAAGCAGAATATGGACAAGCAGCTCGAAGCCTGCGGCGAGGCGCCCTTCTACACGCTGGGGCCGCTCACCACCGACATCGCGCCGGGTTACGACCATATCACCAGCGGCATCGGCGCCGCGATGATCGGTTGGTACGGCACGGCGATGCTCTGCTATGTCACGCCCAAGGAGCATCTGGGCCTGCCCGACCGCGATGACGTGAAGGTGGGTGTCGTCACCTACAAGCTTGCCGCCCACGCTGCTGACCTTGCCAAGGGCCACCCCGCCGCCAAGGTCCGCGATGATGCGCTGAGCCGCGCCCGCTTCGAGTTCCGCTGGCGCGATCAGTTCAACCTGTCGCTCGACCCCGACACGGCCGAGAAATATCATGACCAGACCCTCCCGGCGGAAGGCGCCAAGACCGCGCATTTCTGCTCCATGTGCGGCCCCAAATTCTGCTCGATGAAGATCACGCAGGAGGTGCGCGACTTCGCCGCCAAGCAGAACCAGCCCGCCGACAGCTTCATCGCGGCGGAGGATGCCGAAAAAGGCATGGCGCAAATGAGTGAAATCTTCCGTGAAACCGGCAGCGAACTCTATATGGGCGCCGGAAGCCGCGAGCATGATTGATTGAAATGGAAGGCCGTAGGGGCTGGCCCGGCGCCGGCCCCTACCGCATCGCGGCAGCTTCTGCCGTTGCCCTGCTTGTCCCGCCTCCATGTTATTATTGGAGGATTTATATGGCCGGGGTACCGGAGCCTTGTTCGTAGGCGTCCGCGGTTGCGTGCTGGTGGATTAAATTGCTCGGTGGTAGACGAGCCAAAAATTAAAAAAGGCCGCCGACCGGCGACCCTTTTTATTTCTTGTTTTCCCTAGGAAAACTGGAGCGGGCGAAGGGATTCGAACCCTCGACCCCAACCTTGGCAACTTCGATGAGCGGCTTCTCCAAGCTTTCCGAGCCTACCCCATACTACGATTTGTTCAGTAGTTATTGATATTTAGCCTATCCTATCGTATCCTGCTGCTGGACGCAATTGGGCGTCCCGTGGAGACAATTTGGAGACAAAGCCCCTTTCGACGAGCTTTGTCTCCAACTGGAGGATCACGATGGCAACCAGCAAACTGACCAAGCGCGCGATCGATGCGCTCGTGCCGCCGGTGAAGAAGCAGGCTGTCCTTTGGGACACGGAGGTGAAGGGCTTCGGCGTGCGGGTGCTGCCGTCCGGCCTCAAGACCTTCATCGTCCAGTATCGCAATGCCGAGGGCATCAAGCGCCGTATCAACATTGCGCGCTATGGCGTGCTGACCGTCGACCAGGCGCGCGATCAGGCCAAGCTCAAGCTGGCGGCCGTCATCGGCGGTGAAGACCCCGCCGACGAAGTTCGCCAAGCGCGAAAAGGTATGACGGTCGAGGAGATGTGCGATTGGTATCTGACCGAAGCGCGGACGGGGAACATCCTCGGCCGCAAGAACCTGCCGATCAAGAAATCGTCGCTCGACATGGATGAGAGCCGGATCAGGACACACATCAAGCCGCTCCTAGGCAAGCGGGTCGTGAAGCATCTGACCATCGCGGATGCCGAGCAGATGCAGACCGACGTGAAGGACGGGAAGACGGCGAAGCCGCGCAGCGGCGGCCGGGGTGGTATGGCGACCGGCGGCGCCGGTGTCGCGGCGCGCTGCGTGGGCACGCTCCAGGCCATCATCGGACATGCGAAGCATAAGGGCCTGCTCGACACTCATCCGACGCAGGGTGCGAAGAAGCTGGCTGGTAAGAAGAGGACGCGGCGTCTGAGCGCCGCCGAGATCGTGATAATGGGCAAGGCGATAGCCTATGCCCAGCGCAACGGCGAGAACCCCGTCGCTCTCGGTGTGCTGCGCATGCTGCTGCTGACCGGATACCGCCGGGAAGAAGCTCAGGCGATGCACCGCGCCTGGGTCAACGGGGCTGCTGGCTATGTCGCGTTCCCGGACACCAAGGGGGGTGCGCAGCTTCGGGCGATCGGCCCTGCGGCTGTCAGGGTCATCGAGAACCAGCCCGGCATCGTGGGCAATCCGCACGCCTTCCCCTCGGAAGTCGGAACGGGGCCGTTCACGGCGGTCAGTGCCTGCATCCAGCGCGTTTGCGCACTGGCGGGAATCGAGGGCGTCACACCGCACACGCTGCGCCATACCTTCGGCAGCGTGGCCGGTGAGCTAGGTTTCTCGGAGCTGACGATCCGCGCCATGCTCGGCCACGCCTCACAGAATGTTACGCAGGACTATGTCCACATTGACGAGGCACTGAAGCTCGCCGTGCGGCGGACATCGGATGAAATCGAGCGGCTGCTTGCTCTGGGCGCTGCGAAACTAGAGACGATGCGGCTCGCCGCTTGGACCACAAAGAGTCGGGGTCGATGCGGCCACACCGCCGGATTCGAATCCCCATGTGGGAGCGTGATGGTGCGAACTGTGTAAATCGAAAATTGTGAGAGACGGAGCAACATGCTTGCGCGGCGGGCGATGGCGACGACCAGAACTGGATCTTCCGGCCTCGCTCACTGTGCGGGCTTCGATAATCGCAAAGTTCAACTTGCTTGGAGGACGATCGGACTTCGTCGCTCCAACCTGCCTGATCCCGATCAAATTACCCGCTAATCACGCATGATCCCGACCGGGAGGCAGAGCTTCAAAACTGCCGTATAGCCCCTTAAAAAACAGGAGCGGATAACCGGGAGGTCCTTCCTCCAGCTATTCCACAAAACCAATCACGATTTCATGGTCACCTGCATCATGTATTTGCGAAATCTTACAGCCGACCCATGCTAACGCTCCCTCTACTCGCAGGAAGCCGTCCTGCATCGACAGGTTCAGACCCGCTATCGCTTCGTTGGGCTCTGCACGAAAGATGGACTGGCACAAATCAATATGCTCGATCGCGAGAACGTTCACGCAGAATTTCCCGGTCTCCCGAATAGATGTCCAACTCCTCGATGCGTTAGACGGCATAAAGGCCACCAAAGGGGGGTCGATGGAAACGGAGGTGAATGTTCCGACAACCTAAGTAATTGGCCGGCGCATTTCGTCACCAGATATTATAACACAAACGCTGGTTGGATGGTTACCGAGGACACGGCGAAAGTAACGTTCGTCTATTTTTATATGGGCGATGTGCCCTTCCGGAATTTCCGAACTCATCACGATTTCCTGGCCGTCATATCAAGTGCGACATCGACAATCATGTCTTCCTGGCCACCGACCATTTTGCGTTTACCAAGTTCGACCAGAATCGCGCGGGTATCGACGCCATATTCCACACTCGCCTTCTCTGCATGACGCAGGAAGCTGGAATAAACGCCGGCATAGCCCAACGTCAGCGTTTCGCGGTCAACCCGTACCGGGCGGTCCTGCAGCGGACGCACCAGTTCTTCCGCCGCATCCATGAGCGCGTAGAGATCGGTGCCATGGTTCCAACCCATCCGGTCGGCGGCCGCGATGAATACTTCGAGCGGCGCGTTACCCGCTCCCGCGCCCATGCCCGCCAGCGAGGCATCGACCCGGATCGCGCCGTTCTGCACCGCGACAATGCTGTTGGCGACGCCCAGCGAAAGGTTGTGGTGCGCGTGCACGCCGCGCTGCGTCTCCGGCTTGAGCACCCGGTCATAGGCCTGGAGCCGCGCGGCATAATCGTCCATCGACATGGCCCCGCCGCTGTCGGTGACATAGACGCAATGCGCGCCATAGCTTTCCATCAGCTTGGCCTGGCCGGCGAGCGCGTCGGGCGGCGACATATGGCTCATCATCAGGAAGCCCGACACGTCCATACCAAGCCCGCACGCGTATTCGATATGCTGCCTGGCGACATCAGCTTCGGTGCAATGGGTGGCGACCCGCACCGAGCGCACGCCCAGCTCATAGGCATGCTTGAGATCATGAATCGTGCCGATGCCAGGCAGCAGCAGGGTAGTAAGGACGGCATGTTCGAGCACCTCGGCCACCGCGCCGATCCAGTCCCAATCGGTATGGGCGCCGAAGCCGTAGTTGAACGAGGAACCCGACAGCCCGTCTCCATGCGCGACTTCGATGGCATCGACTTTCGCCCGGTCAAGCGCCCTGGCGATCGCCTGGACGTGGTCCAACCCGTACTGGTGGCGGATGGCGTGCATCCCGTCGCGCAGGGTGACATCCTGGATATAGAGCTTGGTGGTGGTCGGATCGAAGCTCATGCCGCGCTTCCTTCATGCATTCTGGCCGCCATGCGTTCGGCGGTCCTGAGCGCCGCCGACGTCATGATGTCGAGATTGCCGGCATAGGCCGGGAGATAGTGGGCCGCGCCCTCCACTTCGAGGAAGACGGAGACCTTGAGCCCGGTGAACTCGCCGTTCATCTCGGGAATGCGTAGCGGCTGGTTCGAACCGATATGCTCGAACTGGACCTCCTGCTTCAGCCGATAGCCGGGAACATAAGTCTGCACCTGGGCGACCATGTCCTTGACCGATTGCGCGATTAACGCCTGATCGCCGTCCTCGCACAGGCAATAGACGGTATCGCGCATAATCAGCGGCGGTTCGGCCGGGTTCAGCACGATGATCGCCTTGCCCCGCGTCGCTCCGCCGACATCGACGATTGCCTGGCTGGTGGTTTCGGTGAACTCGTCGATATTGGCGCGGGTGCCGGGCCCGGCGCTCTTGGACGCGATGGACGCGACGATCTCGCCGTAATGCACTTTGGCGACGCGGTTGATCGCATGCACTATAGGAATGGTCGCCTGGCCGCCGCAGGTGACCATGTTGACGTTGGGCGCGTCGAGATTGGCGCTGCCGTTGACGGGCGGGATCGTATAGGGGCCGATGGCCGCAGGCGTCAGGTCGATCACGCGCTTGCCCGCCGCGCGCAGCAGCGAATCGTGATGCTTGTGCGCCCCGGCCGACGTCGCATCGAACACGATCTCGATCTCAGAAAATTCCGGCATGGCGATCAGGCCTTCCACGCCCCCGGGCGTGATTGGCACGCCCATGCGCCGGGCCCGCTTCAGCCCGTCGGATTCGGGATCGATGCCCACGAACGCGGCCATCTCTAGCGTGTCGGACAGTCTCATGACCTTGATCATCAGGTCGGTGCCAATATTGCCCGAGCCGATGATCGCGACTTTCGTCTTCGTGCCCATAATCCTAGCTTTCGTAAGTGAAACCGACGGAGCCGAGCCCGCCAATTGTGGCCTTCACGCTGTCGCCCGGCTGCAGCGCCACCATGGGGCCGAGCGCGCCCGTCAGCACGACATCGCCCTTGCGCAGCGGCTCGCCGCGTTCGGCCAGCGTGTTGGCCAGCCAGGTCGCCGCGTTCAGCGGATGACCGAGGCAGGCCACACCGGCACCGAGCGAGGCCACGGCGCCGTTGACTTCCAGCGCCATGCCGCATGTCCAAAGGTCCAGCCCGGCAAGCGGCTTGCGGTCCTTGCCAAGAACGAACATCGCGGAAGAACCGTTATCGGCGACGGTGTCGGCGAAGGTGATTTTCCAGTCCGCGATCCGGCTGTCGACGATCTCGATGGCTGCAACCACGCTCTCGACCGCCGCCGCAAGCTCCTCGCGGGTAACGGTGTGGGCTGGAAAATCGTCGCCAATGACAAACGCGACCTCGGCTTCCGCTTTCGGTTGGAGTAGCCTGCCTGATGGCAGTGCATCGCCATCAGGCAATTCCATATCCTCGAACAGGACACCGAAATCCGGCTGATCGACGCCGAGTTGCTGCTGCACCGCCTTCGCTGTCAGCCCGACCTTGCGCCCGATAATCCGGCGTCCCGCCGCTTCCCAAAAGCGCGTGTTGATAGCCTGGATGGCATAGGCTGCTTCTACATCACGGGGATCGAGGTCATCGCGCATCGGGGGAATTGCCTGACCGGCATATGCCTCGCGAAGCCGCGCGGCCAGATCGTTCCAGATGGATGTGTTCACCATCGTCACTCCTAAACAAGATATCGCTAGTCGACGTAATAAGGAGTCTGCGCTGGCTCAATCACGCTTTACTCCGTATAACTCACGAAATGAGACAAGGTACACCCAGGCTAAACTCGCTCGATCGCTCGCTGGACCTCCTCGAGTGCATCATTCTCGATCAAGGGCGCAGACCGGCGCATGAAATCGGGCGACAGCTCAACCTCAAGCGCGCGACTGTCTACCGTATAGTCAAGTCTCTTGAGGAATTTGGCCAATTGCGCGCGTGTCGACGAGGCCATTATGTCGCCGGGCCCCGGATTTTACATATGCTGGCATCGGTCGATCCTCATCACATTCATGCGGAAATTGCACGACCACTGATACGGAAACTTGCCAAATCGGTGGGGCATACCGTCCATCTGGGCGTCCTGGAAGGAGACATGACGACCTACCTGGTCAAGGAAGGGCGTGTCGACGACGGCTTGCTCACCCGCGAAGACATGCAGCTCGAATCCTATTGTTCCGGCATTGGCAAGGTGCTGCTTGCCTATCTGTCCGAGGCGGACCGGCAACGCTATTTGTCCGGCGGACCTTTCGTGCGCTTGACGCAAAATACTATCGTTGATCCGGACGCGCTTCGCGAACATCTGCAAACCGTCAGAGCCTCGGGCTATGCAATCGACGATCGCGAGATCGCTCCCGATCTTTGCTGCCTGGCTGTCCCCATCTTGCAACCCGATCGCTCCGCTACGCTGGCTCTATCCGTCTCAAGCATCGATCAGCGGAAGTTTGAGAAATCCCACGACGCCCTGCTTCGAAAGCTCACGCAAACATCAGAGCAAATTGCGCGGCGTTTATGGGTTGAGACGGTCTGAGTCCCGCATTCGATGGGGAAAGCTGAAAGCGGCTTTGAGCGGACTATCATCGGGTGACATTGCCTCTTGCTAAGGGCGCCATCCAGATGCTGGCGGGCGCCCATGGATTGACAATCTATCGATTCAGATGGATGTTATCGATAAATCGACATGCCGGGTCGGATCAGCAAGATCGCACGCCAGCATGGATCAAGACAGTGATGCGAAAATCGCGCGCTGCGCATGCAAGTGGAGAGGGAGTTTCGGTTTCATGGCCGATGATGTTGCGTTCGGTATTACTTCAGGCCGGGCTGATAGAAATGGCATCCGGTTGCCGGGCCGTATCGTGGCCGAGGTGGACGCCAAGACGCTTTCCGAGCGGACATATGAACAGATCCGAGCCGACATTCAGTCCGGGATGCTTGCGCCTGGCTCGAAACTGTCCACCATAGCGCTCAAGAACAAATATGGCACAAGTCTGAGCACTGTTCGCGAGGCGCTCACCCAGCTTGCGGGAAATGCGCTCGTAACGCAGGAAGGCCGGAAGGGGTTTCGAGTAGCGCCGGTCTCGCAGGACGATCTTCAGGATCTGATCTTCATTCGCAAGTTGCTCGAAGGCGCGGCCATTGCCCGCTCGATCAGCTTCGGCGGCGACGCATGGGAAAGCGCGGTTGTCGGCGCCTATCACGAGCTTCAGCATGTCGAAAAGCGTCTCGCGGCGGCGATCGCGCGGGACGGCGAGGAAGAAATTTCTCGTCTGGACTCGATCTGGGACGAAAAGAACGACCAATTCCACATGGCCGTTGTTTCGGCGTGTGAATCGCCTCGTCTTCTCCAGCTATATCGGGATCTTTACGAACACACCGCCCGATACAGGCGGGTGACGTTCAAGCGTGCGGCCCCTGTCCTCAGAACGGTTGATGAGGAGCACAAGAATATCTTCGAAGCGGTCATCGCGAGAAATATCGAGAAGGCGCAAGCCTTTTCGGCCGAACATCTGGAAGGAATACTGAGCTATTTCACGAAATGAGATTGAGTGAATTACAACAGGAGGGTGAGAGGATCATGCAGGGACCATGAGTCTACAGGAGACAATCACTACCAGGAATGTTGTTATCGAAGGACGAAAGCGTCAGGTCGAAGCAATTTCCGCAAAGCGCCTTGTAGCCGTTGGTTACACGGAGGATCTCCACAGCCATGATGAGGCTCAGCTTCTTCTGGTTGTTCGGGGCATGGCGACATTCGATGTCGGAAAAAGCCGCTGGCTGGTATCGCCGCAAAGCGCGATATGGATACCGGCTGGCGTAGAACATTGCATGAGCAGCACGGGCGAAGTCGAGCTGCATTGCCTGTATCTCAAATCCTCTTTCCTGGATCTGCCATTTTCAGGCACCCGGGCCTTGAATGTCCCGCCATTGATGCGAGAGTTGATATTCGAGATGTCGAACCTGCCGGAACGCATCAATGTCAATGGTCCCCATGCCCGTCTGACCAGGGCGCTCATCGACCAGCTCGCGCGAACACCAGTCGGCCCTCGACAGGTGGCGATGCCTGAGCACCCAAAGCTGCGAAGGGTTGCCGACGCCTTGATTGTTGACCCTTCCGAAAGGAGGACGGTTTCCGAATGGGCCAAAGCAATCGGGATGAGCGAACGCACATTCCAGCGGACTTTTTTGCAGGAAACGGGGATGAGCTTCGGTGTTTGGCGGCGTCAGCTCCACATCCTGCTGGCGCTTCAACGTCTCGGCGAGGGCGAAGCCGTCCAGACCATTGCTTACTTTCTTGGCTATGACAGCCCAAGTGCGTTTACAGAGATGTTTCGTAAGACCGTGGGAAAGCCGCCGATGAAGTTCTTGACCGAGCATTGACCGATATTAGACAGACACATTGATATACCTCGCTCTACCTCGCGTTGCCGATCCGATCATGAACAGGCACTTGAGCGATCTAGCCGAACTCAGTTGTCGAAGGTCCCCTGATATTCGGGAGCGGCGTCGACGCGGGTATTGATCTCGAACATCACACCGCCGGGCGCACGGCAGAAGAAGCGCGAGCCCCTGTCGTTGTTGAAGACGCCAGTTTCCATATGGACGCCGTCAGCCTTGAAGCGGTCATGCATATCACGGACGGCTTCGACGCTGGGCAGTTCGAAACCAATATGAAAATTTTGTGGCCAATCG
Organism: Sphingobium sp. EM0848; assembly: GCF_013375555.1. Taxonomy (NCBI): domain Bacteria; kingdom Pseudomonadati; phylum Pseudomonadota; class Alphaproteobacteria; order Sphingomonadales; family Sphingobiaceae; genus Sphingobium; species Sphingobium sp. EM0848. The sequence goes on from NZ_JABXWB010000001.1 coordinate 2,839,374, forward strand.
GGCGTATACCCCTCGGCCTTATCGATCACCACATCGAATCCCGGATATTTGAGGACATAGGAGCCTCCAACCTCCGCCGACAGGGTAAAACCCAGATACGTCATAAAGAACTCAGCCGTCGCCAGGCCATCGTTGGACGGAAAGCTGAGGTGATTGAGCTTCATGCTTGTGCCTGGCATCGTCGTATCGCTCCGTAAGCTGTTCATTCGATGGGCCAGGGCAAGTCGCGGTCAATATTACCGCTATTTGCCCCGCCCTTTTGCCACTGCTCTCAGAAATTGTACCGGATGGTGGCGCCATAAGTCCGTGGTGCCGCATAGCGGGGCTGTGACGCTCCGAAAACCTCCGGATTAGCCAGCGCAGCCCCCAAGCTGTATGAAGCGAACCAGAAGTCGTTGCCGTAAATGACGATATTTTCGTTCGTCAAATTCTGCCCCCAGATCGAGAACTCCCATCCGGACGACAGCTTGTATCCGAGGCTGGCATTCACGAGTGATTTTGTTCTCGACACAAACTGCGGGGCATCGTTGAATTCCAAGCCATAAGGATCCTTATGGGTGAAATCGACATGGGCGATGAAGCTATCGCCATTGCCGAAGGGATATTCGAAGTCGGCTGCTATCATATAGGTGTTGGGGATCGTCCCTTGCGGCGGCGTGCCCGGTGCGATTTCGGCTGCGGCGGGGATGCCCGAGGATGTGCCGTCCTGATGACTGTAATTGGCCGAAAGAGTGAGAAAGTCCGTCACAGCGGCAACCGCCTCCACTTCGATACCGCGCACCCGCGCCTTGCCAGCATTGGTTGTGAGAGACGAGCCGCCTGATGTGAAAAAGAACTGCAGGTCGGTATATTCGACATTGAACGCCGCGACATTCAATTGCAGCCGGTTATTCAGCCAGCGGCTCTTGAATCCCAGTTCGTGACTGGTCGCCGTTTCGGGGTTCACGGGTTGCCCGACCAATACGGCATCGGACTGGGCCGCGTCGAAAACACCGCTGCGAAAGCCGGTGGCGCGGGTGCCGTAGATCATGATGTTCCTGGTCGGCTTGTACTGAAACCCGACGCGATAGGTCAGCTTTTCCCAGCTTTTGCTGTTCGCAACGGTCTGGCCGGTGAAGGGCAGACCGGTCGCAGGGTTGATGTCAGCCGACACTGGCGGATTCCAGAAAAACTCCGGATCGCCCCCGGTTGTCGCGTTGAACCGCTTCTTGTCGTGGGTATAGCGCAGGCCGCCAAGCAGCGTAAAACCGTCGAACAGTTCGAAATTGCCATCGGCATAAGCCGAGTAACTCGTCGTGCGATTCCGTTCATTCACGAATGAGCGGTTCGGGCCGAATAGCCCCGGGAAGGTGGCGATGCAGGCAGGCGTGACGATCCCATTTTCGAAATCCGTAGGATCCTGAAGTGGACAAAAGGTGGCCGATTGCAAGACGCCGGTATATGTCTGCTCATCCCATGCCGAAAGAACGTCGATATTACGCCTCTCGTCGGACGAGAAGAAATAAAGTCCCCCTACCCAGTTAAAGGGTCCGTCATAAGTCGACGTGTAACGCAGTTCCTGCGAGAAGGATTCGACGGACCGAGGCTCCGCCAGCTCAAACGTCGGTGAAGGCGTACCGATGAGCGAAGCCCCGACTTCGTGACTCTTGAAATTCCGATAGGTTGTAACCGAAAGCAGCGATGCGTTGGGAAGCTTGTATTCGGCCCGCAAGTTTCCCGTCCATTGGCGGCTCTTATATCCGCCGTCACTGAACTGCTGGACAACGCGCGGATCATTGTCGGGCACAAAGCCGAGATCGATCAAATCCTGGTTTGTGACGGGTACGTTCGGAAAGATTGCATCGCGGGCGCCACCAAGTTCGTTTGCGCGGCTATAACCGACCGTCGCGGTTATATCGAAGTCCGGGCTGGCTTCCCACAGAAGCTTGCCGCGGAAGGACGTCCGATTGGTGTCCTCGATATGATTTCCGGTGGTCCGGTTCAACGAGGTGCCGTCCCGTTCACGTGAGGAAAAAGCAATCGAGCCGTAGAGATTGCCGGCCAGCGGCCCGGAGACGTAGCCGCGCGCCTCGATCGCATCATAATTGCCGATCGTGGCCTCGACCTTGCCTTCCATTGTCTGAGTGGGACGGCGTGTCACGACGTTGATGCTGCCGCCGGTAGTATTTCGTCCGAACAGCGTACCCTGCGGTCCGCGAAGAACCTCAATGCGCTCAATGTCGAATAGATCGATCTCGAAGTCGCCCGCGCCACCGAAATACTGGTCATCGATGAAGAGGCCAACGGCCTGCTCTGCTCCGGCTGAAGCCAGGGATGATGACCCGCCACGCAGCGACGGATTCATGCGCGATTTGGACAGAGAGTTGATGCTCAGACTTGGAACGCTGGTGCTCAGACTCTGAATGTCGGTGATGCGGCGCGTTTCCACTGCTTCCGCATTGAACGAGTTGACTGCGATCGGGACATTCTGAAGATTCTGTTCGCGTCGCTGAGCGGTGACGACAATGTCTCCGAGGCCGACACCTGTTTGGTCGACTGTTTCCTGCCCAGCGGCTGTCGTATCTTGAGCGAACGATGGACTGGCGCTTGCCCATAGCGCAATTCCAAGAACTCGGACACAGTTCGATGCCAAGCCTGAACGGTAAGTTTTCATGTTCCCTCTCCCCAATTTTGCTAGCCGGACATCGATCATGCCGGGCTATATATCTGATTTAGTGAGATTTGTCGGTCGACTGCCACCGCGGCTTATTCAAAGGACCTCATTGAAAAAGCTGGCCATTGCCTTCCATGATCGCGCATCGGCGACCTCGTCATATTTCGCGCCTTCGGTGCCGAACTGGTCGGCATGCGGTATGGTGAAGGCGTGGACGATCCCGGCATAGGCGATGACCTGGCAATCAACGCCGGCGGCCGACATTTCCTCAAGAAACTCGCCAAGCGTTTTTGATTTCACGTCGCCACCCAATCCCATCAGCGGAGCTTCCCCCGCAAAGGGATCATCGGCACCATGACAGACCAGCAGCTTTGCGCTTACCGCGCCTGGCGCCGCAGCCTCCGGCGTGGCCAGTACGCCATGAAAGCTCACGCCCGCGCGAAGATCGCTGTTGCCCGAGCGTGCGAGTGCAAGAACGGTCGCACCGCCAAAGCAGAAGCCGATGGCACCCAGATGGCCGTTGCAGCGCGGGTGGCGTTTTAGGGCATTCAGCGCCGCCGCCGCGCGCCGGGCGAGATCGCGAGGTTTCGAAATCCACGAGGCGACAACATCCTGCGCATCGGGGAAACCAGGAAAGATCCCGTTGCCATAAACGTCCGCTACCAATGCGACATAGCCCAATTCCTCGGCCAGGCGGTGCGCTCGGCCAAGGGAATGTTCGCCAATGCCCATAATGTCAGGAAACACGACCACGCCGGGGCGCGGATCATTACCTGACGGAAGCACAAGGCGCCCCTTGCAGGTAATGTCGCCGTCCTGATAGTCGAACTCCTCGTCCGTTTTCGCCATTTTCCGATCCTCTGTTCGTAATTATCGTGTGATTTCGGGGAGCGCTTAACGCATCGCGCCAGCCACCCCCCCATCGACTGCGATGGTCTGTCCGGTGATCGACCTCGACCTAAGGAAGGCGAGAAGCTGGGCGGCAATGTCCTCGGGAGTTGCACCCGTTCCCAACAATGTCCCCGCCCGAGCGGCTTTCTGGGCGTCGGCATCCATGGCGCGGTCTGCCATGCGCGTGTTCTCGACCAGGCCCGACGCGATGCAATTCACCGCGACATCCGGAGCAAGAGCGACCGCCAGACAGCGCGTCAGGTGATTGAGCCCCGCCTTGCTGCACGCATAGGCAATGCTGCTGCCGATGGGCGTGATGCCGCCGATCGACGAGATGTTCACGACATGCCCACCACCATCGGCCTTCAATAGAGGCGCGCACGCCTGCGCCAGCAGGAAGGGGCCGCGCAAGTTGGTTTCGAGGATTCGGTCCCAGATATCGACCGAAAGCGCGTCCAGATCGCCAAACGGCACAGCGACGTTCCAGGCCGCATTATTGACCAGAATGTCGAGCCGGCCATGCCGCTGCCGGATGACCTCCACCAGCGCGCTTATGCTCTCAGGCGAACGCTGGTCGAGTTGCTCGGCGTGGCACGCACCGCCTGCCTCGCCAATTTCGCGCGACAATGACTGCATCGCATCCGCCGCGTCCGCATACGTCGCGACGACTGTTGCGCCGGCATCCGCGACATATCGCGCGACGGTAGCGCCGATGCCGCCCGAGGCTCCGGTTATCAGCGCGACATTGCCCTTCAGATGAAGCTCGCTCATTGACAGTTCAATCCGTAGCCATGGCCAGACCCGATCAGCCTTTCCTCAGAGGAGACATCCCATGCTGTGGCGCATGAGCGGCGGCGCTGGCGGCGATCCCAACAGCGCGGAGGAGTGAAGCGGCGCCCAGGTCTCGTAGACATTGAACGGATGGTTCCGCATGCCCATGATGTCGCGGAGATAGCGCTGGAACGGCTTGCTCTTGTCCATCACGCCGCCGCCACTGATCTGGAATATCTTCATCGCAGCGTCCAGACACTGCGCCACCGCATAGGCGCCTTCAAACCGGCAACGGACCCTGGCTTCGGCGGAAATCTGGCCGCCCGCCTTCACCGTTTCGTACATGTCACTCCAGGTCGTGACGATCCGCGCGCGTGTATCGCGGGCAATGATCGATGCTTCGGCTAGGCGGACATGCAGTGTCGTGTTTTCGGCGGCGGCCTTGTGAGTCAAGGCAGAGACCCGGCTGCGATTGTCTTCGATGAAGGCATCGATCGCACCTTGCAGTGCGCCGACCGCCGGCATCGCCACGGCGTAGGAAAATCTGGAAAGCCAGGGCAGTTGAAAAATCGGTCCGGTATTCAGCACCTTGCCCGGCTCGGTGCCGTTGTACACTTCCTCAATGGTCTGCGTCCGATATTCAGGAACGAAGCAGTCAATATCGACTTCCTTGCTGCCCGTCCCCTGCAACCCTTCGACTTGCCAGCTGTCCTGATCGATCGCGAACCCGCTCGCCGGCAGCATGAAGCTCCTATATTCGGGGCCGTTCCCGTCATCGGGCACGATCCCGCCCACGATAATCCATTCCGAATGATCGACGCCGCTCAGGAATTTCCAGCGCCCGCTCAACTGGAAGCCACCTTTGACGCGCTCGACCTTGCCCGTCGGCGCAAAGGACGTGGCAATCCGCACATCTTCGCCCTTCGCCCATAAATCATGCTGCGCTTCATCCGGGAACATCGCGGCATGCCATGAATGACCGCCAACGACCCCGGCAATCCAGGCAGAAGAAGGACAGGCAGTACCGATGCGGACGACGGCTTCATACCAGGTTACGGGATCGATTTCCGTTCCGCCCCAGCGCTTGGGCATGCCCGCCCGGAAAACGCCCGCGCCGGTCAAAGCCTGAATGGACACATCTGACAGACGCCGCAATTTTTCCGTCTCGGCGGCATTGGCTTTCAGGATCGGGACGATCTCGTCGATCTGCTTTAGAAAGTTGGATGAGGCGTCCGCGCCACTCTCGCTATCCATCACAGGCCGGACCGAAGCACTCGTCATAATCGTTCATCCTCTCACTATTGGTCGGTGATTCAGAGTGACCCGCAGCCCGCTCCACATTCGAAGCGCCGGGACACCACTCGGTTCTAGCTAAGCCTCATGAGCAGAACCCTATCGAATGCAGATCGTCTGCCATCCCAGCATCCAGCCAAATTCTATTGGAAACCCGCCAAACGGATGTGATGGCACCGCTAATGGCGGGTTTCCGATATGTTTTGACGGCCTCGCTTAGTGCCTCCGGCCTGGAGCGACGCTAAGACGAACATATCGAAATGTGAGTTGTCTGACAGAAGCCGGCGCGGCTCTCGACCAGTCTGCTTTGGATGGCTGGCGCTGCAACGACATCATTGTCGGGGGCCCTTCGCGTTCGACACAGCTTTTGGAGAGAGATTATGTCGATCAGGACAGCTTATTTTGGTTTTGCGGTATCGGATCTTGATGCCTGGGAGCGTTATGCGGGATTGATCGGTCTTGGCATCGAGCGGTCGGATAACGGATTGTTCTGCCGTATTGACGAGAAGGCCCGGCGCTTCCACTTTCTGGAAGGATCGACCGACGACATCGCCTGCGTCGGCTGGGATGCGGGGAGCCAAACGAGCTTCGACCACCTGCGCTCGCATCTTGAAAGCCTTGGTATCCCCACGCATGATGGCGACGATGCGTCCGCCCGATTGCGGGGCGTTGACCGGTTTTTCCATTTCGTAGGACCTGTCGGAGCGCGGCACGAGATCGCGCTGGGCCTGGAAGATGCGGGCTCCCCGTTCGTTTCCGACAAGGTGCCGCATGGTTTCGTGACGGGCGATCAGGGGCTCGGTCATGTCGCCTTCAACTCAACCGATCACAAGGGCGACGAGAAGTTCATGCGCGAAGCGCTGTTCGCGCAGCTTTCCGACTATATCTATCAGCCACTGCCCGACGGCAGCACGATGCACGCCTCGTTCCTGCACACCAGCCCGCGACACCATTCGATTGCCTTTGCCGAAGGGCTCGGAGGAGACAGCAAACTCCACCACTTCGAGCTTGAGATGAACAAGCTGGAGGATGTCGAAAGGGCGTATGAACGCGTGCAGGCGGCCGGGATCGGTATCGGACTCACGCTGGGCCAGCATTCGAACGACAAGATCGTGTCCTTCTATGCGCACACGCCTTCCAAATTCATGATGGAGGTAGGCTATGGCGGCCTGCGGATTGATGACGAGGAAAGCTGGGAGCCGGTGATCCACGACCGCATCAGCGAATGGGGCCACGAGTTCCAGGCCGTCTGAATGATCGAGGAGACAGACGTGCTTCCGGGACTGATGCAGAATGCCCCACTCAATATCGCCGACATCCTGCGTTTTGCGGCTGCGGCGCATTGCGACCGGGAGATCGTGTCGAAAAATGTCGATGAGCCGATATGGCGCTATGATTATGCGGGGGCCTGGACGCGCGCGGCGCAAGCGGCCCATGCGCTTCTCCGATTGGGCGTGGTGGCTGGCGACCGCGTAAGTTCGCTCGCCTGGAACACGCACCGGCATTTCGAGCTGTTCTTCGCGGTGCCGGGCATAGGCGCGGTGCTGCATACCGCCAACCCGCGCCTGCCCGACGACCATCTCGTCTTCACCATCAACCATGCCGGCAGCAAAGTACTGCTGCTCGATCGCAACATGGTCGAGATCGTTGATCGGATCCGCGACCGGCTGGAGACGGTCGAGCATTATGTCGTGCTGAGCGATGCTGAGCGCGCGATCGATGGTTGGGGCTGCTATGAGCGCCTGATCGCCGGTGAGGCCGGAGACTTTGCCTGGCCCCGGCTCGACGAGAATGCGGGCGCGTTCCTGTGTTATACGTCGGGGACGACGGGCGATCCCAAGGGGGTGCTCTACTCGCACCGTTCGGTCGTGCTGCACGGGCTGGCGGCGGGCCTGAGCGGCGCGCTCAACTTCTCCGCCTTCGACGTGGTCATGCCGTGCCAGTCGCTCTATCACGCGACCGCCTGGGGTCTGCCCTTTGCGGGTGCGATCAACGGTGTGAAGTTCGTCTTCCCCTGCGACAGGTTCGACGGCGCCAGCCTGCAGCAACTCATAACGAGCGAAGGCGTCACCTTCTCGGGCGGCGTGCCGACGATCTGGACGCTGTATCTCGATCATCTGGCGCGAACCGGCGAGACGCCGGGCAGCCTGCAACGGGTGATCATTGGCGGTTCGGCCGTGCCGCGCGACATGGCGGTGGCGTTCGACAAGCTCGGCGTCGTGGTGCAGCAGATCTGGGGCATGACCGAGACCAGCCCGCTCGGCGTCGTCTCCACGCCCACGCCCGCGCTGGCCGCGTTGGGCAAGGACGAGGAGAACGAAACCATCTGGACCCGGCAAGGCCGGATGATGTTCGGTATCGCGATGAAGATCGTCGATGAGGACGGCAATAACCTGCCGCATGACGGCGAAGCATCGGGTGCCTTGATGGTGCGCGGACCCTGGGTGCTGGAGCGCTATTATCGCACCGAAGCTTCGGCAACCGATAGCGAAGGCTGGTTCGACACCGGCGACATCTCCACCATCGACCGGTTCGGCTTCATGCGGATCACCGACCGCAAGAAAGACGTGATCAAATCGGGCGGCGAATGGATCAGCTCGATCGATCTGGAAAATATCGCGGCCGGGTGTCCAGGCGTGAAGGTGGCTGCCGTGGCCGGGGTGCATCATCCCAAATGGGAGGAACGCCCGATCATGCTCGTCGAACCCCTGGAAGAAGGATCGGTGTCGGACGCGGCGATGCGCAGTTGGCTGGAACCTCGCATCGTCAAATGGTGGATGCCCGACCGCATCATCATCGACACAGTCCCGCTCACAGCCACTGGCAAGATCGACAAGAAGGCGATCCGCGACAGATACGGCCAAATGCTTGCCGAACCGGCAGCCTGAGGGCGGTCCCGGCGAACCTCACCTTCATACCCCATTACATCTGGAGACGATAATGACCGATACCCTGGCGCCCGAAAGCCGGTTCGCCGATGCCGCCGATGGCCGCGTCCACTACCATAGCTGGGATAGCTGGGGCGAAGGACCGGCCATCATCCTGATCCACGGCGGTGGTCCGGGCGCCTATGGCTACAGCAATTATCGAAAGAATATCGGCCCGCTCTCGCGGCGCAACCGGGTCATCGTCCTTGACCTGCCAGGTTATGGCCAGTCCGCGCCGCGCGCTCAGCCTGACGGCCTCATCGTCGCGCTCGCCAATTCGGTGCGCGATGTCATGGACCATGCCGGCATAGAAACTGCCAGCCTGGTGGGTAACTCGCTGGGCGGCATGACGTCCCTGCGCTTGGCGCTCGACACCCCCGAGCGGGTCGACAAGCTGATCCTGATGGGGCCGGGTGGCGGTCTGCCGACCTTGTCGCCGTTCCCGACAGAAGGGTTGCAGCGCATGCTCGACTTCTATGGCGGGGAGGGACCGACGCTCGAAAAGCTCGCGCGGGTCACCGACCTGCTGGTTTACGACCGCTCATCGATCACATCGGAGTTGCTGGAGGAACGCCTCAGGATCGCCTCGCTGCCCGAGACGGTCGCCAATCCGCCCCTGCGCACCTTGATGGCGCACCCCAAGGACCATCTCTGGAAACAGGGGCTCGAAAGGCTCGCAAGCCCGACCCTCATCGTCTGGGGCGCCGAAGATCGCGTCCTACCGCTCGACGCCGGGTTCATCCTGCGCAAGCTCATCCCCAATGCCGACATGCACATCTTCTCCAAATGCGGCCACTGGGCACAATGGGAACGTCCCGACGAGTTCAACGCACTGGTGGATAACTTCGTTAATCGGTGACTCCTTACCAGGCACGGTTCTTGGAGACCGCAGACCCTCGGAAACTCGGACGACTTTTGGCAACGCGTGAGCGTTAGATGTCATGGGAATGGCCAGAGCAAAGTATAAGACGGGCTATGAACGGTTCGGCGCCCAAAAGGGCGATTAGGGATCGGCGGGCGAGCTGGCTGGCAGCGCCCACAACGACGTCGTTGCGAGCATATACCTGAATATGGTGGCGAGTTGCTCGGCTGACCAGTCGCCGACGGATCACCCCCCCGAGACCGCCTATCGCAGCGCTCTAGGCCGCGAGTTCGGATATCGCTCTGTGCAGACGCATAAACCTAAGAAGTGCCCAATTGAGGCTATGCGGATATAAAAGGTCAACGTGCTGACGGGCGTCGCATTGTAACCAGCAGAATTCATTCCCTGTCCGCCGCGTAACCTCGCCGAGCGCACCTATAACATCACACGCTGGCAACCGATGTCTGCAGGCGACGATATGCGGCACTGGAGGAGCCGCTCTCCTTCGCGGGCGAGATACGTCGTCTTTCCCATTTCCTCGAGCGCGCAGCCCTTAGCACCGCCGAAGCACTGCCCCGCCAAACGGGGCCGGCGACGAGTCGGAACGGACACAACCTGACCTCCTTGCCCGCTTCGGCGACTCCGATCACGGTCGAGGCGCCTCAGCCTCGGTGGCACGCCGACAAACTCCGCATCATGTTTGATATTGTTATCAGCTGTGATAATTGTGTTCCGAATTGTCCTTATCCGTCTCCAGGTGCCTTACTCAAAGAGTTCGTGACGACGACGATTCCTGAGGAAGGCAAATGCTTCAACGCAGCAGATTTTCCGATTTAACTTAATATAAACAATCACATCGTCCTTTTCGATGCGTCGCCATCTCAGATGGCACGGAAGTTGCTGTATCACGGAGGAGCGCCTGAGGATTGTCACCTGAGTCAAGTGCTGCGCCCGGCAACTAATCGCATCAGCGATGAACGCCTGCGCAGCCGTGGTCCACTCCTTGAACGCAGCAATGAGAAAATCGCCGTAGTTGGATACGGCATCTGGAGATGATAATGTCGAGTAAGACGGAAACCCAGCTTCTAAATCGTTCGGTTCTTATTTCCGGTGCTGGCTCAGCAGGGCAAAGTGTCGGCTACTGGCTGCGTCGTTACGGCTTCGAGCCAACTGTCGTCGAACGCTCGCCTGGCCCACGCAAGGGCGGCTTTGCAATAGATCTTCGCGGTGCGGCGGTCGAGGTGGCCGATCGCATGGGCATATTGGAAGCCTGTCGCAAGGCGGCGGTCAACATGCGCGAGATCCGACGGTACAATGCCGAAGGTGAGGTCATCTGGCAGACCGACGGAAACTTCGGAGCGGGCGAAGGTGTCGCTGGCGACGTCGAGGTGCTGCGGGACGACCTGACCGACATGCTTCAGGAAAGCGCCTGCGAGGGGGTCGAATATATCTTCGGGGACTCGATCAAGTCGATCGCCCAGGACGAGGACGGCGTTGACGTGACGTTCGCGCATGGCGCGCCGCGCCGCTTTGATCTGGTGATCGGTGCGGATGGACTACATTCCAAGGTTCGCGAGCTTGCATTTGGTCCTGCGGATCAGTTTAAGCGACCGCTGGGGCTCTATGCCGGAATTTTCACGATCCCCAATACGCTGAAGCTCGACCGTCAATGGCTGATGCGTCAGATGCCCGGAAAGATGATCAGCAACATCGACTATGGCCCGGGCAAGCACACGCGCGGCCTATTGGTATTTTCATCGCCACCACTGGATTTCGATAGAGGCGACCTGGAAGCGCAGAAGGCAATCCTGGCCAAAGCGTTTGATGGCGATACAACCTGGGGCGTGCAGACTCTGCTCGATGGGCTCCGCATCAGCACCGACCTGTACTTCGACGAGGTCACTCAGATACACATGCCTCGCTGGTCGAACGGGCGTGTCGCGCTGATCGGCGACGCCGCATCTGCGCCCACATTGCTGACTGGGCAGGGAACCAGTCTCGCGGTTGTGGAGGCCTATGTCCTCGCTGGCGAATTGAAGGCGGCGGATGGCGACTACCAGATCGCCTTTGCACGCTATGAAGAACAAGCGCGGCCATATGCCGAGCAGAACCAGCGAATATTGACCGATTGCCCCGAGATGTCGGTGCCCGCCACGAAAGAGGAAGTCGACAGGAGGGAAGAGCGATTTCGCCTCCTGAAGGATGGCTCGAATGCCGTGGACGACGATGACTCTGCCGGTAGTTTTATCCAGTCTGCGGCAAATGCCATCCGATTAAAGGATTACGAGAAGCTGTGACTGTCTCGCGGGGTTCCTTTCCCCGCGCATCGATCAGTCGCGAAACGGGTTTCGGCAGGTTCTCATGATTGTCGGCTGCGCCGTCCGTCACTGCCGATGCATGATTTACGCCCGGCATTGGAAGATTTTAAGACATTTTTGAATAGGAAGAGGATTAATCATGGGTATCAAAACCGGGGATGACTATAGGACTTCGCTTCGTGATAATCGACAGTTGTTTGTCGACGGAAAGTTAATCACGGACGTAACCGAATATGGCCCGCTGAAAGGTGTAATCAACACCATCGCTCGCATCTACGACCAGCAGAACGATCCGTCGTTCCAGGAGATGCTAACCTTCAGGTCGCCTTCCACTGGAGACTTGGTGAGTAAAACCTATCTGGAGGCAAGGACGAAGGAAGAGTTCGAGCAACTGGCCGCCTGCTATCATGTTCGCGCTCAGAGTACCTTTGGCCTGATGGGGCGATTGACCGATTTCATGTCGGCCTATCTCATGGACCAGGTTTGTGCGTTGCGCGTCCTGGGCAAGAGCGAGGCGGCCGACAAGGCCCAGAAGATCATCGACAATTGCCGGGAGAATGATCTTCAGGTCACCCATGCACTCATCGATCCGCAGACGGACCGGTCGAGGGATGACGCGCCCAACGAGGCCGTTCGGGTCGTCGAGCGCCGGGCCGATGGTGTGGTGGTAAGCGGCTGCCGCCTGCTTTCGACGCTCGCCCCTGTCGCAAACGAATGCTATATTGGCCCCTATTTTCCGCGCAAAGCGGGAGAGGAAGACTTCGTTCTTGCCTTCCAGTTGCCCATGAACGCACCGGGCCTCTCGATCCTGGCGCGCCAAACCTATGATAACGGCCAGAATTCCTTCGACCGTCCCTTGACCAGCCGCTTCGACGAGGGGGACGCCATCCTCGTCTTCGACAAGGTTTTCGTCCCGAACGATCGCCTGATCGTCAACGGTGATTTGGAAGCCTATAACGGGATCATGCAGTTCGGCGCTGGCTATATGGTGATCCAGGCTTGTACGCGTTCGACTATGAAGACGCGTTTCCTGACCGGGATGGCAACGGCCGTCGCACGCATGAACAAGCGCGACAAGACGCCCAAATTCCAGGCTGCCATCGGCGAGCTTGTCGGTTGGGTCAACATCGCCGAAGGTATCCGAACCGCGAGCATCGTCGATGCCCAAAAGCGCATCGAGGCATTTGCTAAGGGCGAGAAAATAGCTGCGGGTGACGGCCTGTCCAGTCCGGTTTTTCAGACCGTTTCGGGCTTCGCGGCGCTCAATTTCCTGTTTCCCTATATCAATACCAAGGCGGTAGACGTCCTGCGATTGGCTGCGGGATCGGGCGTCCTGGCCCCGACCGAGGCCGACTATGACCGGCCGGAGGTGGGATCGATGATGGATCGCTACCTCATAGCGGAAGGCTTCGATTCCAAGGAGCGCCTGAAATTGCTGAAAATGGCCTGGGACATGACGGGCACCGAATTCGGTTCCCGGCAGGGCTTGTACGAGCGCCTCTACTCGGGCGATCCGGAGCGTAATGCCATTAACTGGTTCAAAAATCCGAGCACGGGGGAGTGCGCCTCGCTGATAGACAAGTTTTTCCAGATGTGAGGAAGCTGCGGCCGACCCGCTCTCCGGCGGATTGGGGGTCGGCCGCACCGCTTCGGCGCAAGTCGAAGCGGCATTTCCGCTTCATTCGCGGCGGTGTCTTGAGCCACTAAAGAGGTGGGAAACCGTAATACAACGCGGCGTTCGACACACCGTTAACTTGACACCTTTTAGCGAAATCCTGCGCGCACGCGGAGGCTGATCGCGGTGGCGGCTGCTAGAGACGGATACCCCCTTGATCGTCGGTCATGCCGCTCGAGTTTTGGCAAGATTGTTCATTTGCAACCAAAGCAAACTGATTAGGCAGCGGCGTGCTGGCCAGAACTTCCGCCTGCATCACCGAGATGCCGATTATGCGCAGGGACAACTCAATGCACTCGTCCTCGAAGGACTGATCCCGGCTATGAGCGAGAATGTCCTGGATCGCGCCATGCAGGCAGGCAAACACCATTCTCAAGGCCCGCTCCACATTGAGGAAATGGATCTGGCCCAACTGCTTGCCAACCGAGAACTGCGTCCTGAAGAGCCTGGAAAAGTCGGAGCTGTAAGTGTCACTCGCCACCAGCTCTTTTGCCATGCATCGCGCCCACAGGTGATCCGCCCGCGATCGACACAGCACGAGCCGCAGGAGATATGAAATATTCCGGGTGACGTCCGATTCATCGGAGATCATGTCGCGCGCGACAGCAACGAAATCCGCGCTGCAGCTGTCGTAGATGGCGTCGAGTATGTCCTGCTTCGAGCTGAAGTGATTATAGAAACTGCCGAAGCCTACATCAGCTTCCTCGGTGATATCGGCGATAGTGGCTGCTTCGGGATTCCGGTTCATCATGATGCGTCGTGTCGCGTCGATAAGTTTCTGGCGCGTCATCAGCCGCGTCCGGGTCGAACGCCTCATCGTAGCGGTAGACCTCTCCGTCACAAAACCTCCATTGCGATCATTGCTTGCCGTCCAGCCGCTTAATCCGATGATCGAGCTGCCCACGCGAAATCTTGAGCAAGCGTGCGGCGTGCGACACATTGCCGTCGGTGGCCTTGAGAGTCGCACGGACCACGGCGTCTTCGATCTCGAACAGGCCCAGGCCTTGATTGACCACTGCATTTTCGGCAATCGAAGCGATCGAGCCGTTGTCGGCTAGGGCGCCCGTAGCGTCGCCTTCTGGCATGGCACCGCCGGCATTCAGCACAATCCGGCCGAACTGATTCAACCCAAGCAGGCTGGACTCGCTGAAGGCGCTGTCGAGCGTGAAGAGATGCTCGATATCGATCGGACAATGCGCATCGGCGAGGACGACGCCACGCTCAAGCACGTTCTCAAGTTCCCTAATGTTGCCGGGCCAAGGATAGCTGATCAATGCATGAAGCGCCCGCGTGGATATCCCCGGGATGCTCCGTCCGTGCTTCTCCGCAAATTTCTGAAGGAACCGCCTGACCAGGATGGGGATGTCGTCCTTACGGTCGCGCAAGGGCGGTACCATGATTGGGATGACGTTCAATCGGTAGTAGAGATCTTCGCGAAATCCCCGCGTCCTCACGGCCTCGGTGAGATCCTCGTTGGTCGCCGCGATCACGCGGACGTCCACCCTTACCGTCTTGTTGCTTCCCAGCCGTTCCAGTTCGCCGGTTTGGAGGACGCGAAGCAGCTTTCCCTGCGAGCCCGGAGAGAGGAGTCCGACTTCATCGAGGAAGATTGTGCCCCCATCTGCAGCCTCGAAGCGCCCCTTGCGCGATTCAGTGGCGCCGGTAAAGGCGCCCTTCTCGGCCCCGAACAGTTCGGATTCGAGGAGTTGGTCTGGAATCGCGGCGCAATTGAGCTCAACGAACGGCGACTTGGGATGACCCATCCGGTGAAGCTCGCGGGCGAACATGCTTTTGCCGACGCCGCTTTCGCCTTGCAGGAACACCGTGGCTCGCGTCGGAGCCGCTCTCGCAATCCTGCGCATCACCATTCTGAACGCGGGGGAGTCGCCTACCGGGCTCTCCGGCGCCCCCCCCACCTCGCCTTCGCCCTCATCCGCTGAAGCGCCCGACGGCGGCGAATCTCCAGCGCGGACGGACCCGGAATGGCGCAGATTGTCGTGGCCGGTCCCGCAGTGATGGTCCTCACCTGCCAGCACTTCCCAATCGTCCGCGCGCTTGCAGACCACGCGGCAGACAGGGAAACCCATTGAGCGGCATTCGACCTCGCGCGCCAAGATCGACTTCCCGGTAAAGGCGCTCAAATAGCCCGACGCATATCCTGCCTGCATCCAGCATGTGGGCTCCTGCGACTTGCCGTAGGTTGTCGTGTGCATCTCTTCCTCGGCGCAGTCGCGCCACAGGAACTCGCCGTAGAAATGTTCATCTTCCTCGCTGATCTCCAGCTTGACTAGTTCGACGGTCACGATCCCTTCGATCGAATGGAACTGCATTCCCGTCGCAATGGCTTCGATAACGCCGGTATTGCTGTCGCTTAGCTTGCGGGCCATTTGCCCGTCATCTTCTCCCGAGAGATAGCCGATCCGGGCCAGCAGGCCCTTGGTCAGTTCAAGCCCCACCGTATCGATCAGTTCGGACCTGAGCACGCCGAGGAATTTCGCCTGCAGGAGGATCATGCGCCGGTCGTCGAACCAAATCCGTCCACGCGCCGGATCGAACATCAGGCGTTGAAGGAGGTCGGTAATCCGGTGGCCGTTGATCCGGCTCGCGCCGGTTTCGCCGGCCAGCATTATGTGGCCGCGATCCTGAAAAGTATCCTTATTCTGGACGGTCGCCAATAGCCCTCTCCTGGCACCTGCTTAGTTATTTTCGATGCGGTCGCCGCGATCCAGCTTGTCGCCTTCTCGCGGGCGGAGCGCCGCGACACCGAGCATTGTTACATAGTTATCGTGGTAGATCGTAGGGCCGAATGTGTCAATGTAGCTGATGAGCGCGTCAAATATGATGGATCATTTCCTGTTTGTCGATTGACGCTGGCCCCAAAAAACATGGCTTTCCGTGAAAGCAGCTCGAGAGAACCGAGACACACGAAACAATCGATGATCGCGTTCAGCATCGCACCCATTTCTCTCAAAATTTGTTGTTTAATCTCAATGGGTTGATTTTGAGTGTCCGGCCGTTACGGCTCGCGGCGCAACTTGGCACATCCTTTGCATAGGAGGGCGCAATACAAGCACTGCCTAGTGCATCAAGGGCTGGGCGAATAAACAAGCGAGGGGATGTTCGGATGAGGAAAGTTATAGGCAGGTCGCAACAAGTTTCGCTGTGTTCGATTGCGCTCGTGTTATCTTCGTTCGGCCTTGGCTACGCGCCGGCTTTCGCCCAGACGCCGCAGGACGGCGCCGATGCGAATATTGCCGATATCGTCGTCACCGCTAACAAGCGGGAGCAGAAGCTCAACGATGTGGGCCTCACCGTCGCCGTCGTTTCCGGCGACGCGCTCAAGAACCAGCAGATCAACTCGCTGGCGGATTTGGCACAAACAATTCCAAGCCTGAGCTTTACAAACACATCAAGCAATACACCTGTCTATACGCTACGCGGCGTCGGCTTTTACGAAACGTCGATTGGCTCCTATCCCACCGTCAGTGTATATTCCGACGAGGTGCCACTGCCTTTCCCCGTGCTGGCTTCGCATTCGGCTTATGATCTGGAACGGGTCGAGGTGCTAAAAGGCCCGCAGGGCACGCTGTTCGGTCAGAATGCAACGGGCGGTGCGATCAATTATGTTGCGGCCAAGCCCACCGACATATTCCATGCCGGCGCAGATCTCAGCTACGGCAGGTTCAACGAGGTGATTGGCGAAGGCTATGTCAGTGGCCCGCTATCGGACACCCTCAAGGCCCGGCTGAGTGGTCGAGTGGAGCGCGCCGATGGCTGGCAGATCAGCAACTCGCGCCCGAATGACCGCAACGGCAAGGTCGAAAACTATATGGGCCGGTTGCAGGTCGCCTTTGAGCCGTCGGACGGCGCTCGCTTCTTGCTGAACATCAACGGTTGGAAGGACAAAAGTCAGACAGCTGCGGCGCAATATATCGGCTTGACGCCACAAAATCCAATTCTCGATCCGGGCGTCGCGGCCGCTACCTTCTCGCCACTGACAGCGCGCGCTGCTGACTGGACGCCCGGATTTCCGTTCGCGGACAACCGTATGTGGCAGTCATCTCTCCGTGGGGACATCGATGTGACTGATGCGATCACACTCACCTCGCTCACTGCCTATGTCGATTACAAGCAGCGGCAGGGAACCGATGGCGATGGCTTGCCAACGCGCGATGTGGATCTGGTCCGCGACCGTGGCACGATCAAGAGTTTCTCCCAGGAACTTCGGCTATCCAATGGGAGCCACCAAGCTTTAAGATGGGTGGTCGGCGTTAATTATGAACACAGCAAGATTGATCAGATCGTCGATGGCGATATCTCCGCATCATCATCCAATGCGACGCTTGGCGCTGTGCTCGGATATCCGATCCGGAGCGAAACCCATTCGGCCCTTCAGAGAATGACCAACTATGCCTCATTCGCAAACGTCGAGTATGATATCTCGCACACCCTGACGCTGAAGGCCGGCGCTAGATATACCAACGCCAAAACATCCGTTGACAGCTGTAACCGAGACTTGAGTGGTGACGCCAAGGGCAGCGGCCCGTTCTTCTACGATGTTCTGCTGGGCGGCGCGTTTGGACCCTATCAGACCGGCGATTGTTTCGCGGTTAACCTATTGTCTCACGCGGTCGGCAATGTGGCGCCTGGATCGCCGGGCAATTACGTCGATACGCTCCACGAAGATAATGTGTCCTGGCGGGTGGGCGTCGACTGGAAGCCACGACCTGGCGTGCTGCTCTATGGCAACGTTGCCAAGGGCTACAAGGCTGGTAGCTTTCCAACCGTTTCCGCGTTCGAGTTCACCCAATATCTTCCGGTCAAGCAGGAGTCCGTGCTGGCCTATGAGGCCGGCTTCAAGGCCTCTCTGCTGGATCGGGCGCTGCAGTTCAACGGCGCCGCCTTCTACTATGACTACAGGAACAAGCAGTTGCGCTCGAAAGAGGACGCGGGGCCGTTCGGTATTCTCGATGTGCTGCAGAACATCCCGAAGTCGACGATCAAGGGATTCGAACTCGAGATCGTAGCCAGGCCAATTTCATCGCTGACGGTGAGCAGCACATTCACTTATCTTGACGCCAAGATTGACAGATTCGCGGGCATAAATGCCGGTGGTGTCCCGGCAAATTTCGCCGGTGTCGCCGTCCCGTACACGCCAAAGTATCAGGTCGGGACGAACGTCGACTATGAGTTCCCGATCAGCGATGCTGTCAATGGTTTCCTCGGGGCGAGCCTAACCTATCGTTCGAGTACTGTCTCGGTGATCGGCGGCAACCTCAACCCGTCAACCCTTACGGCGTCAGCCGTCGGTGCGGCGCCTCTTTTCCGCATCAACGACTATGCGTTGGTCGACTTGCGTGCGGGCGTTGAATCGCCCGATGGACGCTGGCGCTTTTCCTTCTGGGGAAAAAACGTTCTCAACAAATACTACTGGAACAATGTGGTCGCGGGTTTCGACACCGTCGTGCGCTATGCCAACAAGCCAGCGACCTATGGCGCCAGCGTGGCGTTCAAATACTGATGGTGAAAGACGGCGGCCATCAGGGCATGCGGTCCGCTCATGGGGTAGCGCTATGTTCGGTGGCCAGGCCACAAACTGCCCTACCGGTCGCATGGAGTCACTTCGAGATCCCGCTGGCCCCCAATAGTCGGACTGACATGCCACAATAACGGCGATGCTCGTGAAAGGAAATGCAGATGATAATCAGGACTGCCTATTTTGGCTTTGAGGTATCGGATCTGGATGCGTGGGAGCGTTATGCGGGGTTGATCGGTGTTGGCGTCGAGCGGTCGGGCGATGGGCTGTTCTACCGGATCGACGAGAAGGCCCGGCGCTTTCACTTTGTGAACGGACCTGCGGACGACATCGCCTGCGTCGGCTGGGATGCGGGGAGCCAAACGAGCTTCGACCACCTGCGCTCGCATCTTGAAAGCCTTGGTATCCCCACGCATGATGGCGACGATGCGTCCGCCCGATTGCGGGGCGTTGACCGGTTTTTCCATTTCGTAGGACCTGTCGGAGCGCGGCACGAGATCGCGCTGGGCCTGGAAGATGCGGGCTCCCCGTTCGTTTCCGACAAGGTGCCGCATGGTTTCGTGACGGGCGATCAGGGGCTCGGTCATGTCGCCTTCAACTCAACCGATCACAAGGGCGACGAGAAGTTCATGCGCGAAGCGCTGTTCGCGCAGCTTTCCGACTATATCTATCAGCCACTGCCCGACGGCAGCACGATGCACGCCTCGTTCCTGCACACCAGCCCGCGACACCATTCGATTGCCTTTGCCGAAGGGCTCGGAGGAGACAGCAAACTCCACCACTTCGAGCTTGAGATGAACAAGCTGGAGGATGTCGAAAGGGCGTATGAACGCGTGCAGGCGGCCGGGATCGGTATCGGACTCACGCTGGGCCAGCATTCGAACGACAAGATCGTGTCCTTCTATGCGCACACGCCTTCCAAATTCATGATGGAGGTAGGCTATGGCGGCCTGCGGATTGATGACGAGGAAAGCTGGGAGCCGGTGATCCACGACCGCATCAGCGAATGGGGCCACGAGTTCCAGGCCGTCTGAATGATCGAGGAGACAGACGTGCTTCCGGGACTGATGCAGAATGCCCCACTCAATATCGCCGACATCCTGCGTTTTGCGGCTGCGGCGCATTGCGACCGGGAGATCGTGTCGAAAAATGTCGATGAGCCGATATGGCGCTATGATTATGCGGGGGCCTGGACGCGCGCGGCGCAAGCGGCCCATGCGCTTCTCCGATTGGGCGTGGTGGCTGGCGACCGCGTAAGTTCGCTCGCCTGGAACACGCACCGGCATTTCGAGCTGTTCTTCGCGGTGCCGGGCATAGGCGCGGTGCTGCATACCGCCAACCCGCGCCTGCCCGACGACCATCTCGTCTTCACCATCAACCATGCCGGCAGCAAAGTACTGCTGCTCGATCGCAACATGGTCGAGATCGTTGATCGGATCCGCGACCGGCTGGAGACGGTCGAGCATTATGTCGTGCTGAGCGATGCTGAGCGCGCGATCGATGGTTGGGGCTGCTATGAGCGCCTGATCGCCGGTGAGGCCGGAGACTTTGCCTGGCCCCGGCTCGACGAGAATGCGGGCGCGTTCCTGTGTTATACGTCGGGGACGACGGGCGATCCCAAGGGGGTGCTCTACTCGCACCGTTCGGTCGTGCTGCACGGGCTGGCGGCGGGCCTGAGCGGCGCGCTCAACTTCTCCGCCTTCGACGTGGTCATGCCGTGCCAGTCGCTCTATCACGCGACCGCCTGGGGTCTGCCCTTTGCGGGTGCGATCAACGGTGTGAAGTTCGTCTTCCCCTGCGACAGGTTCGACGGCGCCAGCCTGCAGCAACTCATAACGAGCGAAGGCGTCACCTTCTCGGGCGGCGTGCCGACGATCTGGACGCTGTATCTCGATCATCTGGCGCGAACCGGCGAGACGCCGGGCAGCCTGCAACGGGTGATCATTGGCGGTTCGGCCGTGCCGCGCGACATGGCGGTGGCGTTCGACAAGCTCGGCGTCGTGGTGCAGCAGATCTGGGGCATGACCGAGACCAGCCCGCTCGGCGTCGTCTCCACGCCCACGCCCGCGCTGGCCGCGTTGGGCAAGGACGAGGAGAACGAAACCATCTGGACCCGGCAAGGCCGGATGATGTTCGGTATCGCGATGAAGATCGTCGATGAGGACGGCAATAACCTGCCGCATGACGGCGAAGCATCGGGTGCCTTGATGGTGCGCGGACCCTGGGTGCTGGAGCGCTATTATCGCACCGAAGCTTCGGCAACCGATAGCGAAGGCTGGTTCGACACCGGCGACATCTCCACCATCGACCGGTTCGGCTTCATGCGGATCACCGACCGCAAGAAAGACGTGATCAAATCGGGCGGCGAATGGATCAGCTCGATCGATCTGGAAAATATCGCGGCCGGGTGTCCAGGCGTGAAGGTGGCTGCCGTGGCCGGGGTGCATCATCCCAAATGGGAGGAACGCCCGATCATGCTCGTCGAACCCCTGGAAGAAGGATCGGTGTCGGACGCGGCGATGCGCAGTTGGCTGGAACCTCGCATCGTCAAATGGTGGATGCCCGACCGCATCATCATCGACACAGTCCCGCTCACAGCCACTGGCAAGATCGACAAGAAGGCGATCCGCGACAGATACGGCCAAATGCTTGCCGAACCGGCAGCCTGAGGGCGGTCCCGGCGAACCTCACCTTCATACCCCATTACATCTGGAGACGATAATGACCGATACCCTGGCGCCCGAAAGCCGGTTCGCCGATGCCGCCGATGGCCGCGTCCACTACCATAGCTGGGATAGCTGGGGCGAAGGACCGGCCATCATCCTGATCCACGGCGGTGGTCCGGGCGCCTATGGCTACAGCAATTATCGAAAGAATATCGGCCCGCTCTCGCGGCGCAACCGGGTCATCGTCCTTGACCTGCCAGGTTATGGCCAGTCCGCGCCGCGCGCTCAGCCTGACGGCCTCATCGTCGCGCTCGCCAATTCGGTGCGCGATGTCATGGACCATGCCGGCATAGAAACTGCCAGCCTGGTGGGTAACTCGCTGGGCGGCATGACGTCCCTGCGCTTGGCGCTCGACACCCCCGAGCGGGTCGACAAGCTGATCCTGATGGGGCCGGGTGGCGGTCTGCCGACCTTGTCGCCGTTCCCGACAGAAGGGTTGCAGCGCATGCTCGACTTCTATGGCGGGGAGGGACCGACGCTCGAAAAGCTCGCGCGGGTCACCGACCTGCTGGTTTACGACCGCTCATCGATCACATCGGAGTTGCTGGAGGAACGCCTCAGGATCGCCTCGCTGCCCGAGACGGTCGCCAATCCGCCCCTGCGCACCTTGATGGCGCACCCCAAGGACCATCTCTGGAAACAGGGGCTCGAAAGGCTCGCAAGCCCGACCCTCATCGTCTGGGGCGCCGAAGATCGCGTCCTACCGCTCGACGCCGGGTTCATCCTGCGCAAGCTCATCCCCAATGCCGACATGCACATCTTCTCCAAATGCGGCCACTGGGCACAATGGGAACGTCCCGACGAGTTCAACGCACTGGTGGATAACTTCGTTAATCGGTGACTCCTTACCAGGCACGGTTCTTGGAGACCGCAGACCCTCGGAAACTCGGACGACTTTTGGCAACGCGTGAGCGTTAGATGTCATGGGAATGGCCAGAGCAAAGTATAAGACGGGCTATGAACGGTTCGGCGCCCAAAAGGGCGATTAGGGATCGGCGGGCGAGCTGGCTGGCAGCGCCCACAACGACGTCGTTGCGAGCATATACCTGAATATGGTGGCGAGTTGCTCGGCTGACCAGTCGCCGACGGATCACCCCCCCGAGACCGCCTATCGCAGCGCTCTAGGCCGCGAGTTCGGATATCGCTCTGTGCAGACGCATAAACCTAAGAAGTGCCCAATTGAGGCTATGCGGATATAAAAGGTCAACGTGCTGACGGGCGTCGCATTGTAACCAGCAGAATTCATTCCCTGTCCGCCGCGTAACCTCGCCGAGCGCACCTATAACATCACACGCTGGCAACCGATGTCTGCAGGCGACGATATGCGGCACTGGAGGAGCCGCTCTCCTTCGCGGGCGAGATACGTCGTCTTTCCCATTTCCTCGAGCGCGCAGCCCTTAGCACCGCCGAAGCACTGCCCCGCCAAACGGGGCCGGCGACGAGTCGGAACGGACACAACCTGACCTCCTTGCCCGCTTCGGCGACTCCGATCACGGTCGAGGCGCCTCAGCCTCGGTGGCACGCCGACAAACTCCGCATCATGTTTGATATTGTTATCAGCTGTGATAATTGTGTTCCGAATTGTCCTTATCCGTCTCCAGGTGCCTTACTCAAAGAGTTCGTGACGACGACGATTCCTGAGGAAGGCAAATGCTTCAACGCAGCAGATTTTCCGATTTAACTTAATATAAACAATCACATCGTCCTTTTCGATGCGTCGCCATCTCAGATGGCACGGAAGTTGCTGTATCACGGAGGAGCGCCTGAGGATTGTCACCTGAGTCAAGTGCTGCGCCCGGCAACTAATCGCATCAGCGATGAACGCCTGCGCAGCCGTGGTCCACTCCTTGAACGCAGCAATGAGAAAATCGCCGTAGTTGGATACGGCATCTGGAGATGATAATGTCGAGTAAGACGGAAACCCAGCTTCTAAATCGTTCGGTTCTTATTTCCGGTGCTGGCTCAGCAGGGCAAAGTGTCGGCTACTGGCTGCGTCGTTACGGCTTCGAGCCAACTGTCGTCGAACGCTCGCCTGGCCCACGCAAGGGCGGCTTTGCAATAGATCTTCGCGGTGCGGCGGTCGAGGTGGCCGATCGCATGGGCATATTGGAAGCCTGTCGCAAGGCGGCGGTCAACATGCGCGAGATCCGACGGTACAATGCCGAAGGTGAGGTCATCTGGCAGACCGACGGAAACTTCGGAGCGGGCGAAGGTGTCGCTGGCGACGTCGAGGTGCTGCGGGACGACCTGACCGACATGCTTCAGGAAAGCGCCTGCGAGGGGGTCGAATATATCTTCGGGGACTCGATCAAGTCGATCGCCCAGGACGAGGACGGCGTTGACGTGACGTTCGCGCATGGCGCGCCGCGCCGCTTTGATCTGGTGATCGGTGCGGATGGACTACATTCCAAGGTTCGCGAGCTTGCATTTGGTCCTGCGGATCAGTTTAAGCGACCGCTGGGGCTCTATGCCGGAATTTTCACGATCCCCAATACGCTGAAGCTCGACCGTCAATGGCTGATGCGTCAGATGCCCGGAAAGATGATCAGCAACATCGACTATGGCCCGGGCAAGCACACGCGCGGCCTATTGGTATTTTCATCGCCACCACTGGATTTCGATAGAGGCGACCTGGAAGCGCAGAAGGCAATCCTGGCCAAAGCGTTTGATGGCGATACAACCTGGGGCGTGCAGACTCTGCTCGATGGGCTCCGCATCAGCACCGACCTGTACTTCGACGAGGTCACTCAGATACACATGCCTCGCTGGTCGAACGGGCGTGTCGCGCTGATCGGCGACGCCGCATCTGCGCCCACATTGCTGACTGGGCAGGGAACCAGTCTCGCGGTTGTGGAGGCCTATGTCCTCGCTGGCGAATTGAAGGCGGCGGATGGCGACTACCAGATCGCCTTTGCACGCTATGAAGAACAAGCGCGGCCATATGCCGAGCAGAACCAGCGAATATTGACCGATTGCCCCGAGATGTCGGTGCCCGCCACGAAAGAGGAAGTCGACAGGAGGGAAGAGCGATTTCGCCTCCTGAAGGATGGCTCGAATGCCGTGGACGACGATGACTCTGCCGGTAGTTTTATCCAGTCTGCGGCAAATGCCATCCGATTAAAGGATTACGAGAAGCTGTGACTGTCTCGCGGGGTTCCTTTCCCCGCGCATCGATCAGTCGCGAAACGGGTTTCGGCAGGTTCTCATGATTGTCGGCTGCGCCGTCCGTCACTGCCGATGCATGATTTACGCCCGGCATTGGAAGATTTTAAGACATTTTTGAATAGGAAGAGGATTAATCATGGGTATCAAAACCGGGGATGACTATAGGACTTCGCTTCGTGATAATCGACAGTTGTTTGTCGACGGAAAGTTAATCACGGACGTAACCGAATATGGCCCGCTGAAAGGTGTAATCAACACCATCGCTCGCATCTACGACCAGCAGAACGATCCGTCGTTCCAGGAGATGCTAACCTTCAGGTCGCCTTCCACTGGAGACTTGGTGAGTAAAACCTATCTGGAGGCAAGGACGAAGGAAGAGTTCGAGCAACTGGCCGCCTGCTATCATGTTCGCGCTCAGAGTACCTTTGGCCTGATGGGGCGATTGACCGATTTCATGTCGGCCTATCTCATGGACCAGGTTTGTGCGTTGCGCGTCCTGGGCAAGAGCGAGGCGGCCGACAAGGCCCAGAAGATCATCGACAATTGCCGGGAGAATGATCTTCAGGTCACCCATGCACTCATCGATCCGCAGACGGACCGGTCGAGGGATGACGCGCCCAACGAGGCCGTTCGGGTCGTCGAGCGCCGGGCCGATGGTGTGGTGGTAAGCGGCTGCCGCCTGCTTTCGACGCTCGCCCCTGTCGCAAACGAATGCTATATTGGCCCCTATTTTCCGCGCAAAGCGGGAGAGGAAGACTTCGTTCTTGCCTTCCAGTTGCCCATGAACGCACCGGGCCTCTCGATCCTGGCGCGCCAAACCTATGATAACGGCCAGAATTCCTTCGACCGTCCCTTGACCAGCCGCTTCGACGAGGGGGACGCCATCCTCGTCTTCGACAAGGTTTTCGTCCCGAACGATCGCCTGATCGTCAACGGTGATTTGGAAGCCTATAACGGGATCATGCAGTTCGGCGCTGGCTATATGGTGATCCAGGCTTGTACGCGTTCGACTATGAAGACGCGTTTCCTGACCGGGATGGCAACGGCCGTCGCACGCATGAACAAGCGCGACAAGACGCCCAAATTCCAGGCTGCCATCGGCGAGCTTGTCGGTTGGGTCAACATCGCCGAAGGTATCCGAACCGCGAGCATCGTCGATGCCCAAAAGCGCATCGAGGCATTTGCTAAGGGCGAGAAAATAGCTGCGGGTGACGGCCTGTCCAGTCCGGTTTTTCAGACCGTTTCGGGCTTCGCGGCGCTCAATTTCCTGTTTCCCTATATCAATACCAAGGCGGTAGACGTCCTGCGATTGGCTGCGGGATCGGGCGTCCTGGCCCCGACCGAGGCCGACTATGACCGGCCGGAGGTGGGATCGATGATGGATCGCTACCTCATAGCGGAAGGCTTCGATTCCAAGGAGCGCCTGAAATTGCTGAAAATGGCCTGGGACATGACGGGCACCGAATTCGGTTCCCGGCAGGGCTTGTACGAGCGCCTCTACTCGGGCGATCCGGAGCGTAATGCCATTAACTGGTTCAAAAATCCGAGCACGGGGGAGTGCGCCTCGCTGATAGACAAGTTTTTCCAGATGTGAGGAAGCTGCGGCCGACCCGCTCTCCGGCGGATTGGGGGTCGGCCGCACCGCTTCGGCGCAAGTCGAAGCGGCATTTCCGCTTCATTCGCGGCGGTGTCTTGAGCCACTAAAGAGGTGGGAAACCGTAATACAACGCGGCGTTCGACACACCGTTAACTTGACACCTTTTAGCGAAATCCTGCGCGCACGCGGAGGCTGATCGCGGTGGCGGCTGCTAGAGACGGATACCCCCTTGATCGTCGGTCATGCCGCTCGAGTTTTGGCAAGATTGTTCATTTGCAACCAAAGCAAACTGATTAGGCAGCGGCGTGCTGGCCAGAACTTCCGCCTGCATCACCGAGATGCCGATTATGCGCAGGGACAACTCAATGCACTCGTCCTCGAAGGACTGATCCCGGCTATGAGCGAGAATGTCCTGGATCGCGCCATGCAGGCAGGCAAACACCATTCTCAAGGCCCGCTCCACATTGAGGAAATGGATCTGGCCCAACTGCTTGCCAACCGAGAACTGCGTCCTGAAGAGCCTGGAAAAGTCGGAGCTGTAAGTGTCACTCGCCACCAGCTCTTTTGCCATGCATCGCGCCCACAGGTGATCCGCCCGCGATCGACACAGCACGAGCCGCAGGAGATATGAAATATTCCGGGTGACGTCCGATTCATCGGAGATCATGTCGCGCGCGACAGCAACGAAATCCGCGCTGCAGCTGTCGTAGATGGCGTCGAGTATGTCCTGCTTCGAGCTGAAGTGATTATAGAAACTGCCGAAGCCTACATCAGCTTCCTCGGTGATATCGGCGATAGTGGCTGCTTCGGGATTCCGGTTCATCATGATGCGTCGTGTCGCGTCGATAAGTTTCTGGCGCGTCATCAGCCGCGTCCGGGTCGAACGCCTCATCGTAGCGGTAGACCTCTCCGTCACAAAACCTCCATTGCGATCATTGCTTGCCGTCCAGCCGCTTAATCCGATGATCGAGCTGCCCACGCGAAATCTTGAGCAAGCGTGCGGCGTGCGACACATTGCCGTCGGTGGCCTTGAGAGTCGCACGGACCACGGCGTCTTCGATCTCGAACAGGCCCAGGCCTTGATTGACCACTGCATTTTCGGCAATCGAAGCGATCGAGCCGTTGTCGGCTAGGGCGCCCGTAGCGTCGCCTTCTGGCATGGCACCGCCGGCATTCAGCACAATCCGGCCGAACTGATTCAACCCAAGCAGGCTGGACTCGCTGAAGGCGCTGTCGAGCGTGAAGAGATGCTCGATATCGATCGGACAATGCGCATCGGCGAGGACGACGCCACGCTCAAGCACGTTCTCAAGTTCCCTAATGTTGCCGGGCCAAGGATAGCTGATCAATGCATGAAGCGCCCGCGTGGATATCCCCGGGATGCTCCGTCCGTGCTTCTCCGCAAATTTCTGAAGGAACCGCCTGACCAGGATGGGGATGTCGTCCTTACGGTCGCGCAAGGGCGGTACCATGATTGGGATGACGTTCAATCGGTAGTAGAGATCTTCGCGAAATCCCCGCGTCCTCACGGCCTCGGTGAGATCCTCGTTGGTCGCCGCGATCACGCGGACGTCCACCCTTACCGTCTTGTTGCTTCCCAGCCGTTCCAGTTCGCCGGTTTGGAGGACGCGAAGCAGCTTTCCCTGCGAGCCCGGAGAGAGGAGTCCGACTTCATCGAGGAAGATTGTGCCCCCATCTGCAGCCTCGAAGCGCCCCTTGCGCGATTCAGTGGCGCCGGTAAAGGCGCCCTTCTCGGCCCCGAACAGTTCGGATTCGAGGAGTTGGTCTGGAATCGCGGCGCAATTGAGCTCAACGAACGGCGACTTGGGATGACCCATCCGGTGAAGCTCGCGGGCGAACATGCTTTTGCCGACGCCGCTTTCGCCTTGCAGGAACACCGTGGCTCGCGTCGGAGCCGCTCTCGCAATCCTGCGCATCACCATTCTGAACGCGGGGGAGTCGCCTACCGGGCTCTCCGGCGCCCCCCCCACCTCGCCTTCGCCCTCATCCGCTGAAGCGCCCGACGGCGGCGAATCTCCAGCGCGGACGGACCCGGAATGGCGCAGATTGTCGTGGCCGGTCCCGCAGTGATGGTCCTCACCTGCCAGCACTTCCCAATCGTCCGCGCGCTTGCAGACCACGCGGCAGACAGGGAAACCCATTGAGCGGCATTCGACCTCGCGCGCCAAGATCGACTTCCCGGTAAAGGCGCTCAAATAGCCCGACGCATATCCTGCCTGCATCCAGCATGTGGGCTCCTGCGACTTGCCGTAGGTTGTCGTGTGCATCTCTTCCTCGGCGCAGTCGCGCCACAGGAACTCGCCGTAGAAATGTTCATCTTCCTCGCTGATCTCCAGCTTGACTAGTTCGACGGTCACGATCCCTTCGATCGAATGGAACTGCATTCCCGTCGCAATGGCTTCGATAACGCCGGTATTGCTGTCGCTTAGCTTGCGGGCCATTTGCCCGTCATCTTCTCCCGAGAGATAGCCGATCCGGGCCAGCAGGCCCTTGGTCAGTTCAAGCCCCACCGTATCGATCAGTTCGGACCTGAGCACGCCGAGGAATTTCGCCTGCAGGAGGATCATGCGCCGGTCGTCGAACCAAATCCGTCCACGCGCCGGATCGAACATCAGGCGTTGAAGGAGGTCGGTAATCCGGTGGCCGTTGATCCGGCTCGCGCCGGTTTCGCCGGCCAGCATTATGTGGCCGCGATCCTGAAAAGTATCCTTATTCTGGACGGTCGCCAATAGCCCTCTCCTGGCACCTGCTTAGTTATTTTCGATGCGGTCGCCGCGATCCAGCTTGTCGCCTTCTCGCGGGCGGAGCGCCGCGACACCGAGCATTGTTACATAGTTATCGTGGTAGATCGTAGGGCCGAATGTGTCAATGTAGCTGATGAGCGCGTCAAATATGATGGATCATTTCCTGTTTGTCGATTGACGCTGGCCCCAAAAAACATGGCTTTCCGTGAAAGCAGCTCGAGAGAACCGAGACACACGAAACAATCGATGATCGCGTTCAGCATCGCACCCATTTCTCTCAAAATTTGTTGTTTAATCTCAATGGGTTGATTTTGAGTGTCCGGCCGTTACGGCTCGCGGCGCAACTTGGCACATCCTTTGCATAGGAGGGCGCAATACAAGCACTGCCTAGTGCATCAAGGGCTGGGCGAATAAACAAGCGAGGGGATGTTCGGATGAGGAAAGTTATAGGCAGGTCGCAACAAGTTTCGCTGTGTTCGATTGCGCTCGTGTTATCTTCGTTCGGCCTTGGCTACGCGCCGGCTTTCGCCCAGACGCCGCAGGACGGCGCCGATGCGAATATTGCCGATATCGTCGTCACCGCTAACAAGCGGGAGCAGAAGCTCAACGATGTGGGCCTCACCGTCGCCGTCGTTTCCGGCGACGCGCTCAAGAACCAGCAGATCAACTCGCTGGCGGATTTGGCACAAACAATTCCAAGCCTGAGCTTTACAAACACATCAAGCAATACACCTGTCTATACGCTACGCGGCGTCGGCTTTTACGAAACGTCGATTGGCTCCTATCCCACCGTCAGTGTATATTCCGACGAGGTGCCACTGCCTTTCCCCGTGCTGGCTTCGCATTCGGCTTATGATCTGGAACGGGTCGAGGTGCTAAAAGGCCCGCAGGGCACGCTGTTCGGTCAGAATGCAACGGGCGGTGCGATCAATTATGTTGCGGCCAAGCCCACCGACATATTCCATGCCGGCGCAGATCTCAGCTACGGCAGGTTCAACGAGGTGATTGGCGAAGGCTATGTCAGTGGCCCGCTATCGGACACCCTCAAGGCCCGGCTGAGTGGTCGAGTGGAGCGCGCCGATGGCTGGCAGATCAGCAACTCGCGCCCGAATGACCGCAACGGCAAGGTCGAAAACTATATGGGCCGGTTGCAGGTCGCCTTTGAGCCGTCGGACGGCGCTCGCTTCTTGCTGAACATCAACGGTTGGAAGGACAAAAGTCAGACAGCTGCGGCGCAATATATCGGCTTGACGCCACAAAATCCAATTCTCGATCCGGGCGTCGCGGCCGCTACCTTCTCGCCACTGACAGCGCGCGCTGCTGACTGGACGCCCGGATTTCCGTTCGCGGACAACCGTATGTGGCAGTCATCTCTCCGTGGGGACATCGATGTGACTGATGCGATCACACTCACCTCGCTCACTGCCTATGTCGATTACAAGCAGCGGCAGGGAACCGATGGCGATGGCTTGCCAACGCGCGATGTGGATCTGGTCCGCGACCGTGGCACGATCAAGAGTTTCTCCCAGGAACTTCGGCTATCCAATGGGAGCCACCAAGCTTTAAGATGGGTGGTCGGCGTTAATTATGAACACAGCAAGATTGATCAGATCGTCGATGGCGATATCTCCGCATCATCATCCAATGCGACGCTTGGCGCTGTGCTCGGATATCCGATCCGGAGCGAAACCCATTCGGCCCTTCAGAGAATGACCAACTATGCCTCATTCGCAAACGTCGAGTATGATATCTCGCACACCCTGACGCTGAAGGCCGGCGCTAGATATACCAACGCCAAAACATCCGTTGACAGCTGTAACCGAGACTTGAGTGGTGACGCCAAGGGCAGCGGCCCGTTCTTCTACGATGTTCTGCTGGGCGGCGCGTTTGGACCCTATCAGACCGGCGATTGTTTCGCGGTTAACCTATTGTCTCACGCGGTCGGCAATGTGGCGCCTGGATCGCCGGGCAATTACGTCGATACGCTCCACGAAGATAATGTGTCCTGGCGGGTGGGCGTCGACTGGAAGCCACGACCTGGCGTGCTGCTCTATGGCAACGTTGCCAAGGGCTACAAGGCTGGTAGCTTTCCAACCGTTTCCGCGTTCGAGTTCACCCAATATCTTCCGGTCAAGCAGGAGTCCGTGCTGGCCTATGAGGCCGGCTTCAAGGCCTCTCTGCTGGATCGGGCGCTGCAGTTCAACGGCGCCGCCTTCTACTATGACTACAGGAACAAGCAGTTGCGCTCGAAAGAGGACGCGGGGCCGTTCGGTATTCTCGATGTGCTGCAGAACATCCCGAAGTCGACGATCAAGGGATTCGAACTCGAGATCGTAGCCAGGCCAATTTCATCGCTGACGGTGAGCAGCACATTCACTTATCTTGACGCCAAGATTGACAGATTCGCGGGCATAAATGCCGGTGGTGTCCCGGCAAATTTCGCCGGTGTCGCCGTCCCGTACACGCCAAAGTATCAGGTCGGGACGAACGTCGACTATGAGTTCCCGATCAGCGATGCTGTCAATGGTTTCCTCGGGGCGAGCCTAACCTATCGTTCGAGTACTGTCTCGGTGATCGGCGGCAACCTCAACCCGTCAACCCTTACGGCGTCAGCCGTCGGTGCGGCGCCTCTTTTCCGCATCAACGACTATGCGTTGGTCGACTTGCGTGCGGGCGTTGAATCGCCCGATGGACGCTGGCGCTTTTCCTTCTGGGGAAAAAACGTTCTCAACAAATACTACTGGAACAATGTGGTCGCGGGTTTCGACACCGTCGTGCGCTATGCCAACAAGCCAGCGACCTATGGCGCCAGCGTGGCGTTCAAATACTGATGGTGAAAGACGGCGGCCATCAGGGCATGCGGTCCGCTCATGGGGTAGCGCTATGTTCGGTGGCCAGGCCACAAACTGCCCTACCGGTCGCATGGAGTCACTTCGAGATCCCGCTGGCCCCCAATAGTCGGACTGACATGCCACAATAACGGCGATGCTCGTGAAAGGAAATGCAGATGATAATCAGGACTGCCTATTTTGGCTTTGAGGTATCGGATCTGGATGCGTGGGAGCGTTATGCGGGGTTGATCGGTGTTGGCGTCGAGCGGTCGGGCGATGGGCTGTTCTACCGGATCGACGAGAAGGCCCGGCGCTTTCACTTTGTGAACGGACCTGCGGACGACATCGCCTGGGTCGGCTGGGACGCGGGGAGCCAGGAGAACTTCGATCATCTGCGCTCGCATCTCGACAGCCTTGGTATTGCGATGCGGGATGGCGACGACGCGTCCGCCCGGTTGCGGGGCGTGGAGCGGTATTTCCAATTTGTCGGACCCGTCGGAGCTCGGCACGAGATCGCGCTGGGCCTGGAAGATGCGGAATTCCCTTTTGTTTCGAACAAGGTCCCGCACGGTTTCTTGACTGGTGATCAGGGGCTCGGTCATGCCGCCTTCAACTCAACCGATCACAAGGGCGACGAGAAGTTCATGCGCGAGGCGCTGTTCGCGCAGCTTTCTGACTATATCTACCAGCCGCTGCCCGATGGCAGCACGATGCATGCCTCGTTCCTGCACACCAGCCCGCGCCATCATTCGATCGCCTTCGCCGAGGGGCTGGGAGGAGAGAGCAAACTCCATCATTTCGAGTTGGAAATGAATAATATGGAGGATGTCGAGAGGGCGTATGAACGCGTGCAGGCCGCCGGGATCGCTATCGGACTGACACTGGGTCAGCATTCCAACGACCGGATCGTGTCCTTCTACGCGCACACGCCTTCCAAATTCATGATGGAAATAGGCCATGGCGGCCTCAGGATCGATGACGAGGAGAGCTGGAAGCCGGTGATCCACGATCGCATCAGCGAATGGGGTCACGAGTTCCAGCCCGTCTGAATGATCGAGGAGAAAGACGTGCTGCCGGGCTTGATGCAGAATGCTCAACTGAATATTGCCGACGTCCTGCGTTTTGCGGCCGCGGCGCATGGCGGCCGGGAGATCGTGTCGAAGAATGTGGATGAGCCGATATGGCGCTATGATTATGCGCGGGCCTGGAAGCGCGCGACGCAGGCGGCGCAGGCGCTTGTCCGGCGAGGCGTGGCGCCTGGCGACCGGGTAAGTTCGCTGGCGTGGAACACGCACCGGCATTTCGAGCTGTTCTTCGCGGTGCCGGGTATGGGGGCGGTGCTGCATACCGCCAATCCGCGCCTGCCCGACGACCATCTCGTCTTCACCATCAACCATGCGGGCAGCAAGGTGTTGCTGCTCGATCGCAACATGGTCGAGATCGTCGACCGGATCCGGGACCGGCTGGAGACGGTCGAGCATTACGTCCTGCTGAGCGACCCCGATCGCGCGATCGACGGCTGGGGCTGTTATGAGCGCCTGATCGCCAATGAGGCCGGAGACTTTGACTGGCCGCGGTTCGACGAGAATGCGGGCGCGTTCCTGTGCTACACGTCGGGCACGACGGGCGATCCCAAGGGGGTGCTCTATTCGCATCGTTCGGTCGTGCTGCACGGGCTGGCGGCGGGCCTGAGCGGCGCGCTCAACTTCTCCGCCTTCGACGTGGTCATGCCGTGCCAGTCGCTCTATCACGCGACCGCCTGGGGTCTGCCCTTTGCGGGTGCGATCAACGGTGTGAAGTTCGTCTTCCCCTGCGACAGGTTCGACGGCGCCAGCCTGCAGCAACTCATAACGAGCGAAGGCGTCACCTTCTCGGGCGGCGTGCCGACGATCTGGACGCTGTATCTCGATCATCTGGCGCGAACCGGCGAGACGCCGGGCAGCCTGCAACGGGTGATCATTGGCGGTTCGGCCGTGCCGCGCGACATGGCGGTGGCGTTCGACAAGCTCGGCGTCGTGGTGCAGCAGATCTGGGGCATGACCGAGACCAGCCCGCTCGGCGTCGTCTCCACGCCCACGCCCGCGCTGGCCGCGTTGGGCAAGGACGAGGAGAACGAAACCATCTGGACCCGGCAAGGCCGGATGATGTTCGGTATCGCGATGAAGATCGTCGATGAGGACGGCAATAACCTGCCGCATGACGGCGAAGCATCGGGTGCCTTGATGGTGCGCGGACCCTGGGTGCTGGAGCGCTATTATCGCACCGAAGCTTCGGCAACCGATAGCGAAGGCTGGTTCGACACCGGCGACATCTCCACCATCGACCGGTTCGGCTTCATGCGGATCACCGACCGCAAGAAAGACGTGATCAAATCGGGCGGCGAATGGATCAGCTCGATCGATCTGGAAAATATCGCGGCCGGGTGTCCAGGCGTGAAGGTGGCTGCCGTGGCCGGGGTGCATCATCCCAAATGGGAGGAACGCCCGATCATGCTCGTCGAACCCCTGGAAGAAGGATCGGTGTCGGACGCGGCGATGCGCAGTTGGCTGGAACCTCGCATCGTCAAATGGTGGATGCCCGACCGCATCATCATCGACACAGTCCCGCTCACAGCCACTGGCAAGATCGACAAGAAGGCGATCCGCGACAGATACGGCCAAATGCTTGCCGAACCGGCAGCCTGAGGGCGGTCCCGGCGAACCTCACCTTCATACCCCATTACATCTGGAGACGATAATGACCGATACCCTGGCGCCCGAAAGCCGGTTCGCCGATGCCGCCGATGGCCGCGTCCACTACCATAGCTGGGATAGCTGGGGCGAAGGACCGGCCATCATCCTGATCCACGGCGGTGGTCCGGGCGCCTATGGCTACAGCAATTATCGAAAGAATATCGGCCCGCTCTCGCGGCGCAACCGGGTCATCGTCCTTGACCTGCCAGGTTATGGCCAGTCCGCGCCGCGCGCTCAGCCTGACGGCCTCATCGTCGCGCTCGCCAATTCGGTGCGCGATGTCATGGACCATGCCGGCATAGAAACTGCCAGCCTGGTGGGTAACTCGCTGGGCGGCATGACGTCCCTGCGCTTGGCGCTCGACACCCCCGAGCGGGTCGACAAGCTGATCCTGATGGGGCCGGGTGGCGGTCTGCCGACCTTGTCGCCGTTCCCGACAGAAGGGTTGCAGCGCATGCTCGACTTCTATGGCGGGGAGGGACCGACGCTCGAAAAGCTCGCGCGGGTCACCGACCTGCTGGTTTACGACCGCTCATCGATCACATCGGAGTTGCTGGAGGAACGCCTCAGGATCGCCTCGCTGCCCGAGACGGTCGCCAATCCGCCCCTGCGCACCTTGATGGCGCACCCCAAGGACCATCTCTGGAAACAGGGGCTCGAAAGGCTCGCAAGCCCGACCCTCATCGTCTGGGGCGCCGAAGATCGCGTCCTACCGCTCGACGCCGGGTTCATCCTGCGCAAGCTCATCCCCAATGCCGACATGCACATCTTCTCCAAATGCGGCCACTGGGCACAATGGGAACGTCCCGACGAGTTCAACGCACTGGTGGATAACTTCGTTAATCACCAATAGCTGTTCTACGCTGAGCCAAATCACGCCCAAACCGGCGTGATCAATCATCATCAATGTATTTCCGATATATCTCGGCCCCCTTCGTATCATGTGAGCGAGCCGGTGATTGAATTGCGCCAGCTTCGCTACTTGATTGCGGCGGCCGAGGCGGGCAGCTTCAGTCGCGCGGCGCGCAGTATGAATATTAAGCAGGCCACCCTCAGCCGGCACGTCCTCGAAGTCGAGAAGCGCCTTGGTATGATGCTGTTCGACCGCAGAACGCGCGGCGCGACCTTGACGCCGAACGGCAAGACTTATCTGCGGACGGCCCAGCGTATCGTGAGGGAGTTTGAGGAGCTGAACGCTTGGGTCAGTGCTACAAAGAACGGCGAAATCGGCAAGCTGGCCGTGGGGTTCTACACGTCCTTCTCGGCCGGAAATCTGCGCGCCACCTTGAGCGAGTTCGGCGAACGCTATCCCGATGTGAAAGTGCGCGGATTCGAGCGCGACCGCGACTTGCTCCTTGCAGGAATCGAAAACGGTCTGCTCGATATCGCGATCATGATTGGCGACACACCTTATCCGGGGCTGATGAGCCGCTCCTTCTGGAGTGAACGCATATTGGTGGCGATACCGGAAGGCCACTCGCTTGCCGCACGCGACCGTATCCACTGGAGCGACCTGACCGGCGCACGCTTCCTGTTGACTGAGCGAGATCCCGGCCCGGAGACGCGCAACATGCTCTTGGGCAAGCTCGGGATGCCCGGCTACACGCCGGAGATCGACATGGACGACATCGGCCGTGACACGGTGCTGAGCGCCATCGCGCTTGGCGGACACATTTCGATCGTTGCGGAATCAGCGCTCGGCATTCAGGTGCCGGGAGTGGTCTTCCGCGAGATCCACGAAACCAACGGGCACATGCGGATCGGCTTTTCCGGCTATTGGCGCGAGGACAATGAGAACGCAGTGCTGCGCCGGTTCCTCGATTTCGTGGCCACGCGCTATTCGTTGCCGCCGATCCCTGCGCGGCCGTCCTCGCATCAGCAACCAGGAAAGGAGCCGTCATGACGCAAGGCAAGACACTCATCATCGTGCTGGTCACGCTCATCATCGGGTTCGGCGCGGGGTTCGTGCTGCGCCCGGTCATCAGCCCCGTCAGTCAGACGGCGGTCGGCACCGTCCCGACCGCACCTTCGGCCGAGGCGCGCGGAACACAGTATTTCGCGGCGCATCTGGATGAGGCGCGGCAAGTCGTGGCGCAATGCGCGGATGATTCGGCGCGCGGCGAGGAATGCGCGAATGCCCAGGCCGCTGTTACCGAGGCGGAAGGCCGAGCGCGCTTCAAGAAGTTCATGGGCAACTGAGGACCGCGCGGCCCATCAATTCCCCTGCGCGCGATGCCGGCGAAAGGCCCGGTCGGTTTCCATGAACCGGGCCAGCATCGGCGCGACCAGCTTTTCAGGCGGAACCGGCGGTCCCCCGGTCTCGCCCGCGAGCGCGGCGGCATAGGCGACAAGATCGCGGTGGATCGGCGCCGGCAGCTCCACGGTGAGCTTCACCGGCCTGTCGTCGGCCAGCGGCCCCAGCTTCAACTTCGTCATCGTGTCGCTCCAACAGGTTCGAGCACCAGGTCGCGGGTCAGAACGACCCGCAACGGATGGCCCGGCCGAATGGTGAGCGTCGGCTGCACGTTCAATTGCCGCCGCACGATCTGCTGGCCGGTCTGGTTGATGGTGTCCTGCGAGCCGCGGCGCAGCGCGCGGGTGAGGTCGTCGTCCTCGTCCGCGCCCAGCTCTGTGCCAACGCCGAGGAGTGTCGAGATGGCGGCAGCCTTGAGCAGATTGCCCCAATGCTGGTTCACGCGATCCTGCAAGCCGGCGAACCCGGCCGCGTCGGCGCCGGGCTGGCGCTCGAGAACGATCGAGCGGCCGTCCGGCAATATCAGCCGATCCCAGGCCAGCAGCACGCGGGTCTGCCCGGCGGCGATCTCGCTGTCATATTCGCCGATCAGGCGCGCGCCCTGCGGGATGAGGAGGATGCGGCCCGTGGGGCTGTCATAGACATTAGCCGTCACCTGGGCGGTGATCTGGCCGGGCAGGTCGGAACGGATGCCGGTGATGAGCGCGGCCGAGATGATGCTGCCGGCCTGCACGATGTTGGGCGATGCCGGAGCCGTAAGCCGCTCGACGCTCACCGTGCGCTGGCTGGACGCCTGGGCCATGAAGGCGCGCTTGGCGGCCTGGTCGCCCTGCGCCGTCTCGGCGGGTGGCGTGGCGGCAGGCGCTTCCGGCACAACCGCGATCTGCGGCATGGCCGCGCCCGCCCCTGCGGTCCCGCCGCCAAGGAACACGCCGCTCATGCGCGCGGCGTCGCGCTCCTGCTGGGCGCGCTGGCGGGCGGCCTCCTCGGCCTGAGCGCGGCCGTCGACCTGAGCGCCGACCGGCGGGACCGGCACATTCTCCCCCCGCTGTTGGGCCGAAACGATCGGGCGGCCGAGGTCGCCGGGAAGCGGAGGACCGAGCCGCGGCGCCTGGCCGTAATCCTTCGGCCCCGACGTAATCGTCTCGGCCGTGGCGCGGCTCTCGGTGCTGTAGAGTTCCTTCGCTTCCTCCTGGCCCGCAGGCTTGAGCGCATAGATCAGCGAGCCGCCTATGCCGAGGCCGGCGGCGACGCCGATGACGGCCAGCGCCTTGCGCGACAGGCGCATGACGCGGGGCGGGTCGCCCCGAAGCTGGAAGGCTTGGGGATCGGATCGTGCCGCTTGCGGCGCGGCCGGTTCGACGGGATCGCTCACGGCCGCCGCCCCCGTGCATGGTCGCGCACGATGCGGACACGCTGCTCGCTGCGCTTGTCGCCCAGGCGCAGCTCGGCGGCGGCGAACAGCCGATCCACCACCATATAGCGGCCCTGGACGCGGTAGTTGACCAACTCGGCGTCGCCGGCCGCGCCGGTCACGAACAGCGGCGGCATCTCGCCCTGCGAGATCCCGGCGGGAAACTCGATGAACACCTGGACGGAATCGTCGAAGGCGCGGACAGGCTTCCACGGCGCGCGGTCGCCTTCGATCCGGTAGCGGAAATTGAGCGCCGCCACGTTCACGCCGGTCGCCGCCGGCGCGGCGGATGCGGCGGCGGCGTTGCGCACCTGCAAGGCGATCAGGGCGTCGTGCGGATAGGTCCACGAGACCGACGCCATGTAGGTCGCGGCCGTGGCGCGCAGCTCCAGATGATAGGTGCGACGGTCGGTGTTGATGACGAGGTTGGTGGCGAGGTCGGACCGCGTTGGCTTCACGAGGATATGCACGCGGGCCGTGGCGCCGCTGCCGCTCACCGTGTCGCCGATGATCCAGCGCACGGTGTCACCGGCCGCGACCGGCCCGGCGCCCACAAGCTGTTCGCCCTCCTGCAACGCGATGTCCGTCACCTGGCCGGGCGCGGCATAGACCTGATAGAGCGCGCCGTCGGTCCAGGGATATTGCTGGATGGCGTTGAGGAAGCCGTCGCGCACCGGCTGCACGCGGGCGGCGGCGTTCGCCGCGCCGACGCGGCTGCGCGGATCGGCCGGCTCCGGCGGTGATGCGCTTTGCACCACCGGCTTCAACTGGCCGGGAAGCGGCAGCGGCTCGGGGATCGTCACGACCTCGATTACACGCGAAGGCTCTGCAGCGGGCGTCGCCGCGATCTCCACCGGCGGATCGTCATAGGTGATGGCGGGCGACTTCGCCGACGTAGTGGCGCAGCCGGCGAGCGCGGTGGCGGAGACGAGCAGGACCGCCGAGGCGGAGCGACGGAAAGGCGTGTGCGTCATTGCGACAGCTCCTTTGACCAGTTGAGGGCGTTGACGAAGACGCCGAGCGGATTCTTGCGCAGCGCGTCGGGCGTGCGCGGCGGCTGCACGACGATGGTGAGGATCGCGGACCAGCGTTCGGTGGCCGCGAGGCTGCCGTCCTGATAACGGCGCTCGGTCCAGGCGACGCGGAAGCTGTCGGGCGAGGCCCGGATGACGCTGGATACATCCACCGCGACCTGCACCTTGCCGACCTGCGTGAAAGGGTCGTTGCTGCGCGCATAGTCGTTGAGCGCCATCGCCCCGCGATCAGTCGTGAAGTCGTAGGCGCGTAGCCAGTTCTGGCGGACGATCACCGGATCGGCGGGGATTGCGCGGACCTGCTCGATGAAGCGGGCGAGATGGAACGCGATCTGCGGGTCGGTCGGGCGGTAGCCGGCGTCGGCCGGCGCGACCGCTTGCGCCTCACCCAGCCGATCGACCTGCACCACCCAAGGCACGATATGCCCGCGGGCCGACTGCCAGATGATGCCGCCAGTGAGGCCGCCCGAAAGCGCCAGCGCACCGAAGAAGGCGAGCCGCCAGTTCTTCGCCTGCACGCGCGCCGAGCCGATGCGGTCATCCCAGACCTGCGCGGCGCGCTGGTAGGGCGTGACGGGTTCGGCGGTCTTGCCGTAGCGGATGGTGGGGCGTCGGAACATGGGTCAGTCCTTCTCTTTGATGTCGGGACCACCGCCGCCACCGTGGCTGTCGCCCGCCTTCATGGTGTGGGCGAGGACGGTCGCGCCGTGGGTCATCGACTGGCGGTGTTTCATCGCCGCCGCCCAAGCGGGCGCACCCGAGGCGCCGGCGGCAGAGGAAGTGGTCGCCGCTCCGGCGGTCGCGGCGGCGGGCGCGGGCTCGCCGGTGATCGTGCCGCCGCTGGCGGTGAAGCCGGCGCGGACGCCCGCGCGGAAATTGGCCTTCATCGCCTCGCCGCCCTTGGCGGCCGCCTTGCGCAAGGGGGAGAGGACTGCGTTCGCCGCGCTTCCCGCCGCCGCCTGGCCGACCGCGGACATACCGCCCGCGACTGCGCCCGCGCCGCTCTTGCCCAGGGAGCCGAGGCTGTAGGCGCTGGTCGCGCCGCCTGCCATCTGAGCGCCACCCCGCGCGGTGGCGCCGGTCATCCGGGCGGCCGCGCCGGCGGCGGAACCAACCGCTCCCACGCCGAGCCGTGCTGCGGCTGCGCCGCCGACCACGGCGCCCGCCGCCGCGAGCGCGGTGCCGGCTGCCGCGCCCGCGCCGAGCTGCGGGCCGCCCGAGACGATGCCGTTGGCGATGCCGGGGCCGAAGATGGCGAGGCCCAGCAGCGATAACGCGGCGAGCGCGATGGCCATGACCTGATTGATGTCGGGCGCGACACCGAGGTTCGCGCCGGTGAACTGGCCGAACAGCGTGGTGCCGATGCCGGTGATGACGGCGAGGACGAGCACCTTGATGCCGGTCGAGACGACATGGCCCAGCACGCGCTCGGCCATGAAGGCGGTCTTGTTGAAGAAGGCGAAGGGCAACAGGACGAAGCCGGCCAGCGTCACCAGCTTGAACTCGATCAACGTGATGAAGACCTGCACCGCGATGATGAAGAAGGCGAGCACCACGATCACCCAGGCGAGCAGCAGCACAAGGATCAGCGCCAGGTTCGAGAACACGGCCCACAGGTTGGAAAATTGGCCCGCCGCGTCCATCAGCGGCTTGCCGGCTTCAAGCCCCTTCGCGGCGATCATGCCGGGCTTCATGAAATCGGCGATCGACATCGCGCCGCCGCTGGCTTGGAGGCCGAGGCCCGCGAAGCTCTCGAAAACGATGGTGGCCAGGGTCGAGAAGTTGCCGATGATGAAGGCGAAGGTGCCGATATAGAGCGTCTTCTTGACGAGGCGCTGAAGCACGTCCTCGTCCGCGCCCCAGGCCCAGAACAGGCCGGCCAGCGTTACGTCGATAGCGATCAGCGTGGTCGAGAGGAACGCGACCTCGCCGCCGAGCAGCCCGAAACCGCTGTCGATGTAGCTTTGGAAAACGCCCAGGAAGGTGTCGATGACGCCGGTGTCGTTCATGGCACGAAGCCTTCTTCGGACGGCGACGCGCCGCCGTCGTGCTCTACGGCCGGGGCAACGTCGTCCTGGCTGAAGAAGCGGCGGCGGTTTGCGGCCCACGCCGCCTCGCAGCCGCTGTCCGGCATCGTGAGCGTGGCGCAGCGGTCCAACTCGCGGGCAAGCCGGTGCTGGCTTTCTTCCGCCGGCAAGGCGAGAGCCGGCGCGGGCGCCGGCTCATCGGGCCGGGTGACGGCGACGATCGCCACCGCCATCATCATGCCGGCCAGCGCCGCAATGCCCGCGATCTTCGCCGTGCGCGACATGGACGAGCCTCAATTGCCCATAAAGCGGCGGAACCGCTCGCGCCCCTCGGCCTCTTCTGCGGCCTGACGGGCGGATTGCAGCGCCTGCGCCCGGCCCTGCGCCGCGACCGCGGCGGTGAGGTCGGCGAGCTGCTGCGATTGCAGGGCGAGAAGCTGGTTGCCAGCCTGGGTCGCCTGAAGCGCGCCGGTCGCCGACTGGCTGGCCGAGACCAGCCCATCCATCGTCGTGCGCGCGCCCTCGATATTGCCGACCACGCCGGCCTGGACGCGCAGCGCGTCCTCGAACGCCCCGACGCTATCCTCCCAGCGCGCATTAGCGTTGGAGACCATCCGCGCGTGATCGCCGGTCAGCGCCGCGCCCTTATAGCGATCGGTGAACGCCTCCTGGACGTTCTGCACATCGTAGGCGATGCGCTGCGCTTCGCCGAGAAGCTGCTGGGTGCGCTGCACCTGCTGCTGCAACTGCTGGAGCGAGCTGAACGGCAGCGAGGCCAGGTTGCGCGCCTGGTTGATGAGGCTGGTCGCCTGGTTCTGGATTTGCTGGATCTGGTTGTTGATCTGCTGGAGCGACCGGGCGGCCGTCAGCACGTTCTGCGCATAGTTGGTGGGGTCATAGACGATGCCCCCGAACTGCGCGTGCGCGGGCACGGGTGCGATGGTCGGCGCGATGGCCAAGGCGGCGAAGACGCTGGCCACGAGGGCGCGGCGGGCGGGCGGCAGTTTCATGAGGAAATCTCCATGTCAGGCGTGAGAGGGAGTTCGGGCTGGCGGTCGGACACAGGTTCGGGCAGCAGCTCGACGGCCCAGGCGCAGCCGCGATGCCGCAGCCATTCAGCGGCGAAGGCGGATGTCCCGTAGGTTTCGATGATCTCGGCGATGGCGAGCTGGTCGGCCTTGGCCGAGGCGGCGGTGAAGGCCAGCGCGACCTCGCCCAGCCCCAGCTCGAACAGCCGGTTGCCGCGCCGCGACTGGCAGTAATAATCGCGCTTGGGCGTCGCCCGGCTGAGGATTTCGATCTGGCGGTCGTTGAGTCCGAACCGCTCGTAGATCGCCGCGATCTGCGGCTCGGCCGCGCGCTCGTTGGGCAGGAAGATGCGCGTCGGGCAGCTCTCGATGATGGCCGGCGCGATACTGCTGGTCTCGATGTCGGCGAGGCTCTGTGTCGCGAACACGACGCTGGCGTTCTTCTTGCGCAGCGTCTTCAGCCACTCGCGGAGCTGGGCGGCGAAGTCCGGGCTGTCGAGGACAAGCCAGCCCTCGTCGATGATAATGAGCGTGGGGCGTCCGTCCAGCCGGCCTTCGACCCGGTGGAACAGATAGGACAGCACGGCCGCGGCCGATCCGGCGCCGACCAGGCCCTCGGTCTCGAACACTTGCACATCGGCTGCGCCCAGCCGCTCGGCCTCGGCGTCGAGCAACCGGCCCCACGGCCCGCCGATGCAATAGGACGCGAGCGCCTGCTTGAGCTGCTGCGACTGGAGCAGCACGGCCAGGCCCGTCAGGGTGCGCTCCGACATGGGCGCCGACGCCAGTGAACCCAGGGCCGACCAGATATGCTCCTTGGCCTGGGGATCGACCGCGACGCCTTCGGACGCGAAGATCGCCGCCAGCCATTCGGCGGCCCAGGCGCGTTCGGCGGGATCGTCGATATGGGCGAGCGGCTGGAGCTGCACGCCATCGCCCGCCTCGTCGGCAAGCATCCCGCCCAAGTCCTGCCAGTCGCCGCCCATGCCGATCGCGGCGGCGCGGATGCTTCCGCCGAAATCGAAGGCGAAGACCTGTGCGCCTTCGTAGCGGCGGAACTGCATCGCCATCAGGGCGAGCAGCACGGACTTGCCCGCGCCGGTCGGGCCGACGATCAGCGTGTGGCCGACGTCGCCGACATGAAGGGAAAACCGGAACGGGGTCGAGCCTTCGGTCTTGCCGTGGAGCAAGGGGGGCGCACCGAAATGCTCGTCCCGTTCCGGCCCCGCCCATACCGCTGACAGGGGGATCAGGTGGGCGAGATTGACGGTGGAGACCGGGGGTTGGCGGACATTGGCGTAGGTGTGGCCGGGTAGGCTTCCCAGCCATGCCTCGATCGCGTTCATCCCCTCGGGAATGACGGTGAAGTCGCGGCCCTGGATGATCTTCTCGACCAGCCGCAACTTCTCGGCCGCGATGGCGGGATCGCGATCCCACACCGTCACCGTCGCGGTGACATAGGCCATCCCCGCATAGTCGGCGCCCAGCTCCTGCAGGGCGGTGTCGGCGTCGGCGGCCTTGTTCGAGGCGTCGCTGTCGAGCAGCGTGCTCGCCTCGTTGGTCATCACTTCCTTGAGGATCGCTGCGACGGACTTGCGCTTGGCGAACCACTCGCGACGGATGCGGGTGAGCAGCCTGGTCGCGTCAGTCTTGTCGAGCATGATCGCGCGGGTGGACCAGCGATACTCGAACGCCAGCCGGTTCAGCTCGTCGAGCAGGCCGGGAAAGGTGACGCTCGGAAAGCCGATGATGGTCAGCGTGCGCAGATGATGGTCGCCCAGGCGGGGCTCCAGCCCGCCGGTTAACGGTTCGTCGGCGAGCAGCGCGTCCAAGTGCATCGGGGT
Source organism: Sphingobium sp. EM0848 (assembly GCF_013375555.1). Lineage (NCBI taxonomy): Bacteria > Pseudomonadati > Pseudomonadota > Alphaproteobacteria > Sphingomonadales > Sphingobiaceae > Sphingobium > Sphingobium sp. EM0848. Next base: position 2,883,717 of record NZ_JABXWB010000001.1, read on the forward strand.
TTCCGGCACGCGCACGCGCTGCCGCCGGGTCGAGATCGTGCTGTGCAGATAGGTCAGGGTCTCGGCGTCATCGAGCCAGCGGACCTCGGGCACGAAGCCTTCGACCAGGTTGAGCACCCGGTCGCTGCGGTCGCTGAAGCCCTTGAGCAGCTCCCACGGATCGACGCCCGTATTCGCGCGGCCCTCGTAGAGCCAGGCTTCGGCCCGCGCGGCGTCCTCGGCCGGCGGCATCCACAGCAGCGTCAGATAATAGGCGCTCTCGAAATGCGCGCCTTCCTCGCGGAACTGTTCGAGCCGCTCCATATCGACCAGCGCCGACACCGGATCGGGAAACTCCGAGTCCGGGTAGTCGCGCGCCGGCGTGCGCTGCGCCTCGACGAAGATCGCCCAGCCCGAGCCCAGGCGGCGCAGCGAATTGTTGAGCCGCGCCGTGGTGGCGACCAACTCGGCGGGCGTGGCGCTGTCGAGATCGGGGCCGCGGAAACGGGCCGTGCGCTGGAACGAGCCGTCCTTGTTGAGGACGACGCCCTCGGCGATCAGCGCTGCCCAAGGCAGGAAGTCGGCCAGGTGGGCGGCTTTGCTGCGGTATTCGCGCAAGCTCATCATGGCTGCATCCAGCTCGGATAACGGAGGTGGCGGCGGGCCACGTCCTCGAATTGCGGATCGCGGCGCACGGCCCAGACGGACAGCGCATGGCCGATCACCCAGATGACGAGGCCGGCGATCCAGAGGCGCAGGCCGAGGCCAATCGCGCCCGCCAGCGTGCCGTTGACGATGGCGAGCGCGCGTGGGGCGCCGCCGAGCAGGATCGGCTCGGTCAGCGCCCGGTGGACGGGGGCATAAAAGCCCGCGATCGGCTCGGCTGTGTCCATCAGACCAGCGCCCCGCCGCCAAACGAGAAGAACGACAGGAAGAAGCTCGACGCGGCGAACGCGATCGACAGGCCGAACACGATCTGAATAAGCTTCCGCGCGCCGCCCGACGTGTCGCCGAAGGCGAGCGTCAGTCCGGTGATGATAATAATCAGCACCGCTATGATCTTGGCGACCGGGCCCTCGATGCTTTCGAGGATCGACTGGAGCGGGGCTTCCCACGGCATCGACGATCCGCCCGCATGGGCCGGAACGGCGAAGGTTAGCGCGACGACGCTCGTAGTGGCGGCAAGCATGGCGCGGCGTGCGCCATGCCGAAAGGCATGGATCATGGCAGGTCTCCCGGTTGGGTGGTGGAAAGCGGCGTGAGGCGGTAGTCGCCGGTGGCCGGGTCGAGCCCTTCGACGCGGGCCAGCTCGGAGAGCCGGCGGCCGTGTCCGTCGCGGACCAGCACGGCGATGAGGTCGATGGTCTCGCCCAGCAGCGCGCGCGGGACCGTCACAACGGCCTCCTGAATGAGCTGCTCCATACGGCGCAGCGCCCCGAGCGCGGTCCCGGCGTGGATCGTGCCGATGCCGCCCGGATGTCCGGTGCCCCACGCTTTGAGGAGGTCCAGCGCCTCGGCGCCACGCACCTCGCCGATGGGGATGCGGTCGGGCCGCAAGCGCAGCGATGACCGAACGAGATCTGACAGCGAGACGACGCCATCCTTCGTGCGCATGGCGACCAGGTTGGGCGCGGCGCATTGTAGCTCGCGCGTGTCCTCGATCAGGACGATGCGGTCGGTGGTCTTGGCGACCTCGGCGAGCAGCGCGTTGACCAGCGTGGTCTTGCCGCTGCCGGTGCCGCCCGCGACGAGGATGTTCGCGCGGGATTCGACACCGTGCCGCAACGCCTCGGCCGCAGCCGGCGACATGATCCCGGCCGCCGCATAGTCGCCGAGCGTGAAGACGGCGACGGCGGGCTTGCGGATCGCGAAGGCCGGGGCCGCGACAACAGGCGGCAGCAATCCCTCGAACCGCTCGCCCCCCTCGGGCAGCTCCGCCGAGACACGGGGACTGCGAGCATGAACCTCGACGCCGACATGATGCGCGACCAGGCGCACGATGCGCTCGCCATCCGCGGCGGTTAGCGTCATGCCGGTGTCGCTGATGCCTTTGCCAAGCCGATCGACCCACAGCCGACCATCGGGGTTCAGCATCACCTCGATGACGGCGGGATCGTCGAGCCAGCCCGCGATCGACGGTCCCAGCGCCGTGCGCAGCATCCGCGCGCCGCGTGTCCTGGCCTCGGAACGGATCGGTTGGACGGTCAAGTGAAGGCCCCTGAAATGGGCCGGGCGTACCGCCGCCCGGCGTCAGGGGCACATCAAGAGAGACAGCAAAGGCCAGGATTCAACAAGTAAATGCGGACGTCGTAGTCTGGCGAAGAAAGACAGGGAGCGGCGTAGGCGGCTCATTCTTCTTGAGGCGGCAAGTCTTCGCTGATCTCCTGCCGGACTCTCGGACCTTTCGCGAGTCGACGGCCCAACGCCTCCATGAAAGCGTCGTAGCGATCACCGCCCTGGCGGCGCATGGCGGCCCGCTCCGCTTCGGGCGGCGGCGGCGTGTTCGACAGCCAGAAGCGCACGAACAGCGCAATCATCTCGACACCGATCCCCACATCACGCTCCAGCCGGGTCGTGCGCCGGTCCAGCCGGTCGAGCCGCTTGGCGATGGCTGCTTCGCGCTGCTCGTCGGCGTCAGGCGACAGGAATGAGGCGATGGCGGCCTCGGCGACCAGGGAGCGGGATTTGCCGCGCCGGTCGGCATAGGCCGCGAGCGCGTTCATCAGCTCGGGGTCGAGATAGACCGAGAACGGCGTCTTGGTGCTCATAGCTCGATGCCGTCGCCGGGATCGAGCGACGCCCTCTGTGCGAGCCCCTGCATCTGGCGACGCACCGCCGCCTGCCGCGCCGCGTCGGTGTCGGTGTCGGCCTCGATTTCGTCCAGCTCGAACTCGTTGGCGGGCGCAGGCTTGGGCGGGGGCGCAACGTCGATATGGCGTTCCATGTCGGGCTGGCGGCGCAGGCCCGTATTCGCCGCGTCCTCATCCTCGCCGGCGGTCTCGTGCGGCTGGTCCTGCTGCGGCTGTTCGGGTTCCGGCGGCGCAGCGATCGGGGACAAGCCGCTCCAGTCGTCGGGACGTGGCTTGCCAGCGCCGGCCTTCACGTCCGGCGGCGGTAGCACCCTTTCGGTGAACCGCCGGTCCTTATAGTAGCGGACCTTCTTCGCCCGGATCGGCGCGATGCCCGCGACCATGACGATCTCGTCGTCGGGCGGGAGCTGCATCACTTCGCCGGGGGTCAGGAGCTGGCGGGCGGTCTCGGAGCGCGACACCATCAAATGCCCGAGCCAGGGCGAGAGGCGATGCCCGGCGTAATTCTTCATCGCCCGCATCTCGGTCGCGGTGCCCAGCGCGTCCGATATGCGCTTGGCGGTGCGCTCGTCATTGGTGGCGAACGACACCCGCACATGGCAGTTGTCGAGGATCGCGTTGTTCGGCCCATAAGCCTTTTCGATCTGGTTGAGGCTCTGCGCGATCAGGAAGCTCTGGATGCCGTAGCCGGCCATGAACGCCAGCGCGCTCTCGAAGAAGTCGAGCCGCCCCAGCGCGGGAAACTCGTCGAGCATCAAGAGCAGGCGATGGCGCGATTGCCGCGCCTGCAAATCCTCCGTCAACCGCCGTCCGATCTGGTTGAGGATGAGGCGGATGAGCGGCTTGGTGCGCGAGATGTCGGACGGCGGCACGACGAGGTAGAGCGTCGCCGGCCGCTCGTCCTCGACCAGATCCTTTATGCGCCACTGGCAGGTCCGCGTGACCTGCGCGACGACGGGATCGCGGTAGAGGCCCAGGAACGACATGGCGGTGGACAGCACGCCGGATCGCTCGTTGGCGGATTTGTTCAGCAGCTCGCGTGCAGCGCTGGCGACGACGGGATGCACACCGGCTTCGCCCAGGTGCGGCGTCGTCATCATGGCATGTAGCGTGGACTCGATGGGCTGGCGCGGGTCCGACAGGAAGGCGGCGACACCGGCCAGCGTCTTGTCCTCGCCCGCATAGAGGATATGGAGGATCGCGCCCACCAGCAGCGCGTGGGAGGTTTTTTCCCAATGATTGCGCTTCTCCAAACTCCCTTCGGGATCGACCAGCACATCGGCGACATTCTGCACGTCGCGCACTTCCCAGGCGCCCTTTCGGATTTCGAGCAGCGGGTTGTAGGCGGCCGACGCGGCGTTGGTCGGATCGAACAGCAGGACGCGCGCGTGCTGTGCGCGGAAGCCGGCGGTGAGCTGCCAGTTCTCGCCTTTGATGTCATGGACGATGGCGGAGCCCGGCCAGGTGAGCAGCGTCGGCACGACCAGGCCGACACCCTTGCCTGATCGCGTCGGCGCGAAGCACAGCACATGCTCGGGGCCATCATGCCGCAGATAGTCGTGCCCGAGCCGCCCGAGCATGACGCCGTTCGGCCCGAGCAGCCCGGCTGCGCCGACTTCCTTGCGCGCCGCCCAGCGCGCCGAGCCGTAGGTCTGGGCGTTCTTCAGCTCGCGTGCCCGCCATACCGACATAGCGATGGCGACGACGATCGCGGCGAACCCGCCAGAGGCGGCGATGAAGGCGCCGGTCTGGAATATCTCCGGCGCATAGGCGTCGAACGAAAACCACCACCAAAAGAAGGCCGGCGGCGGATAGACGGGCAAGTCGCCGAGCCTGAACCAGGGCGGGCCGAGTTCCGGCTGATAGGCCAGCGCCGCGGCCGTCCACTGCGTCGCCGCCCAGACCGCGGCGAGCACGATCAGAAAGACGGTGATGACCTGGCCCCATAGAATCTTGGTCGCGGACATGAACTATCTCCTTTGCCGGCTCACAGGCCGAGCCCCCGGCCGCGCCCGAGCGACCAGTCCACGCCGCCGTCGCCGCGCATGACGCCCGAGATGTGCTTGCCGATCTGGCGGTCGAGCGAGGGGGACCAGGGCACGAGCTGGAAGCCGAGGCCGTTGTCGATCATGGCGAAGCGGCCCGAGGCCAGCGTCAGGCGCTGGCGCACGGTGCCGGCGACATACTCTCCGGCCTTGGACGGTGTGTGCCGCAGGCCGATCTCGGCCGACAAGTCCTTAGCGGTCGTGTCCAGCTCGCGCCGTTTGAGCGTATCGAGCAATCCGCGCGCGAAGATGATGCGCTGGCCGTGCCTGCGGGCCAGGCCCTCATCGGCGAGATGCTCGGCGCGCGCCTCCATCGCGGCGCGCACCTCAGTCCCGAACCCGCCGCCAAGATCGCGGCCATCACCCGACAGGTTGCGGCGGTCGAGCCAGGTGGCGCCCGGCGCGCGGACCTGCGCCGACAAGTCCATGTCCGAGCGCACGGCCAGCGCCACCCGCCGCCGGCCCTTACGATCCTCGAAATGGCGCAGCTCGACGATCGCGCCAGGCCTGCAATCGCCGGTCGCCTCGATGTCGGAAAAGCGGATGTGGTGGGTGCGCCCGTCGATGCCGTCCACGATCGCGTAGCCGCCGCCGGTCAGCTCGTCATGCAGGCCGCGATCGACCAGCCTGCCGACGACGGGCTGGGCGGGATCGGCGTCGAGCACGTAGCTGGCGGCGCCCCGGTCGATGCCGCGGTCGCTCATCGCCTTGTGCATCCGCTTGATGATGTCGCCGCGCTCGGCCAGCTCGCGCAAGCCGGCCTGCGCATCGCCCGCCAGCGTCCACTGGCCGGGCGCGATCTCGCTGGCGAGGCCGAGACCTTCCAGCTTGCGCAGCCGTCCCATCCGCAGCGTGTGTTCGCCGTCCGGCCGAACGCCCGGCTCGGGCGCCATGTTGATTACGCCATCCCGCTGCAGGGTGCGTGATAGATCGCGGTCGATCTCGGTCCAGCGTTCCGCCTCGACCTGACGCTCCAGCGATTGCCGAATGTCGAGGTCGCTGCGCAGGCCCAGCTCGCGGGTGACGATCTCGCGCGCCTGCGCTCGCAATCCCTCGCCGATATAGTCGCGCGAGATGACGAGGTTCTGCCCGTCCTCGCCGACGCCGCGCACGATGATGTGGACGTGGGGATTGTCGGTGTTCCAGTGCTCGACGGCCCGCCAGTTCAGGCGCGTGCCGAGATCCTTTTCCATCCGCGTCATCAGTTCGCGGGTGAAGCCCTTGAGGTCGCGCACCTGCTCCGCGTCCTCGGGCGAGACGATGAAGCGGAAATGGTGCCGGTCGTTCTCGCAGCGTGCCGCGAACGCGTTGCGGTCCAGGCCCTCGGCCTCGGCGCCGAACAACACGCCCTTCTCGCCGTCGCGGGTGACGCCATCGCGTTGCAAATAGTTGAGGTGGGCCGCAAGCGAGGCGCGGCCGCCATGCCGGACGACGCGGGCTTTGACGATGACTTGGCGCGATCCGTGGCCGAGCCGATGGGTGGCGCGCAGGCTGGCGACCCGGCCCCGCCCGAAGGTCGAGCGGCCGGGCGCGATGATCCGGCCCCGGCGCGAGACATGGCCGCCGGCGCGCTGGGCGGCGACGAGCGCCTGGGCGATGATAGGCAGCGCGCGCTGGCCGCCGCGCGAACGGATGCGACCTAGCCGAATGCGGAAATCGTCGTCGCCGCTCATGGCGCGAGGCTCCGCAATGTGCGGAAAACCGTGATGTTTGCTGGTGTTCGGCGCTCGCCGCACATTGCGCGTTTCGCGCGCACATTGCGCAGCAGTGGCCAAAAGCCTTGAGTATCAAGGCTCCGACCGGGGCAAAATGGCATCGCACATTGCCGCCCTTTATCTTGCCCTCGTTCCTTCCCCTGCAAAGTCAGAACCTTCACCCCTTCCGGCGCTGCGAAAGTCTGCGAGGCAATTCGCCAGAGGGCGCCGCAGCCGCTCATTGCGCGGCTCGGCCGGAAAGGGAGACGAACAGGCCGGCCTGACGCGGCGACACGGCGGCCACCGCGATAGCCGCAGGATCAGCAGGCGGATGCTCTGGCGACACGGCGGCGACGCCACGTTCAGCGTCCGACTGCACCTGCGAAACCGCGCCCGAGCGTGCCGTGAACAATGCGGCGCGACGCCAGGCGAACGGGTCAGGCGGCGGTGCGGCGGCAAGCTGGGTGTCGGGCGAACCGCCAGTGATCGACGCCAGCTTTGCGAGATAGGCGCGCGTCTCGGCGGGCAGCGGACGGCCATGCGAGAGATGCTCGTCGGTGCGACCCGGCCCGGCATTGTAGGCCGCCAGCATCGCCGTCACGTCGCCATAGCGATCGTGCAGTTCGCGCAAGTAGGCCGTGCCCGCCATGATGTTGTCGCGCACATTGAAGGGATCGGACCCGAGCCCGTAACGCGCGCGCAGACCGGCCCAGGTGGCGGGCATGATCTGCATCAGACCCCTTGCGCTAGCGGTCGAGACCGCGCGGGCATCGCCGTTGCTTTCGACGCGCATGACCGCCCATATCCACGCCTCCGGGATGCCGAAACGACGCGCGGCGTCGGCGACGTGTGCGGCATAGGGATGACTCGCCCTCGCCCGCTCGGCCGGCGCGTCCTGCGCCAGCGCGGCGACCGGCGCAGCGCCGGGCGACAGCAGCAACAGGATCGCAAACCAAGCAGGCAATCCGCCCTCGCTCCGACGCCAGCCTGCCAGCGTGCTCGCTGCGGCCAAGGGTGCGCGCGAAGCGCCGGCCGGGGGCCGCCCTGGACCTTCGCTGCGGGCCCCGGCCGGCCTGCGACCGAGTGGGACAAAGGGATGAGACGGCTTTCCCGCGAACAAAGGGATGACCGGAACAACGGCGATCACCGCGGTGCTGACGGTGGAACGCACGGCCTCAGTCCTGCTCGCGGCGCTTCTGCGGACGGTTCCACCGCAGCGACCAGGAGGATTGGTCGCCGTCGTTCTGGAACAGGGCGGCGCGGATCGGCTGCACGAGGGCGGGATCGTCGAGGCGCAGCGAGACATATTCGCCGGCGCGCTCGCCGGTCTCATTCCAGCCCGCGCCGACTTCCGGCCCGTCCTCGCTGTCGCCGAGATGGACGCGCCAGTCAGGCATGTTCTCGCCGTCTTGGCGGTCGGCCGGCACGAGGCAGAGCGGCGCGTCGAGCGTCAGCGTATGGATGCGGCCCTCATAGCCGTGGCGGGTGCGGGTGAAGCTGCCGATCTGCATGGGATACTCCTTTCGTTGGCAGGGTGGTTGCAGGGGTCATGGCCGCAGGCCGCGCCACCGCAGCGGCGTGTCCGGCGTGTCGCGGGTCAGCAGCGGGGTTGCCCGGCCGAGCAGCGTCGAGGCCGGCAGCGCGCCGAAATAGCGGCCGTCCATGCTGTCGGGGACGGTTGGATTGAGCAGCAGCAGTTCGCCTGGCTTCAGCGTCCGGCAACCCTGCCAAGCGGGCAGAGCACGGCCGCGGCCGTCCCGCGCGCGGGCGACGGCGACGGGCCGTGCGTCGACGCTCACCGCGCCGCCCTTCCGGCATATGCGTTGTCCGGCTTTCGCCGCGACATGCTTCAGGAGCGGCACCCCCTCGGGGAGATAGCGGCGAGCGGCCAGCCAGCGGGCCAGCGGCGGAGTCGGCGTCACGGCGACCAGCACGCCGGCCGGCGGATCGCTGTCGGTCTGTATCCGGTAGAGCCCGATCGGCGCGCTGGCGCTGGCGTTCCAGATGAGCCGCGGGCGCGGATCGAAAATCGCCACCGTGACAAACATTCCGGCGAACAACTCGCCCGCCAGCACCGTTGCGATGACATAGCCGAGGCGCGTCATCCCTCGATCTCCCGGCGCTTGAGCCAGGCGCGATGGCGCTCGATCGTGTAGGGTCGCGGCTGATGACCGCCGGCGATACGGTTGTGGACGTGTCGCCAATGATCGGGCGCGGCGTCGCAGGGATCGACGCCGGCCGCCTCCACCGCGTCGATCGCGGCGAGCACCTGGGCGACCTTCGGCCAGTCCTCGATCTTGAGCAGGATGTCGCCGCCCGGCCTGACGAACGGCAGCGTCGTGTAGGGCTCGCCCGCCGCAACCGCGCGCACCACGTCGATGCGCGATATGATCGTGCCGAAATCGTTGGACGCCCAGCGGACGAACGCGAAGACGGCGCCTGGCCGGAAGCTGGCGACGCGCGTGCGGCGTGTGGTGATGCGATCCTGCGCGGCCCGGCCGAAGCGTATCCAATGCTCCAGCTTCTTCTCGATCCAGGTCAGCTCGACATGGGTGAGGCCGTCGTGGGCCAGCGCGCTCAGCGCGCCACCGCCGCGTGGGCCGGCGGGCCTGTCGGGATTCATTGGCGGTCTCCGGGATTAGGGTGCGCAGCGCGCGTGTGGCGCGCGGCCTTCAGCGCCGGGCTGTCCACAGCCGCGCGCGCCGTTAGCAAGAATCCGAAGGATTCTTTTCTATTAGCACCGTTAGAAGGGAGTCGATTTCGCGAGGGTTTCCGCAGGTTTGCGAGGACCGCGCGTTCCCGATAGTCCGTGTCCGGCGTTCCCGATCGTCCGAATCCGCCTGTTCCTGATAGTCCGAGCCTCATGGCCGGTTATCCACAGGCTTGAGGCCGACGCGGCGCACGGCGGCGTCGAACGGATCTTGCGCGATCGGGGTGAAGGTCAGCCGGTCGCGGCCGAGCGCATGTTCGAGCGCGAGGACGTAGCCGGGCAGCGGTTGACGGGCGACGATGCCGCGCAGCTCGAACGCGAAGCGCCGGAGCGGCGAGAGCACACCCGATTTCAGATGGAGGTGCGGAACGTCGAAGCTCCAGCCGCCGTGCTGGCGGCCGCCATGCTTGCGGACGATGCGGTAAAGCCAGCGCTCCAGGCCGCCGGTGAGATCGAAATAGGCGCGGTCGATCGTCAGGACGAGCGCGCGATCCAGCACGCCGGCATAGAACCAGTCCGCCAGGATCAGTTCGATGCCGAGCGCGCGACCATTGCCGTCCGCCCGCTCGCGCCATTCGTTGATCCAGGAAAAGCGATGGCGCCGGCGCTGATGCTCCTGCCGGATCGAAGTGGCGACCGTCGTGGATTGCAAACGGTCGAGCGCCGCCTTCAGGCGCTCGTAGCTCGCCTTGCCGAAGCCGCGCCGGGTGAACGCCAATATCTCGTGCGGCGTCGTCGCCATCAGGCGCGAGGTTGGCCGTCCGGCATCGCGCGCCTCGATGAGCTGGCTGGCCGCCCAGATCAGCACGTCGGCGTCCCAAATAGTCGCCATGCCGTGCTCGGGCACGGCTTCGACCGAGATCCAGGTCGCGCCCATGCGGAAGTCGATCGGCGCCGCGCGCCTGGTCTTGGCGAGGCTGAAGAACGGCCAGGCCATCAAGTCCTGCGCGTCGCGGACGGCGAGGTCGCCGGGGACGGAACGGAACAGCTCAAGCTGCGTCCGCTCGACGCTGGACCGGTCAGACGGGGACGACGCGGCGGGCATGGGTGCTCAGCGCCGCACGCAATCGGTGGGCAGGCGCTTGGCGGGGTAAACCACGCCGGCGCCGGGATCACAGGTCGAGCGGCGGGTGCCAAGCGCCGCCCAGGCATCGAGGTCGTCGATCGCGTAGACGATGCGGCCGCCGAGTCGGCGGAACACCGGCCCGGTGCCGAAGCAGCGATGTTTCTCCAGCGTCCGCGCCGACAGGCCGAGATGGATCGCCGCATCGGGCGTCTTGAGATAGCGTGGCGTCGTGACGGCGACAGGCTCGGCCATGATGATCCTCCTGATGATGGCCGGCTCCGAAAAGCGGGGCCGGCGGACAGGAGGCGATGGTGGCGAAATGACCCCAAGCCGAAGAAGGGACAAAGTCGAGGGGGTCGGGAATGTCCCCCTCAACCGCCGCGCAGCAAGCGGATATAGCCGCCGTCGCGCAGCTCCACGGCCTCGGCGATCCATCGGCTGATGCGCTTGCGCTCGCGGCTTTCGGTCCAATCGGCGGCGTTGTAGGCGCAGACGTCGCCGTCGATCAGCGCGGCGGCCAGCTCCTTGCGGGTGGCGCCGGCCTGAATGCCGTCGAGCACTTGCAACAGCGTGAGCAGATGACGCCGCCGGAAGGGCGTCGGACGCAAGGGCGGCGGCCCGGCCGCCAAGCCACCCAGGCGGCGGGACAGCCGCTCGGCGGCCGCGAGGCGGGTGATGGGATCGCTCCCGATCGGCAGCATCATGGCCAGCGGCCGGTCGAGCGAGCCCGACACCCAGAGATGCGCGTCGCCATCGGTGTCAGCGAGGATGAGATGGAGGAAGTCGCCGATTCTCGTCCGCGCGCGAACGGCGCCCAGCATTTTCATGTCGAGGCCCGGGACAGCGCCGATGTCGGGCAAGGCCGGCGCCAGGACGATGCTGGCCGGGGACAGGTCCGGCCGCGCCACCGCCAGCTTCGGATCGAAGGCGAAAGCCGGCGCGGCGTGGAAGCTGATTCCCCAGCGCCGCACCAGACCGGCGGTCGCCTCGTCTGCGGTGATCGCGCCGCGCTTCACGCGGCCGAGCGCGCGGTGGTAGTCGGTGCGATACTGTTCATTCCGGCTGACGTAGCCGATGGCGATGTCGGAATATTGCAGCGCGTCGTCCCCGGCTTCGTCCGGGGACACGCGCCAATCCTTCTCAGGCGGCATCGTAACCCTCCCAAGCATGGCCCTCTGGGGAGCGCGTTGGAAGATGTTCTCAGGCTCGCCGTTGGCGAGAAGCCCTGCCGAGCGGGCGAGCGCATAGCGGATTCAAGTCAGCGTTTTGACTGGCTTTTCCGAACCGCCGGCGGGCGGCCAAGGTCGATTCTACGACCCTGGCGGACGCAGATAATGGTGGTAGCCGGTCTCGCTCATCCACCGGGCGCGAGCGAGATGGGAGTCGTGGACGAGGCGCGCGCGTTCGGGTTCGGCGGCCGGGTCGATCCCGAAGATGATCCGCACGGCTTCGCGCCAATCGGCTTTTTCCTCGGCGGCATCGAGCAGCCGCCAATAGGTCCGATGATGGCGTTCGTCATACTCGGTGACGTGCGGCGCATCGGGCGCGCGGTCCTCGAAAGCGGCTATCGCCATCGCCTCGCTCCGCCTTCAGCCATTGCCCCCTGCGCGTGCCGATTCACCAAACATACACCATAATGGATCGAAATAATCGCCCCGACGCGGCTATGGCCGAGTCATGTCGAGGGGATAATCTACTCAACAGCAAGGCCCGTTTACTTCCGGGTCTTCTCCAGAGCCTCGCGCACCACCATCAGGCCTTCGCCGCGATCCGAATCGAGAAAGACGACGCCAGCCGCCTCCAGCGCCCTGACCACCTGATGCCGCGTGTCTTCGCGCACGGGCAGGCCGCTCTCTGACTCGACGCGCTTCAGCGCGGTCAGAGCAACAAGGGCCTTGTCGGCAAGCATCTCCTGTGTCCAACCGAGAAGCGCGCGTGCGGCCCGCACTTGGCGGGAAGTGATCATGCATGACCACCTCCACAAGCAACGCGCTGTACGCCATGAAAACGACTATTATAGTCGTCTTGGGATAATGTGAATATACGCGCTCATGAAAACGGCCGCGCGGCCGTCGCCGATCCGGGTCGAGCCGGATCGGCGCAAATCCATAGCTGCCGGGAAGCCTAAAGCCGCAGGGCCGAAACCGGCCCTGCGGCGGCGCGTGGTTATCCCGCCTTCAAACGCTGCATGCCTTCGGCCAGCGTCCAGAGCGCGCGATTAAGGGTGACGTTCTGGTCGATGCCGTTGATGGCGCGGGTCTGGCTGCGGCGGATGCGGCCCTCGGCATTGCGCTTGCGGCCATGCAATCCGCCACGAACGACGTTTTCCTGAATGACGTTGAACGTGCTCCACAGGCTGGAGCCTACATCCTCGCGGCGGCGCGGCTCGATGATCTGCTCGGGACGAAGCGGGCTTTCGTCCTCGCCATAGCGGGCGACCAGGCTCACCTCGCCGAGCAACCGCCGCTCGTCATCGGAAAGCTGCGTCGCTTTCATGCCCTCGCTGGCGTCGATCAGGCGCGGGAAATCCTCGGCAACGGTATAGACGCCTTCGATGATGTCGTCCTGAATGTTGCCCTTGTGGGGGACGCGGACTTCCTCGAACCGCTCGCCCGCGATCATGCTGTTGGTGCAGACGAAGCGCAGCATCCCGGCGAACATCTGATAGGCGCTGGTCCCGTCATGGCTGTTGACGATGATGACCTCGGCGGCCTCGGGCTTGCCGATGCCGTCATCGCGGCGCAGGCGCAGCATGTGCTTGGCGTGACCGTGGCGGCCGCCGTCGCGGGGGACGGACTGGACGGCGAAGAACGGGAACCACCCTTCCCGGCGCAACCCCTCCACGATGTCGATGGTCGGAACATAGACATAGCGCTCCGAACGGCTGTCATGCGCCTCGCGGGCGAAGATGGACGGGACGTGCCGATACAGCGCCTCGTTGTCGAGCGCCTCATAGCCGCTGATCTGGTGGGCGTTGCGGCCGAACCGGGTCGCGAGTTGATGATACATGGTCGGTTCCTTCCTTGGGCTTGGGTTTCCGCGCAGCGGAGCGCCGCGCTGAAACCCTGCCCGTCGGCGAGACCGGGGGTGCAAACGGAGGGGCGGCTTCGCGGGGAACCGGCTGCACGGAACGCGAAGCGTGGAGGAAGCTGGGCGGAAGCTGATCCGAAGTGCGCCAGGGGCAGCGCCCCAAGCACCGCGCCGCGCCAGCGGCGCCGATCTAGAGCATTCGGTCCCGGCTAGCGGGAACGACCGTAGCTGTTCGCTTTCGGAAATAGACCCGCTCCGTTTTGGGCTCGGCGAGGGCCTCGAACCCGGCATCCAGCCAGGCCCGGCGTTGCGGCGCGCTGCAATCCGCATCTCCCTTAGCGCACCACCATTCAGGCTCGGCCGCGCCACGCGGCAGCAGGCCGCCGATGATGCTCTCGATCTGCGCGAAGCCGAGTTCGACGTCCTCGGCGTCGTTACGGACTTTCCACCGTCTCAGGAAAGCGCCCAGCGCATCGTATTTGCCCATCCCGACGTTCCCGCCTTTCAGCTCGGGATCGTCAAGCGGATGCGCGTCGGATCGAGTTGGTGGTTGGGATAGCCGGTGGGACGGCCCATCGTCAGCGCCATCATGATCCGGGTCGAGCAGATGGCACAGTCGAGTGCGGATGCCACGCCGTCGGCGCAGTCGATGCAGGCGCGGCGGGGCTTTGAGCCGTCGAGCAGACCGATCAGCAGATGTTCGTCGTCGGACAGCATCACTCCGCCCACAGCGATCGGTCGGCCAAGCGCGGCTTCGCATAGCGCCATCAGGCTGGCGAACACCGGCGCGAGCATCCCGCAGTCGTGGGGCGACAGCGTCATGTAAAGGCGTTGCTGAACGGGAGCGCGCGCATCGCGCGCCGCGCGCCAGCAGCGGGCGGCGGCCGTCACCAGCTCGTCGGGAGCGGGAATCGCCTCGCCGCGTGCGACGGTCGCGTGCATCATGAGACCCGCCTCAACGCCAGCCGGCCGGCGCCGACGAGCAGCGTCGTCACGGCCGGCAGGCTGGTCGTCATTGATCGGTCCTGCCGGGCGGTCATGGCGTCGCTCTCCTCGGTTCGGCTCCCCTTGCCTCGACCGTTCGGATAGCCTAGTTGCGAATAATTCTCAATTAGGAATCGCGATGTCAGCGCAGAACACCTATCAGGTCGCCGACTGGAACGGCCCCAGCGGGGAGCGCTGGGTCGCCAACCAGGCGCGGCTCGACGCCATGCTGGCGGTGTTCGGCGACGCTGCAATCGAGACCGCCGCGCCAAGGGCGGGCGAGCGCGTGCTGGACGTCGGCTGCGGCGCGGGCGCGTCGAGCCTGGCTTTGGCGGCTCGCGTCGGCGCGAAAGGCGAAGTGCTGGGCGTGGACATATCCGAGCCGCTGATCGAACGGGCCTGCGCGCTGATGCCGAAGGAGGCGCCGGTCGTGTTTCAGGTGGCCGACGCCGGCAGCGCGCCGCTGCACGAAAGCGCGTTCGACATTCTATTCTCGCGCTTCGGGGTGATGTTCTTCGATGATCCGGTACCGGCCTTCGCCCATATGCGCCGCGCGCTCAGGCCCGGCGGCCGGCTTGCCTTCGTCTGCTGGCGCGGTGCGGCCGAGAACGATTGGGTGCGCCTGCCGATGAGCGCCATCCGTGACATCATCCCGCCGCCTGCGCCGCCCGACCCCGAAGCGCCTGGTCCGTTCTCGTTCGGGGACCGGGATCGCGTCGCACGCATCCTGACGGCGGCCGGGTATAGCGACATCACTATCGCGCCCTTTGACGACTCGATCCCGTTCGGCCAGGGCGCGACGCGGGACGCGGCGATCGACGACGCGGTGGAGATGGCGTTCGAGGTCGGCCCGCTGTCGCGCGCTCTCGCCGATCAGCCGGACGACATCCGCGCCCGCGCCTCGGCGGCGGTTCGCGCCGCCTTCGCCGGACGTCCCGGCGAGCGGTCGGTGATGATCGATGGCGCGGCCTGGATCGTCGCGGCGCACAATCCGCTAAGTTGACGGCGTTCAATAGGGGAAGACGCCCCGCTCTGTGGAGCGGGGCGTCGTCGGCCGCTCAGCGCGACCAGATGAGGGCGTATTCGCCGGCGGTCTCGGTCTCGACCAGGGTGGCGTAGATCGGAGCCGGGAAGCTCGGATCGTCCAGCTTGACCGAGATGTAGTCGCGGCCCTCGCGGCTGGTCTTCTTCCAGGCGGCGCCGATGTCCATGTCGCCGGCGCTGATGCGGAAGTCGGGGGACTTCTCGCCTTCCTTCTCGACCGGGCGAAGGGTCGCCTTGGTGCTGAGGGTGAGCGTCTTGATGACGCCGTTGAACTCGCCCTTGCTGTTGGCGGTGAAGGTGCCGATCGTAGCCATGTCGTAATCTCCTGCTTGCTCGGGCCACGCCCATCGCGGCCTCGATGGCTCGGCGTTGGTCGGGGCGCGATCGACCCCGCACCGCTTGCGGCTGGAACGCAGTGGAGGTTGGGCGGCGGGCGGCTTTTTTGCTTCGCGATGCAAAGCCGAAGGCGGCGGAAAAAAGCCGCCCGCCGCCCTTGCGGGAAGGCGATCAGCCTCGGTCAGACAAGCCATTGGAGAGGCCGTGTGGCGCGGCGACGGCAGTTCTCAGGTGGCGACAGGCGTGCTCGGCGAATCCGCAGCACCGGGCGCTTCGGTGGAAGGAGTATCCAGCCTCAGTCGCTCACGCGAGGACGGACGTGCGGGACAACAGGCGGGGCCGACGCCCGCTACCGGAGCGGCGGATCAGGCGCCGCCGCCAGGGGAAGGCTTCTGCGTGTCGCGCATGATCCGCGCCCAGGGGTTCAGGTCCGGCTCGGCGATCTTCGTCAGGGTGTTCGTATCGCGGTGCAGGAACGGCGTGTCACGCCCACGCACCAGCAGGCTGGTCTCGGACACATAGCTCCATGAGCCGTCGGCGTGGAAATCGACTTCGATCTGATAGGAGTCCGTGCGGAAGGCCAGCTCAAGGAAGGTCGTCGAGCAGATCCCGTATTCGGTCTGGCCGCGCTCGGCCTTCAGGATCAGCTTGGTGGCGTCCGGCTCCGCCTGTCCCGCGGCGATGGCGATCTGGCCGCGCGGGATCGCCACGGTCTGGAGGATGAGGCCGGTCGCCGGCTCCCACAGCCAGTAGCCGACCTGGTCGTGGAAGGCGATCTGCTCTTCCGTGGTGTTGATGTGGACGTGGTAGCGCAGGCCGTAGAAGAGCTGTGGACCGTTGGTCTGCGCGTCGATCGGCTGAATCTCGATGCGCTCATAATAGTCCCGCTGTTCGGGTCCATCGGCCTTGGGGTTGAGATCGACGCCACGATGACCTTCCCATATCCCGGCCAAACGGCGGAGCGGTCCGAGATTGGCAAGGGTGTCGGAAGCTGCATCGGGTTCGGTGAAGATGTCGTCCGGTATATCCATATGGTTCCTTCCTCTCGTCGGACTAGCAGCCTCCGTTCAGGGCGCTTCCGCGCCCGTCTCGATTCGTCTGTCGGAAATCGACCATAGCCAGCGCAACCGGGAATGTCGTGAACGGGCTCTGGTCGCCGGCCGTTCGACGCGGGCGCGCGCTCGCGAGTGACAATAGCGCCCCCGCATCGACGGGTGTCGCGCCTATTGAGGAGTATGATCGACGAGTATCACGCTGACCCTGCTCGATCTTGCCGGCATCGTCGCGCTTCTGCTGTGGGGCGTCCACATGGTCCAGACCGGCGCGCAGCGCGCGCTCGGCGCGGGGCTGCGATCCTTCCTGGCCCATCGACTCGGCAATCAGTTCAGCGCCTTCCTCGCCGGGCTCGGCGTCACCGCGCTGCTCCAGAGCAGCACCGCCACCGGCCTGATGCTCACCAGCTTCGCGTCCGAGGGACTGGTGGCGCTCGCGCCGGGCCTCGCCGTGATGCTGGGCGCCAATGTCGGCACGACGCTGATCGTCCAGCTTCTCGCTTTCGAAATCTCGATCATCGCCCCGATCCTGGTGCTGATCGGCTATCTCCTGTTCCGGCGCGGACAGGCCGGGACGCGGGATTCGGGCCGCATCTTCATCGGCCTCGGGCTCATGCTGTTCGCCCTCCACCAACTCCTGAGCCTGCTCGACGCGCTCACGGCGATGGAGGCGACGCAGAGCTTCGTTGCGATGCTCTCGACCCATTTCGTCTTCATCGTCCTGCTCGGGATCGTCCTGACCTGGGCGTCGCATTCGAGCGTGGCGGTCGTGCTGCTCGCCATGTCGCTCGCGACCAAGGGCGCGCTGACCGTGCCCGCCGGGATCGCATTGGCGCTCGGCGCCAATATCGGCACGGCGATCAACCCGGTGCTGGAGGGCGGCGCGCGCGATCCCGGCGCCCGGCGGCTGCCGATCGGCAACCTGCTCAACCGCGTGGTCGGCGTGCTGGCGGTGTTGGCGATCTATCCGTGGGTCGCGCCGATAATCACGAGCATCGAGAGCGCGCCCGGCCGGGCCATCGCGAACTTCCACACCGGCTTCAATCTGGCGCTGGCGCTGATCTTCTTGCCCCTGCTTACGCCCTATGCGCGGCTTCTCGAACGGCTGCTGCCGTCGCGGCCCGAACAGGTCGGACCCGACACGCCGCGCTATCTCCAGTCGGTGGCGGTCGGCGCCCCGGTCACGGGGGCGCTCGCCGGCGCGACACGCGAGGCGTTGCACATGGCCGACGTGCTGGAGGAAATGCTGTCCGGCCTGCGCGAGGCGCTCGCCAACCCCAACCGCAGGCGGATCGAGGAGACGAAAGCGCTGGATGACCGGCTCGACCGGCTCAACCGTGCGATCAAGGAAAACCTGCTGGCGATCGACACGGCGCGTCTGAACGAGGCGGACAATGAGAAGCTGGCCCGCATTCTCACCTTCTCAATCAATCTCGAACAGGCCGGCGACCTGATCGACCGCGGCCTGCTGGGCGTCGCCAATCGCCGGATCAAGCGGGGCCTGGCCTTTTCCCGTGAGGGGACGGCGGATCTGATCTCGCAGGTCGATCGACTCGTGGAGACGCTCCACCAATCGACGGCGGTGTTCCTGAGCGGCGATGTGACGGCCGCGCGGGCGTTGGCGGCCGAGAAGGACGGGTTCCGCCGCCTGGAGGATGAAGCGACCGCCGCGCATTTCGACCGGCTGCGGTCGGGCAATGTGGAAACGGTGGAGACGAGCGCGCTGCATCTCGATGCGCTGCGCGATCTCAAGCGGGTCAGCGGCCATCTGATCGAGGCGTCGGCCTATCCGATCCTCAAGCAACGGGGCGATCTGCTCCCCACAAGATTGCGGACCCTCAAATGAGCGAGCGGCCGCGCCCGGCAAAGGGCGCGGCCGCGGTTTTTTGAGGTGGCGACGGAAAGAAGGCCGGGACCGCTCGCGCGGCCCCGGCCCAGGCCGTTATTCGGCGGCGACGGCATAGAACGCTTCGCCGTCCTCCGCTCCGGTATCGGGGGCCTCCGCTGCGAACGGCTGCTCCACGGTCCCGCTATCCCCGGCCTCGACGGGCGCAGGCTGGTCCACCTCCGGCTCGGGCGTCCGCAGCACGGCGGGAAGCCAGCCGGCCCCAGCCAGAAGCTGCTCGGCGGCTTGCGCCATGTCCGGCTTCTTCATGTCCGCAATCCGGCGGGCGGCATCCTCCGATACGCCTTCGGCGACGGCCTCCACGATATGCGCCTTGGTGACGCGGCCAAGGTAGCTGTCCACGGTGGGCGTCCAGTCCTTCGCCACATCCAGCGCCAGCGCGCGCGCCAGCCTGTCCGCCGTTTGCAGCGAGGGGGGCTTGCGATCCCACGGGAGGCGCAGGGCGTTGACGGTGCGGGACGCGCAATGCGCCAGCAGCGCCAGCCGCTCGTCGTCGTCCATCCCGACGACAAAGCTCCAAAGGTCGGCCACGTTACGCGGCATCCGCTCGGTCCAAGCCTCGCGCGCCTCGTTCGCCCGCGCAGCCAATGGTGTGTCCTCGATCCCGTCCGCGTGGCTGCCCAGCGGCGTCACGGTCGGACGAACCTCAAGGCAACCGGCCTCGGCATAGCTGTAGAACAGTTGCGCCGTGAGCGTGTGGGTCAGGGCGATCAAGGCCATGCCGGGGCGCTCTCCAAGGGCGACACGCAAGGCCAGCGTCCGATGGGCGGACAGGTCGCGGGTGAGGCTGTCGGAAATCGGCTTGCCCGGTTCCCCGTCCTCTTCCTCGATCCCCTGCACGTCCTCGTCGCCGTCCTCGGCCTGCTCGTCCTCGACGGCTTCCCGCCCGATGGCTTCGCCTTCGCCCTCCTCCTCGGGCTGCGGGTCGGCCAGCGCCTCGTCCTCGGGCCGGACAAAGCCGCGCTCGAGACGGGGAACGCCGTCATGGGTCAGCACCACGAACACCCCGCCATGCGCGATCACGTTGGCGTCGTAGGCGTGGCGCTTCTCGGAGATGGCGTCGATCTCGTCGGAAATCGCCTCCAGCTTAGCCGCCACGTCCTCGGGCATCTCGTCATAGGACGAATAGCCCTCTGCCAGTTCGTCATGCGCGGTGGACAGGGCATCAAGTCGCGCCTCGTCCTCGTCGGACAGGGCGACGGTCTGCGGATAGAAGCGCCGCATCCCGTGTGCATGGGGATAGTCGATATGCGCTTCGGTCCATTTCCAGCCCTCGGCCTGCACTTCGGCGGCAACCTCGCGCAGCTTCTCGATGGCGAGCATGTCGAGCAAGCCCACGTCCTCGAAGAAACCGCCCCGATCCTCGCTGAACAGGTCACGGATGATATTGCCACCCGCCTCGATATAGGCGTCGGCCCCGACGAACACCGCGCGCCGGTCGGTCGCCGGAACATTGCTCGCGATCATGTCGCGGCGGATGATCCACGGCTCGCGATTGTGGTGCAGGTTCTCGAACACCTGCTCCTGACGGGCGTGGTCCTCGGTGATGGCGAAGGCCATAAGCTGGTCCAGCGTAAGGCCGTCCTCACGATAGACCTGCAACAGCTTCGGGCTGACAGCGCCCAAGCGAAGCCGCTGCTTCACCACATGGGCGGACACCCCGAACCGCGCGCCGATCTCTTCCGCGCCCCATCCCTTGTCGCGGGAAAGCTCCGCGAACCGCTCGAACTGGTCGGCGGGGTGCATCGGCGTCCGGGTGACATTCTCGTCAAGGCTGACCTCGGCCGGATCATTCTGCGTGTCCAACCAGCAGCGGATGGCCTCCGACTTCCTGATCTGCTTGCGCTTGGCGCGCAGCAACTGCGCCTGTCTGCGGCCTTCGCCAGCGGTCACGAAATAGCAGCCCGTCGGCGTCCCGTCCGCCTTGACCTCGGGCTCCACGACAAGGTTCTGGATCATCCCCTTGTGCTGGATGGAAGCGGCCAGCGCCGCGATGGCGGCCTCCCCATGCGGCACCTTGCGGGCATTACGCGGGGACTTCTTGAGCTTGGCAAGCGGCACGAAAATCTCGATGCCGGACACAGGCTCGGCGGCTGCGGTTTCGGTAACAGCGTTCATCACACTTCTCCTTCAAAACCACACGCACCCCGGAATGGGGTGGGCGGCGAAAGAGCGACCGGCAGGCCCGGCGGCGGAGCCGGGACGCACCCGAAGGGCTGGAACAAAGAGAAGGTAAGCGCGGCCACGCGCGTTGCGGCCCGGCGCGGCGGGCCTAAAGGGAAGCGACGCCCATCCCATAGCGGGAGTGCAACGATCAACGCGATCGGGCCGGCGAACGCCCTGGCGCGATTTCCGCAGAGGGAAGAACCCCGATCCGCATGGCGGATTGACCCATGGGCGCACGAGCGCCCCACGCCAGTCCGGTCGTCACCCGCAAGGGATGAGACCCGTCAGGGACTCGGTCGAAGCGCAGCGGAGATAGGGCGGCGGTCCCGCAGGGAGGCGCCATGACTTTCACATCACTACTTCTCTCTTGCATGTCGGAATATCCGACACTACATATAGCCTATGTAGGCAAATCGTGCGAGGCGTAGATGGCGACAATTGCACCTACCAAGCCGGTTACGGTAGCATTCCCCACGAACGACGTCATTGCGACGCTCGTGGCTGAGCTGATCGAAGTGGCAAAGGCGGAGGCGCAGGTTCGCGGCATTCCGCTTCCCCCGGATAATCCGAAGATCATCAAGGCTCCCATTCCGATGGATTCGCTGTCGGTCGTCGACACGCTGTGTGCGCTTGAACCTGTTGTCGGCTTCGAACTGCGCGAGAGCATCGTCCGCACGGGTGGCTACAGTTCGATCGAAGCTGCGCTCGAACATCTTGTCCCCAAGATCGAGCGCGTATGGATTCGCAAGAAAGGATCGAAACCATGACCAATCTCGCATTGCGTCACGAGGACGACGAGGAGGAGCGGCGACGCTTGGGGGAGCGACTGCGCGAGGCCCGGAAATATCTGGGCCTGAAACAAGAAGAGGTAGCGGCCTATCTCAAGATCCCGCGCACGGGACTCACCGATATTGAAAACGGGCAGCGCCGCGTCGAGGCGATCGAGTTGACTCGGCTCGCGCGGCTGTATCGGCAGTCGGTAGGCTATTTCACTGGCGAGGACGAAGCCTCGGCCAGCCTGCCGGCAGATGTCGCACATTTGGCGCGGCGCGTTGCCGATCTGTCCACGCAGGACCGCGAAGAGCTTGGCCGCTTCGCCGACTATCTGCGCGCGCGGTCAGGCGGAGGACAGAGCTGACCATGGCGCTCGACTACGCGAGCGCGGTTCGCGCCGGGGCCATGGCCGCTGGGCGGCTACATCGGCAGTTGAATACGCGCGAAGTGATTGAACAGCAGGGCGGCAATGTCGATGTGTTCAGCGCGATCCACGCGGTCGATCTGCCGTTATTGCTCCGGCCACTCAAGGGGCTGCTCGGTGCCTATCTGAGCGCGCCGGCGCATGGCGTCTTGGTGACGACGGAGCGGCCAATGAGCATTCAGCGCTTCACGGCCGCTCACGAGCTGGGCCATTTCTCGATGCAACATCAACCCAGTCTGGATGACGAAAGCATCTTGCGGCGGATGCCGAACTCGCCCGAGCCCGGTGGGCTGTTTCAGGAAACCGAGGCGGACGCCTTTGCTATCGCCTTCATGATGCCAAAATGGCTGATCCTGTCACACAGCGCGCGCCAGGATTGGCAGGTCGATGATTTCCGCCGTCCCAACGTCGTGTATCAACTCTCGCTGCGCTTGGGGGCCAGCTACGAAGCGACGTGCCGAACGCTGCTGCGCTACAATCTGATCTCGCAATCGACCATGACCGATCTGCTGCGGACGCAGCCGCGTGCGCTGAAGGTCGATCTGCTCAAGGATTATCGACCAGCCAATTATCGTGGCGACGTCTGGCTCCTAACCGAACGCGATGCCGGCACGAGAATCGACGGGAGCCGCAACGACCTGTTCGTGCTCCGGCTCAAGGAGCATAGCGGTGGCGGGTATCTGTGGGATTTTGACCAGCTTATCGCGAGCGGCTTTGCCATCGTTCGCGACGACCGCGAAGCGGTCGATGCTGATGGGATCGGCGGGCCGATCGTTCGGCGGGTCACGGCCGCCATTGAAGCGGCACAACGGGGTCGGATGTCGATCGAGGAACGGCGGCCATGGCAGCCGGTGCCGGCGTTGGCCCATTTGACGTTCGACTTCGACCTGACCGGCCCCGAACCCGAAGGTCTTTCGCGCGCCGAGCGGCGGCATCTGCTTGAGGCCGCCTAGCTCCCATGATCGAGATCACGACCGATCTTCGGCCCTTGTTCGGTGCTGCGCGCGATCAGGGAGCGCGACCTACCTGCTTGGCCTTTGCCGCAAGCGATGCTCATGCCGGGCTGCGTGATGGATGGGCGCCGCTATCCTGCGAATTTGCCTTCTATCATGCCCAGCGACGTGCGGGCCGATCGCCGGCACAAGGCGCGCTGCTGTCGGCGATGCTCGATGCGCTGCGCGGCGACGGACAACCTGAAGAACATGGCTGGCCCTATCTTGAAGCCGTCCCCGAAGATCACGGCCTGTGGAACCCGCCTGCTGTGGTCGGGGATCGCTATGGGCGCGATGGCCAGCCGGGGACGAAGAATCTCGCCTCGATCATCGCCTTGCTCGACACGGGTCGGCCAGTCGTGATTCTGACGATGCTCTCGCGCTCCTTCTTCATGCCGACAGGCGATGGTGTCGTCGATCCGGCCAATGACGAGCAGCCTGAGGCGAGCCAGCGCCATGCCGTGATCGCCGTAGGCCACGGCAAGGTCGACGGCACAGCCGCAATTCTCGTCCGCAATAGCTGGGGTACGGGATGGGGCCTCGACGGACATGCATGGCTCACGGAAAGGTTCCTGGCGCCGCGGCTCTTCGCCACAGCGAATTTGATGGAGGCAGTCGATGTATCTTCCAGTACCCTCGCAGCCTGACTGCGTTTCCGCGTGGCGCGAGGCGGTGCGGGCAGTTGATGGCACAACCGGCCATCAAGCCTATAATGTCATCATCGACGTTGCCAATCCCTCGGCGCGCGCGACGCTCGCCGATCCCGTGGTCGCGGAGGTAGATGCCTTTCTCGCCGGGCGGGGCAAGAAGCCGATTGAGACGGTCGCCAACACGATCTTTCCGGCAGCGCTCTACCACCGCCATGGCGCGCCGCTCTTCTTCGATCGGTTCCGGGACAATGTGCTTCCGAAGGTCAGGTTGAAGGAAGCCTGGTCGGGCTACTATTTCGAGCGGATGATGCAGTTGCCCCAACTCGACGGGCCGCCGATCAATCAGATTTGGGGGATCGTCAAGCGCCTGCGCAATCCGAAGGTGCGCGCCCTCAACAAGTTCGAGCTGAGCATTTTCGACCCTGCCCGCGACGTGAACGATTCGCCTTACGGCGGGCAGTGTCTGAGCTTCGCAAGCCTCAAGCTGATCGGCAAAGGCGATCAACGCCGGATCGCCATGACGGCGTTCTACCGCAACCATTTCTACATCGAAAAGCTACTGGGCAATCTGATCGGCCTGGGTAGGTTGCAGTCGTTCATCGCCAAGGAGGGGCGGGTTGGACTTGGACCGCTGACGATCGTCTCTACCCATGCCGAGATAGACACCGGCAAATGGAATCGCGGTGATCTCCAGGAGCTTTTTGCGCGCTGCGATCAGGCGAGCGCGCAGCTCCTCGCCGCAGCATAAGGCGCTTCCAATGGTAGGCGCGGCGTTTCGAGAGCGCTGCCATCAATTCCGTACATCGCAAACATGCCTTCGATGAAGTCGCGCTGCCCGCCATAGCTCGGATGGCGGACGGCCGTCGTCGGGATACCGACATCGCCAAGGGCTAGGTGAGCATCGCGCCCGATCGCGACAATGCGCTGGGGCTGGAGCATGGCAATCAGCGCCTGAAGCAAAGGCCAGGTCGCTTCACGTTCTCCACGGGTATGACAACGGTTCGACAAGGGATCGCCCGCTTCATGCGGATGGAATGGGAAGACGTTCCAGAGCATGACCGGCTGTCCGATTTGTTCGAGCACGCGCCAGACAATCGCCGCCGTCCGCTCAGCGACCGCCGGGCCTTGCGTCGCACGTTGAAGTGCGATGCCGCCCATCAACGCGCCCGCCCTGTCGAGATGAATCTCATCCGTGAGGGGAACGCCCGTGCGCCGGCCGCCGCGATAGCCGAGGTCGCGGGCAATCCAGATTGTCTCCACCTTCGCGTCCAAGGCAGCGGTCAGTAGCCGTTCCAGATTGTCGCGCCGTTTGGCGGCCGCGTCGCGCCGGTCATGAACGGCGCAACGGTCACGCCAGGGATTGAAAACAGAAGGAAGCTCGGTTGCCGCCAGAGTGGAAACGAAATGCTTAGGGCTCATGACGGCAGTTCCTTGATACGCAGGCGACGATGGGCGAAGTCGATCGTAACGCGACCGCGCCGGTGTTTCTGGAGGAAGCGGAAGGCCGCGTAGCCCTGGAGGATCGCTTCCTCCCAGAGCCACAACGGACAGCGTTCGGATTCGTAGCCAGCGACGAACTGGCGGACATGCTTGAGCATGTCCAGCGGCAGGCCGCCTGATTTTACCTTGTCGAAGTAGCGAAGCTGCTGGGCCTGACCGAAAATCCACGAGGTGACGCCTTCCTCGATCAGGATGGCCCGCGCACCATCCTCCGCATCATCGAGCTTGGGGTCGCTCTTGCGCTTCAGGCGCAGCAACGCACGGATGACAGGCGACCAGCCCAAGACCGCCACATGCGCATAGTGAAAGACGTCGTGGAAGCGGTAATCGTCGGGTTCGACCGCATTGTCGGTGAGCCGATCACCGACGTAGACGCCGCTTGATCGCTGATAGACGAAGGTTTGGCCGCGAACCGTGCGCTCATAGACGTCGATCGTCATCCGCCGAGGGAGTTGCTCCTCGGGGTCCATCGTCGCATCGGTTGGTGCCGGATAGACTTTCTCGCGGGGCCAGCGGTCAAAGATCTTATGGAGGTTTTTGACGGCTGCGGCCTCAATCGTAACCCCGGAATCGTTGGCGGCCTGGATCAGCCTGCGCATGACCGCTACAAGCTGACCGGCGAGCATCGCCTTGTCTCGCGTCAACGCCCCCAATTGGAAGCCATTGACGAGGACGCCAACCTCGCCGGCGAGCGCGAGCAGCGTGTGCTCGAACTGCGGCATGGGCGCCTTGGCCAGCGGAATATGGGCGGGCTGGAGCGCATGGAAGCTCAAGGCGCCGTTGCCTCCGGCCCGCCACTCATCGTCGCCACGCGCGGCGTTCGCCGCGATGTCGCTAAGCTCCAGCGCACTGCGACGCGCAACGGCCGCGAGATACCAAAGAACATCGCCAAGTTCCTCGGCAACGGCATCAGCATAGCCGAGGTAGGAGGCAGCATCGCGCTGTTTCTTCTTGGCCTCGCTTAGAAGGCTTCCCGCTTCGCCGAACAAACCGAGCATCGAGAATCCGAGTGCGCTTTTCCCGCTTCGCTGGTCCGTGCGAGCAGCCTGTTTGGCATAGTCATCGATCGTCAGGGCCGCAAACTCGTCCGCCATCAGCTGCGCTTCCGGCGATCGGAGATTGCCTCCGGGGGCACATTGACGCCGTAGGCTTGGAGCGCCCGCAGTACGATCATGCGGATCGGTTCGCGGGCGTCGAGCGCCCGCTGACCAAGATCGCGCTTAGTCACCCCTGGGACCTGAATTTGAAGATGCTCGTCATCGGCATCGCTGCGAGCCTCCGCTTGTTTCATGAAAACATTAAATCATAGTTTCATGAAACTATGAAGCTACGAATTGCTCGCGGGAGTAATACGATCGCGGAGGAGCTTGAGGGATGCGGGAAAGCACCCGGACAGAGAGCGGACAGCGGACTCTCGCTGTCGGCTCGGCGTCGCCAGGCAAGTGTTGTCACCACACTTGCCTGATTCCAGCCCGGATCGGCCATTGTCTCCAGCCAGTGGCCTATCAGGCAGAGCGGACGGGTTGCTTCGCGACACGGCCAATTGACGCAACTTTCGCTAGTCAACGCTATGGGTGGCCTATTTCTGGCAATTATCCGGAGACATTATGGAGACAACGGCCTCCGCGCCCAGCATTGTCTCCAACGAAAAAGCGGCCCGAAGGACGCTAATCCACTGTTTTCTTTGATGAAAACTGGAGCGGGCGAAGGGATTCGAACCCTCGACCCCAACCTTGGCAAGGTTGTGCTCTACCCCTGAGCTACGCCCGCTCTGGCGGCCGGAGGAAGTGTCCCTCTCGGCGGGTGGGGGGCAACTAGCAGCGGCTTCCCACCTCGGCAAGGGTGAATTTTCAGAAAATGACATTTTTCTGCCGGGAGCCGATTTTCCCCCATGAAATCGGACAAATTCCCTCGGTCTTGGCGGGGCGCTGCAATCTGTTACACTTCCGATCCTCAATCCTTCATCGATGAGGGATATCATCGCTCCCCGCTTCATATCGCACGGGGATCAGGAGGAATGCAGCCCATGACCGCCGAACCGTTGACGCGCCGCAGCCTGCTCCAGAGCAGCGCAGCCGCGGCCGCAGCGCTCCCTGCTCTGGGTGAAGCGCAAGCCGCCCCGGCGCGCCATCCGTCGGCCGGGAAGGAAGGAGCATCCATGACAGCCGTAGGACTGACCGTGAATGGCCGCGAGGTACATCTTCAGCTCGACCCGCGCACCACTTTGCTCGATGCGCTGCGCGAGCATCTGCACCTGACCGGCACGAAAAAGGGCTGCGACCATGGGCAATGTGGCGCCTGCACGGTGATCGTGGAGGGAAGGCGCATCAATAGCTGCCTCACCCTTGCGGTGATGCATGAGGGGGAGCGCATCACGACCATCGAAGGGCTCGGCACGCCCGAGAAGCTTCATCCGATGCAGCGCGCCTTCATCACCCATGACGGCTATCAGTGCGGCTATTGCACGCCGGGCCAGATCTGCTCGGCAGTGGCGGTGCTGGAGGAGATTGAGGCGGGCATCCCCAGCCATGCGACGGACGATCTCGCCCATGTCGCCTTTTCCGACGGGGAGGTGCGCGAGCGGATGAGCGGCAATATCTGCCGCTGCGCCGCCTATCCCAACATCATCGCCGCGATTCGTGACGTCGCGAAGGGAGAAAAGGCATGAGGCCCTTCACCTACAGCCGCGCCGGTAGCGTCGAGGAGGCGGCGAAGACCGCCGCCGGGACGCAGGGCGCTCGCTTCATCGCGGGCGGCACCAATCTGCTCGACCTGATGAAGCTGCAGATCGAAACGCCGACCCATTTGATCGACGTCAATCATCTCGGCCTCGACCGGATCGAGCCGACGGCGGAGGGCGGCCTGCGCATCGGTGCCATGGTGCGCAATACCGATCTTGCCGCCGATGCGACTGTCCGGCGCGACTATGCGGTGCTGAGCCGCGCGCTGCTCGCCGGTGCTTCGGGCCAGCTCCGCAACAAGGCGACGACGGGCGGCAACCTGCTTCAGCGTACCCGTTGCCCCTATTTCTACGACACCCGCATGCCGTGCAACAGGCGCAAGCCCGGCAGCGGCTGCGGCGCGCTCAAAGGCATGAGCCGCAGCCTGGCGATTCTGGGTACGAGCGAGGCCTGCATTGCTCAGCATCCGTCCGACATGGCGGTCGCGCTGCGCCTGCTCGATGCCGGCGTTGACACGGTGAGCGCCGATGGCAGCCGCCGGACGATACCGATCGCGGATTTTCATCGGCTGCCCGGCGACACCCCTGAAGTGGAAAATGCGCTCCGGCCCGGCGAGCTCATCACGTCGGTCACGCTGCCCAAACCGCTGGGCGGCACCCATATCTATCGCAAGGTCCGCGACCGCGCCTCCTACGCCTTCGCGCTGGTTTCGGTCGCGGCGGTGTTCGCCAAAGACGGCAAGGCCCGTTTCGCTTTCGGGGGCATAGCGACCAAGCCCTGGCGTAGCGACGCCGCCGATGCTTCGGCCTCCTCCGGCGCGGCGGCGGTGGCCGAAGCGGCCCTGAACGGCGCGCGCCCGACCGCGCATAATGCGTTCAAGCAGCAATTGACCACGCGCGTCCTCGCCTCGATCTATCGGCAAAAGGAGGCTTGAGCCATGAAGTTCGATTCTCCCGCCGCCGCCAACCCGATCGACCGGGGCCGTGTCATCGGTATTCCCCATGACCGGATCGAAGGCGCCGCAAAAGTCACCGGCACCGCGCCCTACGCCTATGAACGCCATGACGCCGCGCCCAATCCGGCCTATGGCTGGATCGTGGGTGCCGCCATCGCCAAGGGGCGGATCAGCGCCATGGACCTGCACGCCGCGCAAGCCGCGCCCGGCGTTCTGGGCATCGTCACCCATCAAAATGCCGGGCCGCTCGGCAAGGGCGATATGAACACCGCCCATCTGCTCGGCGGGCCGCAGATCGAGCATTATGAACAGGCGGTGGCACTGGTCGTTGCCGACACGCTGGAAAATGCGCGGGATGCCGCCCAGCTCATCCGTATCGATTATGCGCCGGAAAAGGGCCGCTTCGACCTTGCAGTGGAGCGGGACCGGGCGGCCGCGCCCGACAGCCTGCTGGGTGGCCCTCCCGACACGCACGCCGGCGATTTCGAGAGTGCTTTTGCCAAGGCGGCGGTGAAGATCGACCAGAGCTACACCACCCCCGACCAAAGCCATGCGATGATGGAGCCGCACGCGACGACCGCCGCATGGAATGGCGACAAGCTCACGCTTTGGACGTCCAACCAGATGATTGCGTGGAGCGTCGGCGAAATGGCGCAGACGCTGAAAATCCCTAGGGAGAATATCCGCCTCATCTCGCCCTATATCGGCGGAGGCTTTGGCGCGAAGCTGTTCCTGCGCGCCGATGCGCTGCTGGCGGCGCTGGGGTCGCGGCTGGTCGGCCGGCCGGTCAAGGTGGCGATCGCCCGTCCGCAAATCCCCAACAACACCACCCATCGGCCCGCCACCATCCAGCGCATCCGAATCGGTGCGGACAAGCATGGCGTGATCGACGCCATCGCCCATGAGGTCTGGTCCGGCGACTTGCCCGGTGGCGGCGCGGAAGGCGCGGCGCAGCAGACGCGCCTGCTCTATCGTGGCGCCAACCGGCTGACGGCGCACCGGCTCGCGACGCTCGACCTTCCGGAAGGCAATGCGATGCGCGCGCCGGGCGAGGCCGTGGGCCTGCTGGCGCTGGAAGTCGCGATGGATGAACTGGCGGAGGCCTGTGGCGTTGATCCGGTCGAACTGCGCATCCGCAACGATGTGCAATATGATCCCGAAGCCGGACCGCAGCGCCCCTTCTCCAGCCGCAAGCTGGTCGAATGTCTCCGCCAGGGCGCGGAACGCTTCGGCTGGAGCCATCGCAACCCCAGGCCCGGACAGGTCCGTGACGGGCGCTGGCTGGTCGGCATGGGCGTCGCTTCGGCCTTCCGCAACAATCTGGTCATGAAATCGGGCGCGCGCATCGGCGTCGATGCAAAGGGGCATGTCATCGTCGAAACCGACATGACCGATATCGGCACCGGCAGCTACACGATCATCGGCCAGACGGCGGCGGAGATGCTGGGCGTGCCGCTGGAGGCCGTGACCGTGCGGCTGGGCGACAGCCGCTTTCCGGCATCGGCCGGATCGGGTGGGCAATGGGGCGCGAACAGCGCCACGGCGGGCGTCTATGCCGCCGCCATGGCCCTGCGTGCGAAGCTGGCGGAAAAGGCGGGCTTCCCGGCCGACAAGGCGTTGTTCGAGGATGGGCTGGTGCGTCTTGGCAATCAGGCCCAGCCGCTCGGCGCGCTGGCCGGGCGTGAGGGGCTGTGGGCGGAGGACAGCATGGAATATGGCGACCTCACCCAACGCTATGTCCAGGCCACTTTCGGCGCGCATTTCTGCGAGGTCGGCGTGGACATCGATACGACCGAGGTTCGCATCCGGCGCATGGGCGGGGCCTTTGCCGCGGGGCGCATCCTCAACCCCAAATCGGCACGCAGTCAGGTGATCGGCGCCATGACCATGGGCGTCGGCGCGGCGCTGATGGAGGAACTGTCCGTCGACACCCGCTTCGGCTTTTTCGTCAATCACGACATGGCCGAATATCTGGTGCCGGTCCATGCCGACATTCCCGATCAGGACGTGCTGTTCATCGAGGAACTGGACGACAAAAGCTCTCCCATGAAGGCGAAGGGCGTCGGTGAACTGGGCATTTGCGGGGCGGGGGCGGCGGTCGCCAATGCGATCTACAACGCCACGGGCGCGCGCCTGCGGGATTATCCGCTGACGATCGACAGGATTCTGGCTGCGTCAACGGGCAAAAGGGTCGCTTGAACTTCTGCGACGGCACCCCTAGTCCCTCCGCAAAAGAGAGGGAAAGGGCGCCATGAAATATCTTCCGCTGTCACTTGCGCTGGCCGCGATCCCGACTGTCGCATGTGCCGACGAGGCGCCCGATACGGCCCGGATCATCGTGACGGGGGAGGGGCTGTCCCTGCCGCCGGGGACGCCGGCCTATGGATCTGTGGTGATCGACCGGGATCGGCTGACGAACGGCGCGTCGGGGCGGATCGAGAGCATATTGGGCGACGTGGCGGGGTTCCAGCAGTTCCGCCGCTCGGACAGCCGCTCGGCCAATCCTTCGGCGCAGGGGGCGACATTGCGGGCGTTGGGCGGCAATGCGTCCAGCCGAACGCTGGTGCTGCTGGACGGCGTGCCCATCGCCGATCCATTTTTCGGCTACATCCCGTTCAGCGCGCTGGTGCCCGACCGCCTGTCGGTGGTGCGGATGACACGCGGCGGCGGGGTCGGCGCCTTTGGCGCGGGCGCGGTGGCGGGGATCATCGAACTCGCCAGCGCCACCCGCGACCAACTGCCGACCTTCGCCGCGAGCGCTTTCTACGGCAGCAAGGACGCGACCGAACTTTCCGCCAGCATCACCCCCGATCTTGGCGGCGGCTATGTCTCGCTTTCGGGCCGCTGGGACCGGGGCGACGGGTTCCAGACCACGCCGAAGGACCAGCGCGTCGCCACGACCGCGCCCGCCGCCTATGACGGCTGGTCGACGAACCTGCGCGCCGTGGCGCCGCTCTCCGCCACATCGGAAATCCAGTTTCGCGGTACGCTTTTCCACGATGACCGCACGCTGCGCTTCAAGGGCGCGGACAGCATGAGCGAGGGGCAGGACGCTTCCATCCGCTTCATTTCGCGCGGGGCGTGGCAGGTCGATGCGCTGGCCTATATTCAGGCGCGCAACTTCTCCAACATCGTGATTTCCTCCACCAGCTTCCGCAAGTCGCTGGACCAGCGCAACACGCCCTCGACCGGGCTGGGCGGCAAGATCGAACTGCGCCCGCCTGTGGGCCCCGATCATGTGCTGCGCATCGGCGCCGATACCCGCTTCGCCACGGGCGACATGTATGAGGACGCGTATAACGCCAATATTGCCGCCAATCCGGTGACCTTTCGTCGCCATGCCGGGGGCGATCAGATCACCACCGGCCTCTTTGCCGAGGATGACTGGACGCTGGGCCGCCTCATCCTGACCGGCGGGGCGCGGGCCGATCACTGGAGCATCAGCAACGGCTTCTTCCGGCAAGTCAGCGCGACGACGGGTGCGGTGACCGCCAACAGCTTCGCCGACCGTTCCGACTGGCAATTTTCGGGAAGGGCCGGGGCGCTCTACCGGATCAGCGACGCTGTCGCCCTGCGCGGGGCGGGCTATACCGGGTTCCGCCTGCCGACGCTCAATGAACTCTACCGGCCCTTCGTGGTTTTCCCGGTCACGACCCAGGCCAATGCCGCGCTCAATCCGGAGAAGCTGAGGGGCGTGGAAGCGGGCATCGACCTCAGCCCCGTGAGCGGCATCACCCTCTCGGCTACCGGGTTCATCAACCGCCTTGATGACGCCATCGCCAATGTCACCACCGGCACCAACACGCGCCAGCGGCAGAATGTCGACCGCATCACTGCGAAGGGGATCGAACTGACCGCATCGGGCCGCATTGCCGATTTCCTGCTCTCGGCCTCCTATGCCTATAGCCACAGCACGGTCCATGCGCCGGGCATGGCCTTTGACGGTTTCACCCCCGCGCAAAGTCCGCGCCATTCCGCCAGCGCGACACTTGCTTGGGAACCGAAGCAGGGTCCGACGCTCTCCGCCACGTTGCGCTATGTCAGCAAGCAATATGAGGATGACCTTCAGGCCTATGTACTGCCCGATGCGCTGACGGTCGATGCCGTCGCGCGGCTGCCGCTGGGCCATGGCGTGACCTTGATCGCCAGAGGCGAGAATCTGTTTGATGAAAAGGTCTATACCCGGCTGGGCACCGACGGCTCGATCGATCTCGGCACGCCGCGGACCCTGTGGATCGGCGTCAGATTCGGCCGATAATTCAGGCAGGAGCGGAGAAACGAGGCTGGCCGAGCGCCTGTAAAACTGCGATGAGCGCGGCATGCGTTTTTCCCTTTTCCTTGCCCTTCCGCTCCTTGCCGCCACGCCCGCTCAGGCCTGGGGGCCGATCGGTCATCGCATCACCGGCGCCATAGCCGACCGGAATCTGAGCGGCGCGGCGCGCGCGCAGGTACGCCTGCTGCTCGGCGCTGAAGATCTGGCGGAGGCGGCGACCTGGCCCGACGACATGAAGTCCGACCCCGCCGACTTCTGGCGCAAGACCGCCAGCCCCTGGCACTATGTCACGGTGAAGGAGGGGGATCGGTACAGCCCCTCGGACGCGCCGAAGGAGGGCGATGCCGTCACCGCGCTCAAGCGCTTCACCGCCACGCTGCGCGACCCCAAGGCGCCGGTGGAGGATCGCCGTCTGGCGTTGCGCTTCATCGTCCACATACTGGGCGACCTGCACCAGCCGCTGCATGCGGGCGGCGGCAACGACCGTGGCGGCAACGATGTCAAAGTGACCTTCTTCGGTCAGGCGACCAACCTGCATTCTGTCTGGGATTCGGGCCTGATCGAACAGCGGGCGCTCTCCTATTCCGAATATGCCGACTGGCTGTCGCGTTCGATCACGCCCGGCCAGATCGTCGACTGGAGCGCCAGCGGACCGGCGAGTTGGGTTCGCGAAAGCATTGCCCTGCGCAAGACGATTTATCCGGCCGATCCCAACCTGTCCTGGGACTATGCCTATCAGCATCGCGCTGAACTGGACGACCGGCTGCGACGCGGCGGCGTGCGCATCGCGGCCTATCTGAACGCCATTTTCGATTCGGCCGCGCCCACCAGCGACATGCCATAAGGCGTGTCGCGGGCCATCGCCCGATCATGTCCCAGTCTGTTGGAAAACAAGGCGACTGAACGGTCGCACGGGGAAAATGGTGCTGCCGGCGAGGATTGAACTCGCGACCTCAGCCTTACCAAGGATGCGCTCTACCACTGAGCTACGGCAGCACTATTTTCAGCTCCATCTGGCTTATCGCGCCAGCGGAGCCGGGCCTATGGCCGCCTGCGCTTCGCATGTCAAGGCGGGTTGCGGCACAATATGCAAATTGCTTAAGGACCGCCCATGACGACAGGAAAACCCGGTGGGCAGGACGAACGGAAAGAGCGGCTGGCGCAGGCATTGCGGGACAATCTGCGCCGCCGCAAAACGCAGGCGCGCGAATCGAAGGACGTGGACACTCCCCAGCGCCCCGAGGACGCCAGGGAGTAATCCGGTTTACAGAGGAGCGCAGGCCGCCTTCAGCCAGTCGAGCGTCGTGCCCTCAAGCTGCGGCCCGACAATCTCGACCACCCTGGCGTGATAGGCGTCCAGCCAGCCGCGTTCCTCGCCAGTCAGCAGTTCCACCGCAATCGCGTTCCGGTCGATCGGCGCGAAGGTCAGCGTTTCGAAGCCCAGCATCTCCCGCTCGGCCCCGGCCATGTTGCGCGGTTCGACCAGCACCAGATTCTCGATCCGAATCCCATATTCGCCGGTTTTGTAATAACCCGGCTCGTTGGAGAGGATCATGCCCGCCTGCAACGGTTCATCCCCGCCGCCGAAGGTCGCGATCCGCTGCGGCCCCTCATGCACCGACAGGAAGCTGCCGACGCCATGGCCGGTGCCATGGGCATAATCCAGCCCCTCGGCCCAGAGGAACTGCCGTGCCAGCACATCGAGCTGCCCGCCGCGCGTCCCCTTCGGAAACTGCGCCCGGCCGAGCGCGATATGGCCCTTCAGCACCAGCGTGAAGCGCCGCTTCATCTCTTCCGAAGGCGTGCCGATGGCGATGGTCCGCGTCACGTCGGTTGTGCCGTCGCGATATTGCCCGCCCGAATCGACCAGATAGAAGCTGCCCGTTTCGATCGGCCGATTCGTCTTTTCCTCGACCCGGTAATGCACCACGGCTCCGTTCGGCCCCGCGCCGGAGATGGTGTCGAAGGACAGATCCTCCAGCAGCCCGGTCTCCTTGCGGAATGCCTCCAGCTTCGCCGCGGCGCCCAGTTCATCGACCCCGCCCTTGGGCGCTTCGACCGCGATCCAGTGGAGGAAGCGGCTCAGCGCCGCCCCGTCGCGCGCCTGCGCCGCCCTGTGCCCGGCAATCTCGACGGGATTCTTCACCGCCTTGGGCAGCACCGCCGGATCGCGCAGCGCCAGCACATGCGCGCCGCCCGCGTCCAGCGCCTCGAAGATCGCCGCCACGGCCCGCTCCGGGTCGGCCGCGACCGTCTTGCCCGCAAAGCCCGCCAGCGCCAGCGCGAAATCCGCCCGGTCATGCACGCGCACGGCATTGCCCAGATGCTTCACTACCGCTTCGTCAATCTTCTCCGGCGCGACATAGAGGTCCGCCGTCGCATCGGCGTGGACGATGGCATAGGCCAGTGCCACCGGCGTCCGCTCCACATCCTTGCCGCGGATGTTGAAGGTCCATGCCAGCGAATCCAGCGCCGACAGCACCGCCGCATCGGCATGTTTCGCGATCAGCCAGTCGGCCATCGCCTGCCGTTTCTCCGCCGCCGACTGCCCGGCATAGCGGTCCTCATGCACCACCAGCTTGGCGTCGCTGGGGGCGGGGCGGTCCGGCCACACCGCGTCGACCGGATTGGTGTCGATCGCGACCAGCTCCGCGCCGCGCTCCGCCAGAGCCTCGCTCGCGGCCTTCACCCAGGCGCGCGTGTGCAGCCAGGGATCGTAGCCGATCCGTCCCCCGGCCGGGGCATGTTCGCCCAGCCACGCCGCCACGGATGTCTGCGGCACGCTCTCATATTGCCAGTGCGCGCCGTCCACCTGCTCGCGCACCTGAAGCGTATAGCGCCCGTCGACGAAGATCGCCGCTTCCTCCGGCAGCACCACCGCGCTGCCCGCCGAACCCTGAAATCCTGTCAGCCACGCCAGCCGCTGCGCATAGGCGCCCACATATTCGCTCATATGCTCATCGGTCAGCGGCACGACAAAGCCATCCAATTTATCGCGCACCAGTTGGGCGCGCAGGGCTTTCAGCCGATCTTCATAGCTAGACATCAATTTTCCCTTGGACTTGTCGGCCCTCTTGCACAGGGCCTATGGCCGCCAACATAAGCAGACCAGCACAGTTTCGCCAGATCAGGACATTGAATGAACGCTCCTACCGCCGACCGCCGCCAGCACAGCTTCTCCCACCACGGCATCACGGTGGAGGACCCCTATGCGTGGCTGCGCGATCCCGGCTATCCGGAGGTGAAGGACAAGGATGTGCTGTCCTATCTGGAGGAAGAAAACAGCTTCTTCGAAGCCGCGATGCAGCCGCACAAGGCGCTGACCGACGCGCTGTTCGAGGAGATGAAGGGCCGCATCAAGGAAGATGACAGCTCGGTCCCGCAGAAGGACGGCGACTATATCTACTGGCGCTCGTTCGAGATCGGCGCGCAATATCGCAAATGGTATCGCAAGCCCGTAGCCGGGGGTGAGGACCAGCTGATCCTCGATGAACCCGTTCTGGCGGAGGGGCATGACTATTTCCGCCTTGGCGCCATGTCGGTCAGCCCGGACGGCCGGTATCTCGCCTATGCCATCGACAATAATGGCTCCGAACGGTTCGAGGCGCGGATCAAGGATCTGTTCACCGGCGAAATCCTGCCCGAAATCATCCCCGACACCCTGTCCTCGTTGGTGTGGACGAGCGACAGCAAGGGGCTTCTCTACGGCATTGCCAACGACCAATGGCGCACAGACAATGCCCGCCTCCACTGGCTGGGCCAGCCGGTGGAAAGCGACATAGAACTGTTCCACGAAGATGATGAGGGCTTCCGCGTTTCGGTCGGCCTCACTTCTTCCGAAAAGTGGATCGTGATCGCGACCGGCGACCATGTGACCACCGAAGCCTGGCTGCTCCCCGCCGACAATCCCACGGCCGAGCCGCTGCTCGTCGCCGCCCGCAAGCCCGGCCGCGAATATGAGGTCGATGAGCATGAGGGCACGCTCTACATCCGCACCAACGACACCCATCCCAATTTCCGGCTGGTGAAGTCGACCCTCGCCACCCCCGGCGAGTGGGAAGAGGTGATCGCCTCCGACCCGCATTTCTATCTGACCGACTTCACCCTGTTCAAAGGCTTCTACGTCACCGAAGGGCGGCAGGACGGCCTCGACCAGATCGAGCTGCGCGACTATGCGACCCACACGCCCAAGCGCATTCCCTTCCCGGAGGCCAGCTATTCGGCCTCGCTGGACGACAATCCCGAATATGACGTGACCAAGCTGCGCATCGGCTATGAATCGATGGTCACGCCCGACACCATCTACGACTATCATCTGGCGACGGGCGATCTCGAAGTCCTGAAGGTGCAGGAAATCCCGTCCGGCTATGACGCGACCCGCTATACCACCGAGCGGCTGACGATCCCGGCGCGCGACGGCACGCAAATCCCGGTGTCGATCGTCTATCCCAGGGACCTCCCCCGCGACGGCAGCGCGCCGCTGCACCTCTATGGCTATGGCGCCTATGGCATTGCGATGGAGCCGGGCTTCTCCACCAGCCGTCTCTCCCTTCTGGATCGGGGCTTCGCCTTCGCGCTGGCGCATATTCGCGGCGGCGACGATCTCGGCCAGCAATGGTATCTCGACGGGAAGCTCGACAAGCGCACCAATAGCTTCACCGATTTCGTGGACGTGGCGAAGGGGCTGATCGACCTCCATTACACCGCAAAGGGCAGGATCAGCATCTCCGGCGGCTCGGCGGGCGGCGAGCTGATGGGCGCGGTCGTCAACAGCGATCCCGATCTCTGGGGCGCGGTCGTCGCGCATGTGCCCTTTGTCGACGTCCTCAACACCATGCTGGACGAGACGCTGCCGCTGACGCCGGGCGAATGGCCAGAATGGGGCAACCCCATCGAGGACAAGGACGCGTTCGAAACCATCCTCTCCTACGACCCCTACAGCAATGTGAGCGTGCAGGATTACCCGCCGCTGATGGTCACGGCCGGTCTTAACGATCCGCGCGTCACCTATTGGGAACCGGCCAAATGGGTTGCGAAGCTGCGCGCCACCAAGACCGACGGCAATATCCTGCTGCTCAAGACCAATATGGGCGCGGGCCATGGCGGCAAATCGGGCCGCTTCGAAAGCCTCCACGAAACGGCGGAGGAGTTCGCCTTCATCCTCTGGCAACTGGGCGTCGCTG
Source organism: Sphingobium sp. EM0848 (assembly GCF_013375555.1). Lineage (NCBI taxonomy): Bacteria > Pseudomonadati > Pseudomonadota > Alphaproteobacteria > Sphingomonadales > Sphingobiaceae > Sphingobium > Sphingobium sp. EM0848. The sequence continues at coordinate 2,921,971 of NZ_JABXWB010000001.1, forward strand.
ACTGATGCCCTCCACCTACTCCCGCACCTTCACCGCAGGCCCCGCGCATATCGATGTCCTCGGCCATGTGAACAATGCGGTCTGGGTCCAGTGGATGGAGCAGGTCGCGACCGAGCACTGGACCCGCGATGCCGCGCCGGAGCATGTCGACGCCTATGTCTGGGTCGTGACCCGACACGAAATCGACTATCGCGGCAATGTACAGCAAGGCGAGACGGTTTCCGTCCGCACCTGGATTCCCGAAGGTCCGCGCGGCGCCCGCTTCGACCGGCACATGGAATTCACTGGCCCCGACGGCAAGGTGAAGGTCGCGGCCAGGTCGACCTGGGCGATCATCGACAAGGAAACGGGCCGCATCCTCCGGGTTCCTCCCGAAGTCGCGGCCCCCTTCCTCGACGCTTAATGGGTGTGCTGGCCACCGCCATGCTCTGGCTATACTGAATGTCGGGTTCAACTCCCGCCCAGCACGTTGATCGTGAAGGCCAATATGCCGAGGTTGAAGACAAAAGCGGCCAGGCAATGGAACACCACCGTCTGCCGCATGGCGGTGGTCGTCACGGCGGTATCGGACGTCTGGAAGGTCATACCGAGCGTGAAGGCGAAATAGAGGAAGTCCCAATAACCCGGCTCTTCCGTTTTGGGGAAGTCCAGCCCCTTGCTGTCGCCGCCCTGATCGCCCTCCAGATAGAAATTATGGGCATAATGCATGGCATAGACGAGGTTGGAGAACAGCCACGCCAACGCCAGCGTCGCCAGCAGCAGGGCGATCGCCGCCGCACTCGGTCCGCCATGCTGGCTGACGGCCACGCCGACCGCCACCAGAATCACCGTCGAGACGATGGCGGTCAGCAGCAGCATCAATTGCCGGTTGGCGTCATTCGCCGCCGCCGCACGCCGCATGGAATCCGGGTCGGCATCCAGCAGCGGCCAGACCGACAGCAGGAAGGCCAGCGCCGCCAGATCGAAGCCTGCCATCACCGCCACATGCCAGGGCAACAGAAGGGCAAAGGGCGCCATGCTGGCCAGCAACGCCAGGAACATGCCGTAACGCCAGGGGAAGATTTGCGGGCGGCTCATTCCCCACATAGGAAAGGCAAAATTGGCTTTCCACAAGGCATTTTCCACCTCAGTCCCCGGATGACGCCAAAGCGCATCGCTTTTGACTGGCGCCCTCGGGACAAGGTCCCTAAAGAACAGATCATGACCAAAGGGCGTGGGGCATGATCGCGAAACTGAAAGGGCGGCTGGACAGCACGGGGCTGGACCATGCCATCATCGATGTGGGCGGGGTCGGCTATCTGGTCGGCGCCTCGTCCCGCACCCTCGCCGCGCTGGGGCCGGTGGGGGAAGCGGTGACGGTCCACACCGAAATGCTGGTGTCGGACGATGCGATCCGGCTGGTCGGTTTCGCGCGGGCGGAGGAACGCGACTGGTTCCGCCTGCTGACCAGCGTGCAGGGGGTGGGATCGCGCGTGGCGCTGGCCATCCTCTCGGCGCTGGAACCGGCGGAACTGCACCGCGCGGTTGCGACCGGCGACAAGGCTATGGTGGCGCGCGCCAATGGCGTCGGCCCGAAACTTGCCCAGCGCATCGTCAATGAACTGAAGGACAAGATCGGCGCCGTGCCCACGCCCGCCGGCGTGGTCGGTGTCGGGCTGGCTGCTGTCCCCAGCGGCGGACACAGCGCCGACGCCCTGTCGGCACTCCAGAATCTGGGCTTCAAGCCCGCCGAAGCCAGTTCGGCCGTTGCCGCCGCCGAAGAGGAACTGGGTGAAGGCGCGTCGCTGGATGCCCTCGTCCGTCTGGCTCTGCGGAAAGCTGCCAAGTGAGCGAGGACCGCCTGATTGCATCTACCCGTCGCGTCGAGGATGCCGACGCCGCGCTGCGCCCCAAGTCGCTGACCGAATTTATCGGCCAGCAGGCGGCGCGTGAAAATCTGCGTATCTTCATCGAAGCCGCCAAGGGGCGCGGCGAGGCGCTGGACCATGTCCTTTTCTTCGGCCCGCCCGGCCTTGGCAAGACGACGCTGGCGCAGATCGTCGCCCGCGAAATGGGTGTGGGGTTCCGCGCGACATCCGGCCCGGTGATCGCCAAGTCGGGCGACCTGGCTGCCCTGCTCACCAATCTGGACGAGGGGGATGTGCTGTTCGTCGATGAAATTCATCGCCTGAATCCCGCCGTCGAGGAAGTGCTCTATCCCGCCATGGAGGACCGCGCGCTCGACCTGATGATCGGGGAAGGTCCTTCGGCCCGGTCGGTGCGCATCGACCTGCCGCCCTTCACGCTGGTCGGCGCGACCACGCGTCAGGGCTTGCTGACCACACCATTGCGCGACCGTTTCGGCATTCCGGTGCGGCTGCAATTCTACACCGTCGATGAGCTGGAACTGGTCGTTCGCCGCGCCGCGCGGCTGTTGGACCTTGCCATCACCTCCGACGGTGCGATTGAAATCGCCCGGCGTTCGCGTGGTACGCCCCGCATCTCCGGGCGCCTGCTGCGGCGGGTGCGCGACTTCGCCAATGTCGCGGGCGCCCCGGCGGTGGACGCCAAGGTGGCTGACGCTGCGCTCACCCGGCTGGAGGTCGATCATATGGGCCTGGACCTGATGGACCGGCGTTACCTCATGATGATCGCGGATATTTATCGCGGCGGGCCGGTTGGGGTCGAAACGCTGGCGGCGGGCCTGTCCGAAGCCCGCGACACGATCGAGGAAGTGATCGAGCCTTATCTCATCCAGCTGGGCCTGATCGCCCGCACCGCGCGGGGCCGTTGCCTCAATGGGCCGGGCTGGAAGCATCTGGGCCTCAATCCGCCGTCCAATATTCAGGACGGGTTGTTCGACTAGGGTGTGGGAAGGCAAATCTCCGAAAACACCTGAAAAACCGTGGCCGTTACGGCATGGCCCGGTTATAGGCTGCCGGGCAGGCGCTCAAGACGCGTCGCGAGTGAGGAGATGCCGTTTTGAGGGCGATTGAGCGTTTTCCCAATCTGGTGACCATGTTCTTCGCCCGCGCCAGGGCGATGGGCGACACGCCCTTTCTGTGGCGCAAGGCGGCCGGCCAATGGCAGTCGCTGAGCTGGACCGAGGTGGCCCTTGAAGTCGCCTCGCTCGCCAGCGCACTCCAGGCGCAGGGGTTGAAGCCCGGCGACCCGGTGATGCTGGTCAGCGAGAACCGGCCGGAATTCTGCATCGCGGACCTTGCCATCATGGCGGCGGGCTGTGTCACGGTGCCGACCTACACCACCAACACCACCCGCGATCACCAGCATATCCTGACCGACAGCGGCGCTCGCGCGGTCATCGTCTCCACCGCGAAGCTGGCGCAGAACCTGATGCCTGCCGTGCTGCGGTCGCAGGCGAGCTTCGTGATCGGCATGGAGCCTTTGCGCGGCACGCAGGGACATATCCCCTGCCATCTGTGGAGCGACCTGATCGCCCATTATCCCACCGATATCGATGCCTGCGCCGCCGGCCAGACGGCGCAGCGCGAGGATCTGGCCTGCATCATCTATACCAGCGGCACCGGCGGCGCGCCGCGCGGGGTGATGCAGCACCATGGCGCCATCCTCTGCAATATCGAGGGGGCCGGCCGGCTGCTGGAGCAGGATTTCGGCTGGGATGAGGAGGTTTTCCTCTCCTTCCTGCCGCTCTCCCACGCCTATGAACATAGCGGCGGGCAGTTCCTGCCGATCATGCTGGGCGGCCAGATCTATTATGCGGAGGGGCTGGAAAAGCTCGCCAGCAATATCGAGGAAACCCGGCCGACGATCATGGTCGTCGTCCCTCGCCTGTTCGAAGTGCTGCGCACCCGCATCATCAAGTCGATCGAAAAACAGGGCAAATTCCCCACCTATCTGCTGGGGCAGGCACTGCGCATCGCGGCGAAGGAGCAAGGCGGGCGCAAATCGCTGCTCGACCTGCCGATGAAGGCGTTGCTGGCCCGGACCTTGAAGCCCAAGATCGCGGCGCGCTTCGGCGGGCGGATGAAGGCGCTGGTGTCGGGCGGCGCGCCGCTCAACCCCGATGTCGGCCTGTTCTTCGACGCGATGGGGCTGACCCTGCTTCAGGGCTATGGCCAGACCGAGGCGGGGCCGGTGATCAGTTGCAACCGGCCGCGCGCCGGTATTGCGATGGACACGGTCGGTCCGCCGCTCGACGGCGTGGAGGTCCGCATTGCCGAGGATGGCGAAATCCTCGTCCGGGGCGAGTTGGTGATGCACGGCTATTGGCGCAATCCGGCGGAGACGGAAAAGGCGCTGATCGACGGCTGGCTGCACACAGGCGACATTGGCGAGATCGATGCCAGGGGCCGCATCCGCATCACCGACCGCAAGAAAGACCTGATCGTCAACGACAAGGGCGACAATGTCTCGCCCCAGAAGGTCGAGGGGATGCTGACGCTCCAGCCGGAGATCGGACAGGCGATGGTCTATGGCGACCGCCGACCGCATCTGGTCGGGCTGCTGGTGCCCGATGCCGAATGGACCCGTGAATGGGCAGAGGGACAAGGGCGGTCGGTCGAGGGGATCGAGGCCGATCCCGCCTATCAGGCGGCGTTGCGCGCGGCGGTCGATCGGGTGAATGATGACCTGTCGGTGATCGAGCGGGTGCGGCGCTTCGCCTTGGCCGACGAACCCTTCACCATCGACAATAGCGAGATGACGCCATCTATGAAGATTCGGCGCCATGTCATCCGTGCCCGCTATCAGGAACGGCTGGACGCGCTGTACAAGGGGTGATCGCAGCTATTTCCCCGGTGTGCGATAGGGCGTGAAATCGCCCAGCGCGCAGCTGCCCGTCACCATGCCGGTGGGCAGGTCGGCGCTGGTTGCTATGTCGCCCCGGCAATATTGCGACCCCCAACTCTTGATGATCAGCGTGTCGCCGCGCGTCAGGCCGGGGCAGCTTCCGATCAGGTCGTTGCGGTACACCAGCCGTCCACTGACCCGGTAGAGCAGGACGCTGCTGCTGATCGCGGTCAGATTCGCCTGGGATTCGCGGTTGACGCAGCTCGTCTTTTCGCCGGCGACCTTGCCGGCGAGCGCCTTTTCCAGCTCGCCGGTCTGCTTTTCGGTCAGCCGGGGCGGTTCATAGCTGCCCGAACAGCCTGCGAGCAGCAGCGGAGCCAGAATTATCCACGGACGCATGACACTTCTCCTCATTCGTCCCCGCGTTTAATACCAACCCGCTGCGATGCTGACGCATCACGGATTGGAAATGCTCAAGCGCCGCACGGGCTCAACCGGGGCACATTGCGCCCCGATATAAGACGTTCCATGGCCTCGAAGCCCGTCATGCGGCATCCTTGGCAGCCCGCCGCTCAGCCAGTTCGGCCACGTCCCGCGCGCGCATGAAGATATTGGTGGCGCGCTCCAGCCCGATGCTGGTCGGCACGGTCGGCTCGCCGCGTTCGCGCGCCGCGTCGACCCGCGCCATGCGGCTGCGCAGCGCGGCATTGTCCGGCTCCACCGTCAGCGCGAAGCGGCCATTGGATTGCGTATATTCATGCGCGCAATAGACCGCCGTATCGTCCGGCAGCGCGGCAAGGCGCTGCATGTTGGCGAACATCTGCGCGGGCGTCCCTTCGAACAGCCGGCCGCAACCCATGGCGAACAGCGTATCGCCCACGAACAGGATGCGATCCTGCGCCAGATGATAGGCGACATGCCCGGCGGTATGCGCGGGCACCTCCAGCACCACCACCGCATGATCGCCGATCCGTACCAGATCGCCCTCGACCACCGTCCGGTCGAGCGTGCCGATCTTCTCCGCCTCCGCAGCGGGGCCGGTGATCGAACAGCCTGTCATCGCCTTGATCGCCGCATTGCCCCCGACATGATCGCCATGCCAATGGGTGTTCCAGATCTGGCTGATCGTCCAGCCCCGCGCCGCCGCCGCCTCCAGCACCGGATCGGCGACGGCGGGATCGACGGCGACTGTCTCGCCGCTCGCCCCGTCATGCAGCAGCCAGACATAATTGTCCTTGAGGACGGGGATGCGGACGACCTCCAGCATGGCGCTCACCAGACGCCGACATTGGGCATCGATGCCCAAGGTTCTGCCGGTTCCAGCCGCCCGTCCTGCAATAGCTCGATGGAGATATTGTCGGGCGTCCGGATGAACGCCATGTGGCCGTCGCGCGGTGGGCGGTTGATGGTAACGCCCGCGTCCATCAGCCGCTGGCAGGTCGCATAGATATTCTCGACCTGATAGGCGATATGGCCGAAATTGCGCCCGCCATCATAGGTTTCGGCCGGGCTGCCATCGGCGGGGGGCCAGTTGTAGGTCAGCTCGACCTGCGCATCCTCATCCCCCGGCGCGGCCAGATAGACCAGCGTGAAGCGCCCCTGTTCGCTGTCGAAGCGCTTCACCTCCTTGAGGCCCAGAAGCTCGAAAAAGGCGATTGTCTTGTCGACATCCGCGACGCGGATCATCGTGTGCAGATATTTGGGCAATTCGTCACTCCATTCGTCGCCATAAAGCAACGGTTCATCTCAGCCGTGGCAGGAACCTTCCCAAGATAAGATGCGTTCGTTCCAGAAGGAAGAGGGCTGCCATGGCTTTGGCCGATCATGACAAAATCCTGCTTGGTTGCGCGGGCCTGCTGGCGGTCGGAATCGTCAGCGGCGGCTATCTGCTGGGCGATGGACTGAAACGCGCCAGGGCGGCGGACCGATCCGTCACCGTGCGCGGCCTTGCCGAAAAGGATGTGACCGCCGACCTTGCCACCTGGTCGATCAGCTATTCCGCCACGGGCTTCGACCTGCCCGCCGTCCGTGCTCAAATCGACAATAATACAAGGGAATTGCGCGCCTATTTCGCCGATCTGGGCTTCAGGCCCGATGCGCTGACCGCGACGGGGGCGGGGGTCAACCAATATATCAACAATGGCGTCAACACGATCACCATCACGCAGCGCATGCTGCTCCGCACCACCGATATCGCCCGTGCCCAGCGCGCGGTGGCGCAGCAATTCGACCTCGTTCGACGTGGCGTCACGCTGCAGGAGGGATCGGGCATGCGCTACAGCTTCACCAGGCTCAACGATGTGAAGCCGCCAATGGTCGCCTCCGCCACGAAGGATGCCCGTGCCGCCGCCGAACAGTTCGCCCGCGACAGCGGCGCCAGCGTCGGGGGCATCAAAAGCGCCACCCAGGGCTATTTCTCGATCGAGCCGCGCGATGGGGAAGCCGACAGCGCCAGCGACACGCCCTATAAGAAAGTGCGCGTCGTTACGACCGTCGATTTCTATCTCAACTAAGCTTAAGATGAAATAATAAGCAGACTAATGATGGTCGTGACCTTCGGCCAGCGCCTCCAGCACGTCGTCCAGTCGCGCAGGATCGCCCAACGCGATCACCCGGCCGTCGCTGTCCGCCGTGATCGGCTCGCCCATCCAGTCGCACATGCGCCCGCCCGCGCCCTCGACCACCGGCACCAGCGCGGCGATATCGTGCAACTTCAACCCCGCCTCGACCACAATATCCACATGGCCGGAGGCGATCAGCGCATAATTATAGCAGTCGCCGCCCCAGATCGTGTCGCGGCACTGTCCCGCCAGCCGGGAGAAATGCTCGCCGGTGCAGCCGGGAAAGAGTTGCGGCGCGGTCGAGGCTAGAATCGCTTCGTCCAGATCGCGGCAGGCTCGCGTCGTCACCGGCGTGCCGTTGAAGGTTGTCGGCTGCCCCATCATCCCGGCCCAGCGTTCCTTCGCAATCGGCTGGTCGATAATGCCGACGGTCGGCCAGCCCGCCTGCGTCAGCGCGATCAGCGTGCCGAAAATCGGTCGCCCGGCGATGAAACTGCGGGTGCCGTCGATCGGATCGAGAATCCATATCCGCTCCGCATCCTCACGCGTGGCGCCATATTCCTCGCCAATGATGCCGTCCTGCGGCCGTTCCTTCTCCAATATCGCCCGGATCGCTGCTTCCGCCGCGCGGTCGGCTTCTGTCACGGGCGACTTGTCGGATTTGAATTCCATGTCGTAGCGGGCACGGAAAAAGGGGCGGATCGCCGCGCCGGCGGCATCGGCAAGGCGGTTGGCAAGGGCCAGATCGTCACGGGTCGTCATAACCCACCCGCCTAGCGGTAAAGCCGGGATCGCGCTAGGCTGCGCCATCCCGATTCCTCGATCAAACAAGGAGGGACCTGATGCCCGGCTCACCCGTCATCCCCGGCCTGCGCTATGTCGATGCGCCTGCCGCCATCCGATTCCTGTGCGATGCCTTCGGCTTCGAAGTGCATGTATCCTATGAGGATGAGGCGGACCCCCATATCGTCCATCACGCGCAACTGGTGCTGGGCGAGGGCATGGTGATGCTCGGCAGCCGCCGCGACGGGGAGGGCGAATCGCTCTACAACTGGGCGACGCCGCGCGAACTGGGCGGGGTGACGACATGCATCTATGTCGTGGTCCCCGATGTCGACGCCCATTGCCTGCACGCCCGCAATGAAGGCGCGGTGGTGGTCAATGAGCCGCATGACAATATCGGCTATCCCGGTCGCGGCTATGACGCGCTCGATCCGGAGGGCAATGTCTGGAGCTTTGGCACCTACGATCCCTGGAAAGTTTAAGTTTCGGCAAGGCCCGCCGTCTATTCTTCCCGACAATCAAGGGAGTTGCGCGTGGCGCTGATCGGCTGGATATTGAGTTTCATCGCCTTGTTCGCTGGGCTGGCGTTGCGTCAGGATATGCCGATCGGCGGTTCCGCGATGCTGTCCAATCTGCTGATTCTGTTGGCGCTGCTCTGCTGCCCGATGATCTGGCGCGAAAAACCGCTGGGCATCTCGCGGAGCCAACGAGTCGTGGCCGCCCTGATCCTCGTCCTCTGCGCGCCGCTGGTCCTGCTGCTCGCCGCCTGACCGAAAGTTGCGCGGCGCGACTTCATCCCGAAGGCTCGCTTTTCCGCCATAGCTGCAAAAAAAACGCTGCCGGTGATGTCACCGGCAGCGTTTTTCAAAACCGCAGGCGGCTTGCCTCAGTCGAACAGGCTCGACACGGAGCTTTCATCCGCGATGCGTTTGATGGCTTCGCCCAGCAGCGGCGCGATGGGCAGATGGCGGATGCGCTTCGCGTCGTTGACCGCATCGGTGCCCTGGATCGAATCGGTGATAACCAGTTCGTGCAGTTCCGACGCCTCGACACGGGCGACGGCGCCGCCCGACAACACGCCATGGCTGACATAGGCGACGACATCCTCGGCGCCAGCCGCCTTCAGCGCGGCGGCGGCGTTGCAGAGCGTGCCCGCCGAATCGACGATATCGTCGATCAGCACGCAGAAGCGGCCCTTCACGTCACCGATGATGTTCATGACTTCCGACTCGCCCGCGCGCTCGCGCCGCTTGTCGACAATGGCCAGCGGCGCGTTGTCGAGGCGTTTGGCCAGTGCACGGGCGCGCACCACGCCGCCGACGTCGGGCGACACGACCATGATGTTCTTGCCGCCGAAACGGGCCTGGATATCGGCCGACATCACCGGCGCGCCGAACAGATTGTCGGTCGGAATGTCGAAGAAGCCCTGAATCTGCCCAGCGTGCAGATCGACCGACAGCACGCGGTCGGCGCCCGCCGTGGTGATCAGGTTCGCGACCAGCTTGGCCGAGATCGGGGTGCGCGGACCGGGCTTCCGATCCTGCCGGGCATAGCCGAAATAGGGGACGACCGCCGTGATTCGCTTGGCCGACGCACGCTTCAGCGCGTCGATCATGATCAGCAGTTCCATCAGATTGTCGTTCGTCGGATAGCTGGTCGATTGCAGCACGAACACGTCTTCGCCGCGGACATTCTCATGGATTTCCACGAAAACTTCTTCGTCGGCGAAGCGACGAACGCTCGCGTCGGTCAGGGGGATTTCGATATAGTCGGCGATGGCGGCCGCAAGCGGCTTGTTGGAATTGCCGGTCATGAGTTTCATGGCCAAAACCCCCGTGACGAATTGATGACGATGCGAGAACGCGGCCCCTTTAGCGATGCAACCCCTCGCTGAAAAGGCGCTTTTGTTCGTTGTGACAAATTGGACGCGCGCATTTTCAGAACGGTCGTGAAACGGGCGTCCGGTTTGAAAATGCGGCAACAGATCATAGAGCGTTTTGGCTCACGGCCAAAATGCTCTAGGGGCGCTGCTTATGACCGACAAACTCGTGATAGCCCTTGCCCAGATGACGCAGAGCGTGGGCGACTTGCAAGCCAATGCGGACGCGATGCTGGAATGGCGCGCGCGGGCCATGGATGCCGACCTTATCGTCTATCCGGAACTGCAACTGATCGGCTATCCGCCCGAGGATCTGGTGCTGAAGCCCGCGCTGGTCGATTGCGCCAATCACGAACTGGATCGGTTGGCCCAGGCGACGGCGGATGGTGGCCCGGCGATGCTGGTCGGCACGGTCGTCGCCTCGCAGGGGGTACTCTTCAACGTCGTCGCCCTGCTGGAAGACGGTGCCGTCACCGCCATCCGCCAGAAGCGCGAACTGCCCAATTACGGCACTTTCGACGAGAAGCGCCTGTTCGCCCCCGGTCCGCTGCCCGCGCCCATCGATTTCCGGGGCGTGAAGATCGGTGTCCCCATTTGCGAGGATATCTGGTTCCCCTTCGTCACCGCGCATCTGCGGGCGGAAGGCGCCGAAATCCTGATCAGTCCCAATGGCTCCCCGTTCGAGGTCGACAAGGACGACCGTCGCATCAACGCCGTCGCCGGCACCCGCGTCCGCGAAACCGGCCTGCCGCTCATCTACCTCAACCGCGTCGGCGGGCAGGATGAGCTGGTGTTCGACGGCGCTTCCTTCGTCATGAACGGCGACTTGAGCCTCGCCCAGCAGCTCCCCGACTGGGAAGAGGCGCTGGTGCTCACGAACTGGGAGAAATGGGACGGCCAGTGGGTCTGCCTCCCCGGCGAGCGTCACCCACTCGATCCCCGCCCGGCCGATATCTACAATGCCATGGTGCTGGGCCTGCGCGACTATGTGAATAAGAACCGCTTCCCCGGCGTGGTGCTGGGCCTGTCGGGCGGCATCGATTCTGCCCTGTCCGCCGCTGTCGCCGTCGATGCGCTGGGCGCCGACCGCGTCTGGTGCGTGATGATGCCCACGCGCTTCACCAGTCAGGAAAGCCTGGATGACGCGGTGGAATGCGCCCGCCTGCTCGGCGTCCGCTACGACACCATCCCGATCGAACCGGCGGTCGAAGCCTTCGATTCCATGCTGGCCGATGTCTTCACCGGCCGCCAGCGCGACCTCACCGAAGAGAATATCCAGTCCCGCATCCGGGGCGTGACGCTCATGGGCCTCTCCAACAAGTTCGGCCATATGCTGCTCACCACCGGCAACAAGAGCGAGATGTCGGTCGGTTACGCCACCATCTATGGCGACATGGCGGGCGGCTATTCGGTGCTGAAGGACGCCTACAAGACCACGGTTTTCGACCTTAGCCGCTGGCGTAACGAGAATATGCCCTCGCTCGGCGAAGCCTTCGGTCCCAAGGGTCCGGTCATGCCGGAGCGCGTCATCACCAAGCCGCCCAGCGCCGAACTGCGCGACAATCAGAAGGATGAGGACAGCCTGCCCCCCTATGAGGTGCTGGACCCGATCCTCTATGGCCTGGTGGAAGAGGAACTGTCGGTCGAGCAACTGGTCGCCCGGGGTTTCGACAAGGATGTCGTCGCCCATATCGAGCGCCTGCTCTATATTGCGGAATATAAGCGCCGCCAGTCGCCTCCGGGCGTGAAGCTCGGCATCCGCAATTTCGGCCGCGACCGCCGCTATCCGATCACCAACGCCTTCCGCACATTGTAAGCATCATGACCGTCATCACCCGCTTCGCCCCATCGCCGACCGGCAACCTGCATGTCGGCAATATCCGTGCCGCGCTCCACAACTGGCTGTGGGCGAGGAAAAGTGGCGGCCAATTCCTGCTGCGTCTGGACGACACCGATCTTGAACGCTCGCGCCCCGAATATGCGGAAAGCATCAAGGCGGACCTGATATGGCTTGGCCTCCACTGGGACGGCGAGGAAAAGCAGTCCGACCGCTTCGCTCTCTACGAGGAACGGTTCGAAGCCCTCAAGGCCTCGGGCCATGTCTACCCCGCCTATGAAAGCCAACAGGAACTGGAACTGCGCCGCAAGGTTCTGCTCGGCCGGGGCCTTCCCCCGGTCTATGACCGCGCCGCCCTGTCCCTGACCGCCGATCAGATTGCCGCCTATGAAGCGGAAGGTCGTCGGCCCCATTGGCGCTTCCGGCTCGACCATGATCAGTCCATCGTCTGGACCGACCTGATCCGGGGCGAGCAGCGCTTCGATCCGAAACTGCTGTCCGACCCAGTGATCCGTCGCGCTGACGGTAGCTGGCTCTACATGCTTCCCTCGGTGATCGACGATATCGCCATGGGCGTCACCCATGTCCTGCGCGGGGAGGATCATGTGTCGAACACCGCGACGCAGATCCAGATGTTCACCGCGCTCGGCGTTGAACTCCCGGCCTTCGCCCATGAAGCCCTGCTCACGGGCAGCGAAGGCAAGCTCTCCAAACGGCTCGGCTCGCTCGGCGTCGCCCATTTCCGCGAAATCGGGCTTGAACCCGCCGCCATCGCTGCGCTGCTCGCCCGCCTCGGCAGTTCCATGCCGATCGAGCCGTTCGCGGATAGGCAACCGCTGATCGACAGCTTCGACTTCGCGCATTTCGGCCGGGCCCCGGCGCGCTTCGACGAGGGGGAACTGGCGACCCTGAACCAGAAGATCGTCCATCTCCTCTCTTACAGCGCGGTGTCGAGCCGCCTGCCAGAGGGCATGGACGAAGCAGCATGGGACGCCATCTGCCCCAATCTGGAAACCGTCGCGGGCGCTGGGGAATGGTGGCAGATCGTCACCGGCCCGATCGACGCCCCCGCCCCGGCGGAAGAGGACCGCGACTTCCTCGCCCTGGCCCATGACATTCTTTCGCAAGCCGATTTCGACGCGGCCATCTGGCGCACCCTCACCGAAGCGCTGAAGACGGAAACCGGCCGCAAGGGCAAGGCTTTGTTCCTTCCCCTGCGCCGCGCACTGACCGGCATGGATCATGGCCCGGACATGGGCCAACTCCTGCCGCTGATCGGGAAAAGCGAAGCGCTGAAGCGCCTCAGCGTCGGATAGCGTCCAGCGCCTTGCCCACCGCCAATATGCCCTCTGGCGAAGCGGCAAAACCCATATGGGTGCAGTCGACCTCAATCGCCCGGTCGCGCTCCCCGGCGCGGCCCTTGGCGCATCGGGGCAGGACCACGCCGTCACGCTGCGACCACAGGGCCACGGTCGGCACCGGCGGCTTTTCCTCCCGGTTGCAGGCAAAGGGCGGCCGATCCACCGGAAAGCCGGAAACAAGCTGATAGAGCCGCCAGGCATGATTGGCACGCGGATCGCCGGAAAAGGGCGTGCCCATCGTCACTACCCCGCCGACTTTCTCCGTCGCATATTTCGCATATTCCCGCGCGAACAGACCACCCAGACTCCAGCCCACCAGAGTCACCTTGGCGCCGGTCTTGCGGCGAATGGCGTCCACCCGCTGGTCGATCTGTTCAAGGCTGTCGGGCTTTGGCCCGAAATTGCGGCCCATGCCCCAGCCATGCGCCTCATAACCCGCCGCGTTCAGCACGGCGCGCAATGGTTCCATCCGCTGTTCGGAGGCCATCAGGCCGGGGATCAGCAACAGCTGCCGCCCATCGCCCCTGATCGCCTGCGCAAGACTGGACGCCTGCGCCCGTGTCCGCACCAGGTCGAACGGCACCGATGCATTGCCCAGCAAATGCTGGAGCGAAGGCCGCTCGGCCGCGCGCGGGCCGTTGGCTAAACGACCCTTCCAGAAGCTGGTGATGACGTCGGCATAGGGCGGCACGAAAATGTCTTTCCTTTTCCCAGGTGGAAAAATGACATTCTCATGACAATAGCCCCCAAGTCCATGGACATTCATCCATCAGGGGCCACGGTTCGTCGTTTGTGACAGAGGCTCAGGATGGATCGACATTCAGGAGATGGCGAACCGAAAATGGCGGTTTTTCGTGAGCCGGAGCGCAGCGTACTAAAAGTACGTGAGCACCGGAAGCGCGGAAAGCCGCCATTTGCAGGCCGCCAGAACTGGATGTCGATCCGTCCTAGGGCGCCAGCGGGGACGTCTGCGCCACCGCCTCACCATCCGCCGCGCGCAACTGGCGCGGTTCCAGGATCGCTGCCGTTTCAATCAGGTCGAGCGCCCGCCGCGCCTCCAGATAGCGCCGCGCATATTGCATCCAGCGATCCGCCACGGCCCGTCCCGGCATCTGCTCCACTTCCGCCAGCGCTGCGCTGACCCGTGATCCATCGATATAGCGGAGCGCCCGATCCAGCGCCGCCTGTGGCCGGGGCGAGGGGGTGGATGCCTTGTGAATGGTGATGATCTCGCGCGCCTCATGTTCCAGCGCTTCCCACCAGCTGGCGTCGGCGGGCGGAACCGTCACCTGATCGGCCACCGCCATCAGCCCCGCGCGCAGATCGGCCAATGTCACCGGCTCGCGCGCGGCATTGATGATCGTCGCCACGGCGCGCGGCTGGGCCTGACCGAAGCGCAGACGCAACTGCCCCTCAATATAGCCGAGCGGCGTCCCGCTATCGAGCGCCCGCCGCGCCGCGAAGGCCACCAGCAAACCCTCCGCCCGCGCCGCATTGCCGGATGCCGCCTGCGCCTCCACGGTGATGCGGTTGAGCCGTTCCTCCAGTTGCACGACCCGCGAATCCAGCATTTGAGCGGCATCGGCCGACAGCGGCCGTATCGCGACCCCGGATCTCACGCCGTTCAGCATCGGATCGTTCATCACCGCCTGCCGCTGCGGCGCGTTCCAGCGCTGGATGCGGGGCAAGGCCAGCACGGTGATGACGACCCCGACGGCAAAGGCCAGCAGCACCAGCACCGTCATCAGCCAAAGGCCACGCCGACGCGCAGGGGCCGGCGCTGCCACACTGTTCGCCGCGCCGCCGTCCGTGTCGTTCATCAAGGGCCTTTCATCCATGCTGGGCGACTCATTCGCATAATCGGACGGCAAGAGCCAGCATCCTCTCATCATCGGGCTTATCGGGCGACTGGGCGCTGGCCCAGCCGGTGCCGGACGCCGCGAGGGCGGCGGGGCTGATCGCGATCAGGTGCAGGGCCCCGCGCCGGTCCCGGCTCACAATCTGCTTCAGCAGCTGGCCGGCACGCGGCGAATGAATCAACAGGACGCTGCCCGGCTCCAGCCGTTCGGCCAGCCCGGTATCGGCGGCCCGCACCATTTCGTAAACGGCGATCCGCTCGATCATCAGCGGACCCGGATCGATCGACGCGACCGTTTGCCCTCCCAGATGCAGCACATGGCGATGCCCATCCGCCGCGATCCGCCGGGCGATCGCGGTCCCATCAGTCTCACCGGCAATGACCTGGGTGAATCCAGCGGCCTCCATCGCCTTGGCCGTTGCCCGTCCGACGGCATAAGCGGGCAGGCGCCGATAGTCGGCCAGTCTGTCGCCTGCCAACCGCGCTGTGTTGGCGCTGGTCAGCAACAGCGCGTTGAACCGGTCAGGGGCGGGGGCTTCCCAGCCCCGCGCCTGCGGCACGAACAGCGGATGAACCCTCGCCTCCAGCCCCAATGACGCCGCCCGTTCCGCCGTCTGACCGGCGCCCGGCTCGGGTCGCAGGATGATGAGCGGCCTCATGCCTCGAACAGCGCGCGCAGCGCCGGACTGGCTCGCGCCAGCAAGGCGCGTCCCATGGCCTCCGCAGCGGCGCCGTCGCCTCGGGCGATCCGCAGCGCATCGCCGACCGTTTCCTGCCCATCGGGGCTGATGATCTCGGCGCGCAAATGGATCGCGCCATCCTCCAGCCGCCCCAGCGCCGCAATCGGCGAATGGCAGGTGCCGCCCAGACCCACCAGCACCGCCCGTTCGGCCATCACGCAATCGAACGTGTCCGCGTCGCTGATCGTCGCCAGCAATTCCAGCATCGCCGCATTGTCGCTCAGCGTCTCGATGCCCACGGCCCCTTGCGACGGGGCGGGCAACATCGTGTCGAGCGGAACCGCCGCGCCGACGTCGCCCTGGCCCAGCCGGTCCAGCCCCGCCGCCGCCAGCAGGGTCGCGTCCGCTTCCCCCGCCGCCAGCTTGCCGAGCCGTGTCGCGACATTACCGCGAAACAGCACGACCTGCGCGTCGGGCCGAAGCCGCTTCACCTGCGCCGCGCGGCGGGGGGAGCTGGTCCCGACGACCGGATTTTCGGGCAGCGCCTCGAAACTCGCCGCGCCGACCAGCCGGTCCCGCACGTCGGCGCGCGGCAGCATGGCGGCGATCCGGATTTCGGCGGGGCGGATCGTCTCCACATCCTTCATCGAATGGACGGCGAAATCGATCTCGCCGGCCAACAGCGCCCGGTCCAGTTCCTTGGTCCACAGCGCCTTGCCGCCGATCTCGGCCAGCGCCCGGTCCTGAATCCGGTCGCCGCTGGTCTGCACGGTCACGATTTCGACGGCATTTTCATCCCAGCCATGGCGCGCGCGCAGCGCGGCCATCGTCATATGCGCCTGCGCGAGCGCAAGCGGGGAGCCACGGGTGCCAAGGCGCAAAGGAGTGTGGGGGGGGCGGGAAGGCTTTTGCATGATCCCGCTTGCTCTAATGATCGCGGACATTAGATGGAAGCAGCAATGACGATCATCCTCGGCCTGGAATCAAGCTGCGACGAAACCGCAGCGGCGCTGGTGACGGCGGAGGGCAAGATCCTGGCCCACCGCCTCGCCACGCAGGAGGAGGCGCACCGCCCCTATGGCGGCGTCGTCCCCGAAATCGCCGCCCGCGCCCATGTGGAAGCGCTGAGTCCGCTGATCGAAGCGGCGCTCAAGGACGCTGACCTCACCCTCAACGATGTGGATGTGATCGCCGCCACGGCTGGTCCCGGCCTGATCGGCGGGGTGATGGTCGGCCTTGTCACCGGCAAGGCGCTGGCGCATGCGGCCAACAAGCCCCTGATCGCGGTCAACCATCTGGAAGGCCACGCGCTCTCGCCCCGGCTGGCCGATCCGACGCTGAAATTCCCTTATCTGCTGCTGCTGGTGTCGGGCGGCCATTGTCAGCTTCTTCATGTGCGCGGCCCCGGCGACTATGCACGCCTTGCCACCACCATCGACGACGCCAGCGGCGAGGCTTTCGACAAGACGGCCAAGCTGCTCGGCCTTGGCTATCCCGGTGGCCCGGCGGTCGAAAGGGCGGCGGCGCAGGGCAATCCCAAGGCTGTCCGGCTGCCGCGCCCGCTGGTCGGCACGGCGGAACCGCATTTCTCCTTCGCGGGCCTCAAAAGCGCGGTGATGCGCGCCGTTCAATCCGGTCAATATTCGACCGAGGACATTGCCGCCAGCTTCCAGCAGGCCGTCATCGACTGCCTGATCGATCGCACCGAACGGCAATTGGCCGAGCTTCAGGGCATGACTGCCCTCGTCGTCGCCGGCGGTGTCGCCGCCAACCAGTCGATCCGCGCCGCGCTCGAAGCCCTCGCGGCCAAGCATGACCTGCCCTTCGTCGCCCCGCCGCTCTGGCTCTGCACGGACAATGCCGCGATGATCGCCTGGGCGGGCGCCGAGCGCTACGCCGCTGGCCTGATCGACGATCTCACCGTCCCGGCCCGCCCGCGCTGGCCGCTCGACCCGAGCGCGGAAAAGGCGCGCGGCGCAGGAGTAAAAGCATGAAGGCCCCAATATGAAAGCCGGTGTCATCGGAGCGGGTGCATGGGGCACCGCGCTTGCTCAGACTCTTGCAGCGGACGGCCAGCATGTCCGTCTCTGGGCGCTGGAACCCGAAGTGGTGGAAGCCGTCAACACGGATCACCAGAACCCGCTCTATTTGCCCAATATCCCGCTCAGCGCTTCGATCGAGGCCATCGGCGACGTTGGCGCCATGGCCGACCGCGACATGTTGCTGATCGTCAGCCCCGCCCAGCATTTGCGCAGCGTGGTTGCGCAGGCTCCGGCGGGCACGCCCCTCATCCTTTGCTCCAAGGGGATTGAGGCGGGCACCAGCCTGCTCATGTCCGAAGTCGCGGCGCAGGCCCAGCCGACCTCCCCCATTGCCGTCCTCTCCGGTCCCACTTTCGCGCATGAGGTGGCCAAGGGGCTGCCCACCGCGATCACGCTGGCCTGCGCCGACGCGGACCTCGCGGCGAAAATCGCCGCCCGCATCGCGCGGCCTGCGTTTCGGCCCTATCTCTCCGATGATGTGGTCGGCGCGGAAATCGGCGGCGCGGTCAAGAACGTCCTCGCCATTGCTTGTGGGGTAGCGGAGGGCGCAGGCCTTGGCCTCAACGCCCGCGCCTCGCTCATCAGCCGGGGCTTTGCCGAAATGACCCGCTTCGGCCTTGCCCGGGGCGCCCGTGCTGAAACCCTTGCCGGGCTTTCGGGCCTTGGCGACCTTGTCCTCACCTGCTCCTCGACCAACAGCCGCAATTTCTCGCTGGGCAAGGGGCTGGGCGAGGGCCAATCGGCCAAGGACCTGCTCTCCAACCGCAGGACCGTAGCGGAAGGCGCCTTCACCGCTCCCGTGCTGCGTGAAGCTGCCCGCGCTGCGCAGGTCGAAATGCCGGTTGTCGAAGCCGTCTGCGCCCTGCTCGAAGACGCCGCCCCCCTGGCCGATGTCATCGACGCGCTGCTCGCCCGTCCGCTGCGCGCCGAATAAAAACTCGCGCTCTTTCCAGATATTGCTACAGTCCGGCTCCACAAAATGACGTTACAGGGGGACCATAGTTCGTTGCCGGTTGAAGGGGCCTCTCCCGCGCAGCAGGATGACATTGCGGCGCTTGCCAAGGGTGGACGGACCAATGTGTTTGGTTTCCTGCTCCGCCTCGCCGCGCGCCTGCCGTTCCTGTTCATCGCCGGGCGCTGGTACGGCGCCGATGCGCTGGGCCGCTTCGCCTATGCGGTGCTGGTGGTGGAATTCGTCGCTCAGCTTGCGACCCTTGGCCTGAAACGCGGCCTTGCCGGCGCGCTCGCCCAG
The DNA here is from genome assembly GCF_013375555.1 of Sphingobium sp. EM0848. Lineage (NCBI taxonomy): Bacteria > Pseudomonadati > Pseudomonadota > Alphaproteobacteria > Sphingomonadales > Sphingobiaceae > Sphingobium > Sphingobium sp. EM0848. Next base: position 2,940,973 of record NZ_JABXWB010000001.1, read on the forward strand.
ACCGAACGCCCGCATAGCCATGTCGTGACCGAAGCCATGCTGGTGACGCTGATCGCCTCCCTCATCGGCAGCGCGATCCTCGTCGCCTTCCCCCAGGCGATGTTCCCGAACAGCGGCATCAACGGCCTTGACCGTCTGCTTGCTCTGATCGTGATCGCGGTGGCGGGGTCGGACGTCGCGCTGGCAGCCTGTGCCTATCGCTTCGACATTGGCGCGACCGTGCGTGCCCGCTCGATCATAGAGCCATGGGCGATCAGCATCGGCGCCTTCGCCTTCGCCTTCTATTCGACCCGCGACGGGCTGATCCTCTCCTATGTCGTCTCGATGATCGCCGCGCTGATCGCCTCGATCATCCCGCTGACCCGCCATTATGGCATCCCCCATGGCTGGCGTCCCGATTTCGGCCGGCTTTGGCGTCTCGCCCGCCGCAACCTGCCCCTTGCGGCGGCGGACGGCGTCGAATGGGGTTCGCGCCGCCTCGACATGGCGATCCTCGGCCTGTTCGTCAGCCCGGCGGTGGTCGGCGTCTATTATGTCGCCCAGCAGGTCGCGTCGCTGCCGCAGAAGCTCAAGACCAGTTTCGACCCGATCCTCGGCCCCGTCATCACCCGCAATCTGGCGGAGGGGAACCTCGCCGCCATCGCCCGTCAGGTCAGCCAGGTCGGTTTCTGGATCATCGCCGCGCAGGCGGGTATCGCGCTCGCCCTAGGCATTCCCGGAGAGGCGGTCATGGGCCTCGTCGGTCCGCATTTCGTCGGGGGCACGGGCGCGCTCGCCTTCCTTCTGCTGGCTGAAGTCGTCGCCGCCACGGCTGTCGTCAGCGAATCCGCGCTGGTCTATATCGCCCGCCACCGCAATCTGATGATCTCCCTGCTGATGATCGCTCTTCAGGCCGCGCTCAGCTTCGCGCTGATCTTCCTCGCGCGGCGTCTGGGCCTTCAGGACGTGGCCCTGTCGGCCGCGCCCGCCCTGGCGCTCACCATGGCGCTGGGCGTCAGCGCCTTCGTCAAGGCGCGCCTGCTCTCCCGCCTGCTTGGTGCGAAGATCAACGCCTGGCGCTGGCCGCTGCTTGGCGCTTGCGGCGCAGCCTGTGTCGTCGGCGCGGCCTTCGTCGCGCTGCCGCCCAGATTCGAATGGGTCGAACTGGTCTTCGGCGTCTTCACGATTCTCGGCGTCTACGGCCTCGTCATCTGGCGCTGGGGCTTTGGCCCGGACGATCGCGCGCTGTTCCGCAAGCAGAAGCCGGCATAACCACCGGCGGGTTGACCAAGAAGAAAGGCCGGACTTCCGCCCGGCCTCTCATCCTTATCCCAGCGTCTTCGCCCGGATCGCTTGCAGATCCTCTTCCGGCCGCGCCCCCCAGTGCGAGATCACCTCGGCCGCCGCCGCCGCGCCCAGCTTCAGGCACTTGTCGATCTCAAGTCCTTCCAGATGCGCTGCCAGGAAACCGGCCGCGAACAGGTCGCCCGCGCCGGTGGTGTCGATGATTTCGTCGACCGACGCCGCCAGCGCCTCATAGCGCACCCCGTCGACCACCGCGATCGCGCCCTTTTCGCTGCGCGTCGACACCAGCACGGGCACGCGCCCGGCGACGGAGGCAACCGCCTTCTCGAAATCGTCGATCTGCGCCAGCGACTGAATCTCGCCTTCATTGGAAAACAGGATGTCGATCAGGCCCTGGTCGATCAGGTCGATGAAGTCCGCCCGATGCCGGTCGATCACGAAATTGTCCGACAGGGTGAATGCGACTTTGCGCCCGGCCCCCCGCGCCGCGTCGATGGCGGCCCGCATCGCCGCCCGCGGCTGTTCCGGGTCCCAGAGATAGCCTTCGAGATAGAGGATGGAGGCTGAGCGGATCAGGTCCAGGTCCAGCGCCGTTTCGGGCAGGAATTGCGACGCGCCCAGGAACGTGTTCATCGTCCGCTGCGCATCGGGCGTGACGAAGATCAGGCAGCGCGCCGTCGGCACGTCACCCTTCATGACCGGCGTGTCGTAACGGATGCCCAGCGCCCGCACGTCATGCGCGAACACCGCGCCCAGCTGGTCGTCATTGACCTGCCCGATGAAGCCGCATTTCTTGCCCAGCGCCGCCAGCCCCGCCAGCGTGTTCGCCGCCGATCCGCCGCTGATTTCCTTGGCCGCGCCCATGTCGGCATAGAGGCTTTCGGCCGTATCCGCGTCGATCAGCTGCATGCCGCCCTTGGTCAGCGCATGTTCGGCCAGAAACGCGTCGTCGCTCCGGGCGAGCACGTCGACAATGGCGTTGCCGATGGCGACAACATCAAGCGTGGGGGCAGCAGCGGTCACGCAACATCCTTTATCATGGGAATGGGAGAAAATCCCGCCGTCTCTACCGATCCTTGCTTTGCCGCGCAACGCACTGATTGACCGGCGGCGAACGGCGCGGAATAGCTGCGCCATGGTCCTCAAAGCTGTCTTCCGCGCCCTGCCGCTGATCTTCCACGGCGCGGCGCTTCGCCTGCTGTTCAAGACGCTGCTGCTCAGCCTTCTTGTGTTCGCGCTCCTCGCTGCTGCCTTGTGGAGCGGCATCCATGCGGCCCGGCTGCAGTTCGGTTGGGGCGGACTGGCGGAAGCGGCCGCGACGACCCTCGCCATGCTGGCGGCGGCATGGCTGCTGTTCCGCGCCGTCGCCAAGGCGATCATGAACCTGTTTGCCGATGACATCATCGTCGCGGTGGAGCGCGACAGCTATCCGCAGGCCGCCGACCGCGCCCGGCCGGTCGGCTGGGGTCGCAGCCTGCATTTCGCGCTCCGGTCCGTGGCGCGGACCCTGGGCTGGAACCTGATCGCGCTGCCCGCCTATGTCCTTTTGCTGGTCACGGGCATCGGCACCATCGGCCTGTTCCTCATCCTCAACGCCTATCTGCTCGGCCGCGACCTTGCCGACATGGTGGAACCGCGCCATCCCGACCTGCCGCCCATCCCGCGCGGCAGCCGGTGGCTCATGGGGCTCGCTTCGGCGCTGATCTTCCTCGTGCCGGTCCTCAACCTCCTTGCGCCGATCTGGAGCGCGGCTATGGCAGTCCATATGCTGCACGGCCGCCAAAGGAATCCCGCATGACCCGCTCCCATCTGGCTCTTGCCGCAGCCTTGTCCCTGCCGCTTGCTGCCTGTGGAGGCGTGGTGCCGCCGCCCGCGACGAAGATCGCGCCGCCGCCCGCCGGGCCGCCGGCCAGCGCTTTCACCCGATCCGGCCCGCTGATCGGCTCCGACGCGAAGCAACTCATGCACCTGTTCGGTCAGCCCCGGCTCGACATCCGCGAAAGCACCATGCGCAAGCTGCAATTCGCCAATGGCCGCTGCGTGCTGGACGCCTATCTCTATATGCCGCCGCAGGGCAGGGAACCGCTCGTCACCCATGTCGACGCGCGCACGCCCACGGGGACAGACATTGACACCGCCAGTTGCGCGGCGTCGCTTCAGTCGAAATAGGCTCGCGCTGCCCTATCCTGACAGCCGCTGCAAAGCCCATCTTGCCGCCTCCGCCACCACCGGATCGTCATCCCCGGTCAACAGCCGAAGCGCTTCGATCAACCGCGCATTGCCGCTATTCCCCGCCGCGATGGCCGCATTGCGCACCATCCGGTTGCGCCCGATCCGCTTGATCGGCGACCCGGAGAAAATCTCGCGAAATCCCCCATCGTCGAGCGCCAGCAGGTCGGCCAGCTCCGGCGCCGCCAGTTCCGCCCGCCCGATAAAGGCCCGGTTGGCCGCCGCCCTGTCCGCGAACTTGTTCCACGGGCAGACCGCCAGACAATCGTCGCAACCATAGATGCGGTTGCCGATCCCTTCCCGCAATTCCTCCGGTATCGGCCCCTTATGCTCGATGGTGAGGTAGGAAATGCACCGTCGCGCGTCGACCACATAGGGCGCGGGAAAGGCATTGGTCGGGCAGGCCGCCTGACAGGCGGTGCAACTGCCGCAATGGTCCTTCTCCGGCGCATCGGGCGTCAGCGCGATCTCGCTATAGATGGCCCCCAGGAACAGCCAACTGCCATGGGCCCGGCTGACGAGGTTGCTGTGCTTCCCCTGCCAGCCCAGCCCTGCCGCCTCCGCCAAGGGCTTTTCCATCACCGGCGCGGTATCGACAAAGACCTTGAGGGCGCTCGGCTGTTGCTCGACCAGCCAGCGGGCGAGGGCTTTCAGCCCCTTTTTGACCACATCATGATAGTCCCGCCCCTGCGCATAGACGGAAATCCGTCCCCGGTCGCCCACATCGGCCAGCGCCAGCGGGTCGCGCCCCGGCGTATAGCTCATCCCCAGCATGATGACGCTGCGCACGTCCGGCCACAGCCCTTGCGGAGAACCGCGCTGTCCGGCGCGCTCCTCCATCCACAACATCTCGCCATGATGTCCGGCATCCAGCCATTGCCGCAGTCGTTCACCGGCCTGCGGTGCCGCGTCGGCAGGCGCGATCGCGCATGCGGCAAAGCCCAGCCGCCGCGCCTCGGCCTTCAGCCGGTTTTCCAAGGTTTCGTTTTGCGTTGGCATGCGATGCGACTATCAGAGGCCGATGATCGGTGACACTCCGGCTCCTTCAGAGATCTATGCCGTCCAAGGCCATGGTCTTGTCAAGACATTCGGCGATTTTCGGGCGGTCGATGGCATAGACATCGCCGTCCCCGCCGGATCGATCCATGGCATATTGGGTCCCAATGGCGCGGGCAAGACCACGCTGTTGCGGACCCTGCTCGGCATCATCGACCCGGACGAGGGGCATCGCAGCCTGCTGGGCGATCCCGTCCCGCTGCGTCAGGCCCGCAATGTCGGCTATCTGCCGGAGGAACGCGGCCTCTACCCCTCGATGAAGGCGTTCGAGACCATTGCCTTCATGGGCGCGCTGCGTGGCCTGCCGCTGAAGATCGGACGCCAGCGGGCCCGCGCCATGCTGGAGGAATATGGCATGGGCGCTTCGGCCGAAAAGCCGATCCGTCAATTGTCGAAGGGCATGGCCCAGACCGTCCAACTTTTCGGCACCATCGTCCATGGGCCGCGACTGATCGTGCTCGACGAACCTTTTTCCGGCCTGGACGCCTTCAATCAGGGCAAGCTGGAGGCGTTGATCCGCGATCAGGCCCGGCGCGGCGTGACGGTGCTGTTTTCCACCCATGTCATCGCCCATGCCGAGCGCCTGTGCGAGCGTGTCGCCATCGTTGCGGGCGGACGCATCCGCTTCGACGGTACGGTGGCGCAGGCGCGCGACCGGCTGCGACCGCAGGTGCGCCTGCGCACAAGATTGAGCGACGGCAACTGGCGCCGCGCCCTGCCCGCCGAAACGCTGGCCGAGGATGGCGTCTGGCACTTCGCCCTGCCGCAAGAGGGCATTGAGCCGTTGCTGCGGGCGCTGCTCGACGGCAATGCCGGGATCGAAAGCCTGTCGATTGAACGGCCCGGTCTGCACGACGCTTTCGTCGCCATTGCCGGTGAAGCGGCCGCACGGCAGATGCGTGAAGATCAGGTGCGGGTGGAGGAAGACGCATGAGAGAGATGCTGCGCGCCGCCCTTGTCATCGCCCGGCGGGATTTCGCCGCTGTGGTGTTGTCCCGCACCTTCATCTTCTTCCTGCTGGGGCCGCTGTTCCCGATCATCATCGGCATGGCGTTCGGGGGCCTCGGCAACCGGATATCCAGCACCGATCTGCGGCCTGTCGTCGGTCTGGCGATGCCGGCGGCCGATGCCGCGCGGATGGAGCAGGCGGTAGCGCGGCTGAGCGAGCGCATGGCGGCGCAAACCCTGCCCGTGCTGCGCCGCGTCCCGCTGTCGCCCGCGCCCAGCGCCCAATTGGCCAATGCCAAGGCCGATGTCGTGGTGATCGTGTCCGGCTCTCTGACGCACCCGGTCATGACCGGACAGCCCGATGACATCAGGCGTCTGGAAGGCGACATCAGCCTGATCGCCAGCGCGGCGCTGGCCGAACGGTCGCTGCATATGGTGCATGTGGAGCCGCGGCCGGTATCCACCAGTGTCGGCGCGCAGACACAGGGCAGGCTGATCATCGGCCGCATCGCCCAGATCGTGATCTTCTTCCTCACACTGCTGCTGGCGGGCATGATTCTGTCCAATCTGGTTGAGGAAAAGACCAACAAGATCATCGAGATCCTCGCCGCCGCCGTGCCGGTGGACGCGATCTTCCTGGGCAAGCTGATGGCGATGCTGGCGATGAGCTTCGTCGGCATCCTCTTCTGGGGCAGCACTGCCTTCGCCGTTTTCCTGGCGATCAAGGGACCGGGGGCCAGCATCCCCGAACCGGCGATCGGCTGGCCGCTCTTCCTGATGCTCGGCCTCGTCTATTTCGCCATGGCCTATACGCTGCTCGGCTCGCTGTTCATCGGCATCGGCGCGCAGGCGGCGACCGTGCGGGAGGTGCAGACGCTCAATATGCCCGTCACCATGGGCCAGATGCTGATCTTCTTCTTCGCCACCTATGCCGTCGACAAGATGGGATCGCCGCCGGAAATCGCTGCCGTCATCCTGCCTTTCTCCTCCCCCTTCGCGATGATCGCGCGGGCGGCGCAGGTGGATACGCTCTGGCCGCATCTGCTGGCCATCATCTGGCAGATGATCTGGGTCGGCCTCATCATCCGCGTCGGCGTGCTGCTGTTCCGCCGCCATGTGCTGAAATCGGGTGGCGGCTGGTGGAAGCAACTGTTCAGAAGCGCGACAGGCTGACCCTGCTATGGCCCGCTTTATGGATCGGCGGCAATTTCTGGGTGCTGGCGGATTGGCGGCGGCGGCTTTGGCCATCTGGCCATGGGCGGCGGCGAGCGCCTTTCCCTTTGCCCTCAGCGACGCGGAATGGCGCAAACGCCTCGGTCCGCTCGCCTATAATGTGCTGCGCCGCAAGGCGACCGAATATCCCTTTACCAGCCCGCTCAACAAGGAGCATCGCGCCGGCACCTTCACCTGCGCCGGTTGCGACCAACGATTGTTCAGTTCGAAGACGAAGTTCGACAGCGGCACGGGCTGGCCCAGTTTCTGGGCGCCCTTGCCCCGCGCGGTCGCCACGTCGCGCGATTTCGAACTCGGCTATTCCCGGACCGAAGTGCATTGCAGCCGTTGCGGCGGACATCTCGGTCACGTCTTCGACGACGGGCCGAAGCCGACGGGCAAGCGCTATTGCATGAACGGCGTTGCGCTTGCTTTCGTGCCGGACTGAGGGAGAATCCGGAAAATGCGCACCGGCCCCTCGCCGGATACCGGCTCCAGCCAGTCGGGGTGGCGCCCCTTGGCCAGCATGGCGGCAAGGCCATGGGGACTGGCCTTGGCATAATAGTTGAATTCGTTGAGATTGTTGCAGGCGATCACATAGTCGGCGCCGCGCCCGTCGCGGAGCCGGGCGATCAGGCCGCGTGCCGCATCGGGACGGGCCATGAAGCCCTGAATGACCTCTGTGATGCCGGCGGCATTGCGGTGATGGCCGGTGGCGATCACGCTATGGTGAGTCTTGACGAGGATGTCGGGACCCATGTCGACCGGCGCGAACAGGGTTGCTGCTGGCACTGTCCCCAGTGAGCGGAGCGCCGGCACGGACTGGCAGCTCACCAGGCCGCTCTTGGGCTTGTCCGGCTTGGCCACGGCCACGCCCCAGAGCGCGCAGATGCCCGCCGGCGTCAGCGCCATCAGCGACACTGAACCGACGATGCGGACGATCGATTTTGGCGAAGCCTGGATGCGCTTCAGCAGGCGCAGGATCAGCCAGGCGGTGCTGGGCAGCGCGGCGAGATGGGCCACCGACAGGGCGCGCATGACCATGATGGCGACGGCGGCGGTGCCCAGGATCAGCACGATAAGGACCAGCCAAGCCGTCCTCTCCTGACTGTGCGGAGCGGCGTTGCGCATGGCGAGGAAGGCGCTCAACAGGCCGATCAGAGACGGCAGGGCGATCACGCCCGCCTTCACCAGATCCTGTTCCCAGATCGGGCGCCCTTCCATGATCTGCATGTACCAGTGCTTGTAGGCGATGGGGCCGAGCGCCTGGAACGGATCGCCGGACACGCATTTGCCGCCGACCATCGCGAACAGAAGCACGGCCGCGCCCGCGCCGAGGCTCAATATGGCGAACCGCCGGGCGGTCGAGGTCGGCGCGATGACCGCCATGCCGATTGCTGTCGCCGCCGAAAAGATGACCAACGGCCAGACATAGGCCAGCGAAAGCACGTCGCAATGCGGATCGAAGGGAGCCTGCAAGCCGCGTGTCGCCGCCAGCAGGGCCAGCGCCGCGCTGCCGAGGGTCAATGCATAGCTGGCGAAGCGCAGCCCCTGATCGCGCGCCATCAGGAAGCGCAGGCCGAACAGGCCGGCGAGCAGGGCGGCATAGGGCAGGCCCTCGCTGGAAATCTGGAGCCACAGCGCGATCGCCAGTGCGCTGATGATCCCGCCGCGCCGCTGTCGTGGGTCGAACACCCCGGCCAGAGCGACCGCGGCCATGCTGATCTGCCAGCCATGATGGTCGATGCGGAAGGGCATATATTGGATGAGGATGGTCGGCGTCGCGAGCAGCAGCACGACGGACATCAGTGCGATCTCTCCCCCGCCGATGCGCTTCGCCATATGGTAGAGCGCGCAGGCCGCGCCGCCCAGCAACAGCAGCGGCGTGACGACGCAGGCGAAGATTTCGGCATAGGCCGGGCCTATCAGCGGGCGCGCCAGCAGGACCAACGCCCCGATCGGCAGATCGACGATCCGCGACCAATGCATCGGTCCGCCGACGGGCGGGTTCACGCGATGCTGGCTGACATCGAAAAAGGATTGCCCCGCCAGCCAGTCGCGTACCTCCTGCAGACGCAGCGCATCGTCGGGATCGTAGAAACCCAGAACCCCGAAATCCTTGCGGAACAGCCAGATCATGATCGCACAGCATAACAGCCATGCGATAAAGGCCCAGCGTGCCGTACCCCAGGAAGCAAAGGGACTTTGCGCGGTCGGTGCGGACATTTCAGGCGCGAGCGAATATGCCATATTTGCGGATCGCATAAACGGAGAGGAAGCTGACCGGGACCGAGAGCAATTTGGCGGCGGCAGGCGTCAATCCCATGGTGCACAGGGCCGTCACCATGGCGACCGTGATCCCGAGGCCCAGCAGCGCGCTGACGATGAAAGCCAGCCGCTGTGCGTGGGTCACGCCGCCCTGGGTGGCGAACACGAAACGGATGCTGAGCATCCAGTGCAGCGCGAGCCCGCCGACATAACCGCAAAAGGCGGCCGACGTCGGCGGCAGGCCCGCGTGCGACAGGGCCAGGAACAGGGCCATGTCCGTGCACAGCGCGCAGGCGCTCACCAGCGCATAGCGGGCGAGCATGAACCGCACGATGAGCGGCCGGAGCCTGGCCAGCAGGGTCATCAGGCGGCCTTCAGCCTGCTTGGCACCTGCCGTTCGCTTGCCAGCGCGGCGCGCTGGCCGGCGACATCCTGACCTTCCTCGCCCGCCTCATGATATTCGGCGTCCTCATTGACCGCCCAGATGTCGTAGAGTTGCTCGCCCGCCTCGATATTGCGGACGGTCAGCATCGCCGTCATCATTGCGTGATCCTGATTATTGTAGCGGTGCATGCCGTTGCGTCCGACCAGATGCAGCGTCGGATAGAGCTGCTGCAATTCGGAGCGCATCGCCAGCACATTGGCGGCATAATCGTCGTCATAGACCGGATAGGCCTTTTCCTGCCGCACCACTGCGCCGCCGACGACATCATCGGGATTGCAGAGGCCAAGGATCGCCATTTCCTTCTTCGCCAACTCGACCAGATCGGCGTCGCTCGACGACCAGAGGCCGTCGCCTTCGAAGCAGAAATATTCAAGGCCGACGCAGGCGAGGTTCGGATCGGGCACCATTTCGGGCGACCAGCTGCGGAAATTCTGGATGCGGCCGACCTGCACCTTGCTGTCGTGGATGTAGATCCAGTTGTCGGGGAAGATGTCCTCGCCCTTCACCATCAGCGCCACGGTCAGGAAGTCGCGATATTTGAGTTCCATCGCATTGCCCAGAGTCGCGGGCAGCGGATGGATGCGCCCCGCCAGTTCACGCATCGGCGCGGAGCTGATGACATGGCCGGCATTGATGATGACCTCGCCCTCCGGCCCCTGTGCCACCAGGCGCCAGCGGTCGGTGCCCTGATCCTGCGAAAGCTGCTTGAAGCTGTGCGCCATCAGCACCTGATTGCCGCGTGCGACCACGAAGTCGCGCGCCGCCTCCCACATCATGCCTGGGCCAAGGCGCGGATAGCGGAAGCTTTCCAGCAGCGTTTTGGTCGCCATGCCGTCATTGGGCTTTCTGTTGAGGCCGAGCGAGCGCTTCAGCCCATCGACCACCGCGCCCCAGAGCGACAGGCCCTTGATCCGCTGCGCCGCCCAGTCCGCCGACATTTCATCGCAGGGCATGCCCCAGACCTTTTCGGTGTAGGTCTTGAAGAAGATCGAGAACAGCTTGTGGCCGAAGGCATTGACGGTCCAGTCCTGAAAGGAGCGGACGTCGCGATTGGGGAACAGCTTCGCCTTGGCGAAGCTCGCCATGCAGAGCGTCGAGCGCCAGAGGCCAAGATTGCCCAGCGCCTCGAAGGCGCGCAGCGGATAGCTGTAGAATTTGCCCTCATAATAAATGCGGCTCATCCGCGGCCGCTGGATGAAATCATCGGGCAGAATCTCGTTCCAGAGGTCGACGACCTCCTTCGACTTGGAAAAGAAGCGATGGCCGCCAATGTCGAATCGGAAGCCGTTCAGTTCCACCGTGCGGCTGATGCCGCCGACATAAACGGGATCTTTCTCGATGACGGTGACGGAATATCCTTGTTTCGTCAGCAGATAGGCGGCGGTGAGGCCGGCCGGGCCGGCGCCGATAATGGCAACGTCCACACTCTGGTCGATACGCGGCATCTTCGAAATTCCCCCGGGATGATCAGTTCCGCATCCGGGAGTGAAGGAAATCCTCTAAGGACTGGTTAATGACCGGTAAGGATGATCCGATAGGGCAGGGCCGCGCTGTAATCCGCGCGGCCCTGGGTCGGTCAGGAAGCGCGCTGGCCCTGAATCAGGGCGTTGAGGTCGGTGCGGGCGCCGTCGAGCGCATCGCCAAAGCAGGCGCGATATTCGGGCGTCGCGGGCAGGATTGAACCGTTCATCCAGCCGCAGACCTGTTTGGCGGCGCGGGTGATGCGCGAATCGGCCAGACGGGCGCCATGGGGGCTGGCGAGGTTGAGGTCAGCCACCGAAACGGTCAGGCTGCGGGTTGCCAGACCCGTGCGGCCGTCCACGACCACGTCCATTCCGTTGATGCTGGCCAAGGCGGTGGAGGCGGGCAGCGCAAATGCCATCGCGGCGGCCAGTGCCGCCAGCGTCTTTCTGGTCATCCTGTTTCTCCTGTCGAACTATATGGTTCGCCCAACGCCTGACGTGGGAGAAGGGTCACGAATCAGATAGGCTTCGTGCAGGCTGATGGAAAGGGGCCAATTGCCGGAAACTGGCTGAAAAGCTTCATTTTTGCGGATGCGAAAGGATCATTGGCCCTTCGCATCCGCGTCATTTTTCGATCAGTGGCGGAAGTGGCGCATGCCGGTGAAGACCATGGCGAGGCCTGCTTCATCCGCTGCCGCGATGACTTCCTCGTCACGGATGGACCCGCCCGGCTGGATCACCGCCGTCGCGCCTGCCTCGACCGCTGCAAGCAGACCGTCGGCAAAGGGGAAGAAGGCGTCGGAGGCGACCGCCGAACCGATGGTGCGGGCCTCGGCCCAACCGGCCTTTTCAGCGGCGTCCTTGGCCTTCCACGCGGCGATGCGCGCCGATTCCAGGCGGTTCATCTGGCCCGCGCCGATGCCTGCGGTGCTGTTGCCCTTGGCATAGACGATGGCGTTGGACTTCACATGCTTGGCGACCGTCCAGGCGAACAGGCAGTCATTGAGTTCCTGTTCGGTCGGCGCGCGCTTGGTCACGACCTTCAGCTGGCCGCGGCTGATGCGGCCATTGTCGCGGCTCTGCACCAGCAGGCCGCCGGCGATGCTCTTCATCTGGAGGCCGGGGCGCGCCGGATCGGGCAGTTCGCCGGTCAGCAGCAGGCGGAGATTCTTCTTCTTCGCGAAGATCGCCTTGGCTTCTTCATCGGCGCCGGGGGCGGCGACGACTTCGGTGAAGATGCCGCTGATCGCTTCGGCGGTCGGGCCGTCGAGCGGGCGGTTGACGGCGATGATGCCACCGAAAGCCGAGACGCTGTCGCAGGCAAGCGCGGCTTCATAGGCTTCGATCAGCGTGTCGCCGGTGGCAACGCCGCAGGGATTGGCATGCTTGACGATCACCACGGTCGGCGGGCCGTCGCGGAACTCGCTCACCAGCTCCAGCGCCGCGTCGGCGTCGTTATAATTGTTGTAGCTGAGTTCCTTGCCCTGAATCTGCTGCGCCTGCGCGATGCCGTTGGCAGAGGGGCCGACGGGCAGATAGAGCGCGGCCGACTGGTGTGGATTCTCGCCATAGCGCAGGGTCGAACCCAGCTTGCTCGACACGGCCAGCGTCTCGGGGAAGTCGACGCCCTGATCGGCAAAGGCGAACCAGCTGGCGATCATCGAATCATAAGCGGCGGTGGCGGCATAGGCCTTTGCGGCGAGCATGCGACGGAAGTCGTAGCTGGTCGCGCCACTCTTTTCCTCCATTTCCGCGATCAGGCGGGCATAGTCGGCCGGGTCGGTGACGATCGCCACGCTCTCATGGTTCTTCGCGGCGGAACGGACCATGGAGGGGCCGCCAATATCGATATTCTCGATGATCTCCTCGCGCTCCGCGCCTTTCGCAACGGTGGCGGCGAAGGGGTAGAGGTTGACGACGACCAGATCGATCGCGCCGATTTCATGTTCCTGCATGGAGGCGACATGATCGGGATTGTCGCGCACGGCGAGCAGGCCGCCATGGACCTTGGGGTGCAGCGTCTTGACGCGGCCATCCATCATTTCCGGGAAGCCGGTGAGGTCGGAAATATCCTTCACCTCCAGCCCGGCGTCGCGCAGCGCCTTGGCCGTGCCGCCGGTCGATACCAGTTCAACGCCATGTTTGCCCAGCGCCTGACCCAGTTCGATGAGGCCGGATTTGTCTGACACGGAAAGGAGGGCGCGCTTGATGGTGACGTCTGACATGGTGCTTCCTGCTGTTCGGGGTGCCGCTCAGGCTTGCCGCAGCCCTCTAGTCCCGCTTGGCCGTTGCGGCAAGCTTGTAGGATTTGAGGTAGCATGGGTAACATGCCAGACCCGCGGAAAAGCGTGGTTTTTTGTTCGATTGCCTGTTGTTGATTTTATGGTCGGGACGGGCATGGCGCCGACATCGCCGGATGAACTGCCGCCCTGACGTTGCAATGGCCGGTTTCAGCCGACCTTCTTGAACAGCCACCCGATGGTGGAGCCGCCAGGGAGGGCTTCGGTCATGATGACGAGCTGGCGGGTGCCATGTGGGCGGCCTTCAGCGTCGGTCCAGAGGCTTTCCTCTATCGCCAGCTTTCCGGCATTGGCGCGGAACTGCCAGGTGGCGCCGTGGTCGATGCGCAGCAGCGCGCCCATGCCGTCGGCGGTGGGCGTGGGTTCCACGCCGGGGGCGAGGTGGAAGCGGAGCTGGACCGGCAGCTTCACCGGCTTGCGGCGGCGGGCGGCGGGGGTCAGCATGTCCTCGCCCCGTATTTCCTTGCCGTCGCTGCTCATCAGCAGCAGGCGGCGATGGACATAGCCCATGCGGCGGACATAGCCGTCATGCGACAGATCGAGCCGACTGCCGCTTTCGCTTTCCTGCCGGTTGATCTCGACCTCCGTGACGCCCTTGCCCAGCGTGCCGTCGGGGAGCAGGGCGGTGGAGTTGCTGTCGTTGAGGATCAATGTGCTGTGCGCGGCGGTGGTGCGCAGGCCCTGGGCGAGATCGCGATTGATCCACGCCCCCTCCAGCGCGGCGCCGCCGCAATTGATGATGAGCCGCTGCTGGCCGTCGCTGATCTCGACCGCGCCAGTGGAGGCGCAGCCTGCATCGGCCAGTTGCGCGACCGGGGGCGGGGCGGCATCGACCTGCACCACCGTGCCGCCTGCGGCGAGACGCTGATAGCCCCAGCCATTGGCCTGGCGCAGCGGGCGCGCACGCACGCGGCTGGCGCGGATGACCGCCTCCATCGTGGTGGGATCGATCGCGCCCGCGCCCTGCCAGTTGCCAAGGCCGCCGTCGCCATGGACCAGGCCGAGCAGCGCGGGGACAGCCTTGGCAAGCGCATCCTTCAGGAAGGGTGGCGTCTGTTCGCGGCGCACATCATAGACCGCCGTGACCATGGTGAGCAGCATGATCGCGTCCAACTGGTCGAGCGGCGAGCGGGAGATGATGCCGCCATCGGCATGAAGTCCGCTGTCGAGCGCGCGTTTGAGGCCCGCTTCGCCGAACAGCTTGCGCGCCGCACCGCCGGGAAGGAGCATGGAGGCGGCGACGATCCCGCCCCAGGCGACCATGCGGGGCAGGCCGATCGGCGCCTTGTCCGCGCTGCGGTCCAGATGTCGCGCGGTGCGCGCGATGCAGTTCAGCACCAGCGAGCGGTAGACGAGGTCGCTGGAGGACAGGATCAGCGGCGCATGGGCCGACCAGAAGAGCAGCCGCCAGCCCGCATTGTCGGCGCGCCAGGCGGGTTCGCTGGGCGTGTCGGCATGGACGTCAAGCCATTTGCGCATCACGCCTTCGGCGACCGGCGCGGCCTGTTCCCGCGTGGCGACGGTGGCCAGGTCGCGCAGCCAGTGAAAGCCGTGCAGATAATCGGTGAAGCCGCCTGTCAGGCCGGGATTGGCGAAATCCAGCTTGTTAAGCGGCTGTTTCAGGCCCCGGAACAGGAAATAGCCGGCGCGGATCGCCTGCCCCGCATGGGGGCTGCCGGGAATTTCGTCATCGGGAACGGCGAGCAGCTTGAGCGGATATTTGCCCTTGAGCCGGCGGCCGTGGATCGGCGTCTTCCAGCTCAGCAGGTAGAAGCGGTTGGCGATCCGCTGGGCCAGCGACAGTCCCTTGTCATCCGCGATGCGGATGAGCCGCTTGCCCTCTTCGATTCCGTCTTCCTCAGGGCCGGGTCCGGCCTCTAGCGCGGCGGAATGGGGGGAAAGGCGGCGGCGGTCGCTCACCCGCCGCGCAGCGTCCGGATATTGTTGGCATAGGCTGAGGCGCCGCCACGGAAGGTCGCGGTGCCCGCCACCAGCACGTCCGCGCCCGCCTCGATCGCAAGGGGCGCGGTGGTGAAGTCGATGCCGCCGTCGACCTGAAGGCGGATGTCGCGGCCCGACTTCTCGATCATCTTGCGAATGGCTTCGATCTTGCGCAGCTGGTTGGTGATGAAGCTCTGACCGCCGAAGCCGGGGTTGACGCTCATCACCAGGATCAGATCGACGTCATCCATCAGATAATCGAGCATCTTGGCCGGGGTGCCGGGGTTCAGCACCACGCCCGCCTGCACGCCCAGCGACTTGATATGCTGGATCGAGCGGTGGATGTGGGGGCCGGCTTCCGGGTGGACGGTCAGTATGTCCGCGCCCGCTTCGGCAAAGGCGTTGAGATACTGGTCCACCGGGGAGATCATCAGATGGACGTCGAAAGGCTTCTTCGTATGCGGGCGCAGCGCCTTCACCACGCCGGGGCCGATGGTGATGTTGGGCACGAAATGGCCGTCCATCACGTCGATGTGGATCCAGTCGGCACCGGCTTCGTCAATGGCGCGGACCTCTTCGCCCAGGCGGGCGAAATCGGCGGACAGGATGGAGGGCGAGATAAGGATCGGGCTGGTCATTTGACCCTCGGCCTTAGCGGCGCGTTAAGGCAAGGGCAACGGATGATTCGCGTTGTCCACAGGGATTTTGGCGATCGTGGAAAACTGCGTTCAGGACAGGATGAATAGCGTCGGGTCCAGCCCCTTGGACGGACCGGCGCCCTTGGGCAGGAACTGTTTGACGCCGTGCAGGGCAACCACCTGATTTTTCTGGATAATGGGTGCGGTGATCAGGCGCATGGCGCATTGGCTGCCATCGGCGGGGCGAATGTCGACGTCCAGCGTGAAGCCGCGCCGGTGGCGGATGGCATAGGCGCGAAGCTGTTCCATCGCGGTGCGGCTGTCCGGTGCGTAGAGCGATACGGCGAGCGGGCGGGGGACGATGCTGTCCCGTTCCAGCCCGAAAATATCATAGACGCCGTCGGTCCAGTTGAGGCTGTCGTCGGCCAGATCGCAATGCCACAGGCCAAGGCCCCGTTCCGCCAGCGCCTCGTCATCGCGCGCCAGCCGGTCGTCCAGCATCACCGGCGCCAGATGCTCGCGCAGGGCGTAGAGCGGCCAGCTATGGTGCAGTGGAAGAGGCTCGGTCGGGCGCAAGGTTATTCCTTCTATGCCTGATCGCACCATAGGGCGATTTGGTTAATGCTTAATGGATCGCACCAGCCGCGCAACGAAAAAGCCGTCCGTGCCGCCCCGCGCGGCGAGCGTTTCGGGCAGGGTGCGGACCCAGCCCTGCGCCGTGGGGGCGATGCCTTCGGGCAGTTCGGCTGCGGTGGAGGGCCTGGCGGCGAAATCGGGGTGGGCGTTCAGGAATTGCGCGACCTGTTCCTCGCCCTCCGCCTGTTCGAGCGAGCAGGTGGCGTAGATCAGTGTGCCGCCGGGTTTCAGCCACTGGGCGGCGCGGGTCAGCAGTTCGGCTTGCAACTCGGCCAGTTCCGCGATCTGGCGCGGGCCTATGCGGTGCAGCACGTCCGGGTGGCGGCGATAGATGCCGGTGGCGGTGCAAGGCGCATCGAGCAGGATGGCGTCGGCGGGGGCGTCCGCTGTCCATGTGCGCAGATCGGACTGCACGATTTCGGCGGAAAGGCCGGTGCGGGTCAGATTTTCGCTAAGGCGTTCGAGGCGCTTTTTCGACTGGTCGACGGCGGTGACGCGCCAGCCCGCGGCGGCGAGTTGCATCGTCTTGCCGCCCGGCGCGGCGCAGAGGTCGAGGACGTGGCGGCCCTCCCCCATGCCAAGCAGGCGGGCGGGGGTGGAGGCGGCGAGATCCTGAACCCACCAGGCGCCTTCGCCAAAGCCGGGAAGATCGGGGATGTTCGCGCCTTCGGGCAGGCGGACATGGCCGGGGGCGAAGCTCTGCCCGTTCAGTTGTTCGGCCCAATGGGCGGTCTGGGCGGGGTCGCGCAGGGTCAGGTCCACCGGCGGGCGGACGGCATAGGCGTGCGCGGCGGCTTGCGGCATCGCCTCGCCCCACTGCCCGGCCCAGCGGGCCGCGACCTCGGCCGGCAGGGTCGGGGGCGAGGGCAGGGCGGGATTGGCGCGGGTCAGGGTGCCGAACACGCCGTGGACCAGCTTGCGCGGCCCGCCGTCGACCAGCGGCAGCGCGGTGGCGATGGCGGCATGGGGGGCGGTGCCGAGCGCGATGGTCTGAATCAGCGCGATGCGCAGGACCATGCGGGCCTTGGCATCGTGCGGGAGCGGCTGACGGGTGGCGCTGTCGATCAGCGCGTCGAGATCGGGCAGGTGGCGCAGCGTCTCGGCGGCGATGGCATGGACGAGGGCGCGGTCGGCTGGCGGCAGACCCTGCGCGGCGCCGTGCAGGGCCAGTTCCAGCGGGTCGCCCCGGCGCAGTACCGCATCGAGCAGGCGCAGGGCTGCGCGGCGGGCGGGGAGGCCGGGGACCTCTTCGGAGCGGGGGGATTTTGCCATGGGTCGCGCCTACGGCAAAATGACGCGGAAAGTAACCTTTGTTCGGTTGGCCCTTCGGTCAGTCGCGGCGGAGGGGATCGAGTGCGCTCGACCTGCGCTTTGCGGGCGCGGCCGGGGCGAGGGCGGAGGCGCGCTGGCGCGGCGTCGCGATCGCAGGCGCGCCCATGTCCTGCGCGATGTCCTCCAGCGCGGCGATGCGCTTTTCCGTCGCGGGATGGGTGGAGAAGAGTTCGCTCACATGCACGGGCACGATGTAAAGCTGGGCGGCGGCGGGATTGCGTTCCGCCACCGGGTTGGGGATCATTTCCGCCCGGCCCGAAATCTTGGCGAGGGCGGAGGCAAGTGCGCGCGGATTGCCGCTGATCTCCGCGCCTGCGGCGTCGGCGCCATATTCGCGGGTGCGGCTGATCGCCATCTGCACGATCA
Organism: Sphingobium sp. EM0848; assembly: GCF_013375555.1. Taxonomy (NCBI): domain Bacteria; kingdom Pseudomonadati; phylum Pseudomonadota; class Alphaproteobacteria; order Sphingomonadales; family Sphingobiaceae; genus Sphingobium; species Sphingobium sp. EM0848. The sequence continues at coordinate 2,959,091 of NZ_JABXWB010000001.1, forward strand.
TCGCGGCGAAGGGGGCGACGATCACCGCCAGCAGGGTCGCGATCATGTTGCTGTTGCCATTCTCATTATGGCCGCCGCGAAAGAACAGGCCGAAATTGGCGAGCATGGAGATCGCGCCCGCAATGGTCGCCACCATCGTCATGATCAGCGTGTCGCGGTTGCGGACATGGCCCAGTTCGTGCGCCATGACGCCGGCCACCTCGTCCCGGCTCAGCATGGAGAGCAGGCCAGTGGTGGCGGCGACGGCGGCGTGTTGCGGATCGCGGCCGGTGGCGAAGGCATTGGGATGCGGTTCGTCGATCAGATAGACGCGGGGCATGGGAAGTTTCGCGCGCTGGGCCAGTTCCGCGACGAGATTGTAGAATTCCGGCGCGCTGGCCGCGTCCACTTCCCGCGCATGGTGCATCGACAGCACGATCCTGTCGGCGTTCCAGAAGGTGAACAGGTTCATGCCCGCCGCCACCAGCAGCGCGATCACCGCCCCGCCGCTGCCGCCCAGCGTATAGCCCAATGCCATGAACAGCGCCGTCAGCGCCGACAACAGCATCACCGTCCGAAAACCGCTCACTTGCGTAAATCTCCTTTGCGGCCCACTTAGCAGGCAGGCGTGAATATGGGGTGACGGACCGTCCCCCGCAATCGAAAGGATGGATCGATGGGAACCTTCAACGGCAAGCGCCCCGCGCATGTGAAGCCGCCCGCGCATCTTTCCAAGAGCCCGCCCGTGCCGCAGCCGGACCCGATCGACCAGCCGTCCCGCCATGACGAGGAATTGAGCCCGGTCCGCTATGGCGACTGGGAACGCAAGGGAATCGCTATTGATTTTTGATCGGCCCGGCTCCATTGGGCAAAAGACGGTTAACGGTTCATCGCTGTTTGGGCACAGTTGGCGATGGCCTGTGCCGATGGTGCGAGGGGTTTTCCGTCTGCCCCTAGCCTTTTGCGCTGCAAAACGGGCAGTTTCCCCTTGAGCGGAAAGCAGAACATATCGGGGCGCGAGTAAAGTGAACGTGGTTGCTGAGATCAATGTGAGGTCGGTTTCGGATTATGCGCCGGAGGATGCGGCGCTGCTCTGCGCGGTGGGTCGTCTGGTCTGCGCCTGGACGATGCTGGAGCAGAGCCTGGAGGCCAAGATCGGTTTGATGCGGGAAGCCATGGGGGATGTGCGGACCGTGGGTGCCCGGACCCGTCCGGGCATGACGAAATTGATGACCGAACTGCGGACCATGGTGTCGATGCGCGACCGGCGGAACGCCAGCGCGTTGATGGAAATATCGGATATCGAGCGCGACATGCAGAGGATCGACCGGTTCCGGTCGCTCATCATCGGCGGCTTTCAGCAGCCCGCGCCCGGCGGCTTCACATGCCGCGATACGCGGAATAACCAATCGCATGTCTCGCTTGAGCAACTGGAAGCGGAGATTGGTTCGCTCGAAATGATGGCGCAGCGTCTGCTGGCCGTCTGAACGGGTTAAGTAATCCTCCATGCTTCATCTTTATGAGAGGGGCGGAATTTCTATCCGCACTGTTTTAAGCGGTTTTACTTTGAGTAAACCGCTCTGCTATCCTTGATATCGCATTTCCCCCGGCCGCCCATAGGCAGCTTGGGAAATGCTTCAGCGAAAATGGAGACTTGATGTCCTACAGACCGATTCGCAAAGCCGTTTTCCCTGTCGCGGGTCTCGGCACGCGCTTTCTTCCGGCAACCAAGTCGGTGCCCAAGGAGTTGCTGCCGGTCGTCGACCGTCCGCTGATCCAATATGCGGTCGACGAGGCGCGGGAAGCGGGGATCGAGCAGATGATCTTCGTCACCGGCCGCGGCAAGGGCGCGATCGAGGATTATTTCGACATGGCCTATGAGGCCGAGGCGACGCAGCGCGAGCGGGGCAAGGACCTGTCCGCGCTGGAGGGCACGCGACTGTCGCCGGGCAATGCCGTGTTCCTGCGCCAGCAAGAGCCGCTGGGTCTGGGCCATGCCATTTGGTGCGCCCGTGACATTGTGGGCGACGAACCCTTCGCCATCCTGTTGCCCGATGAGTTCATGAAGGGCGCGCCGGGACGGGGTTGCCTGAAGCAGATGGTCGAGGCCTATGACAAGGTTGGCGGCAATCTGGTCTGTGCGCTGGAAGTGCCGATGGCCGAGACGCCGAGCTATGGCGTGATCGATCCGGGCAAGCGCGACGGTGCGCTGACCGAGGTGAAGGGGTTGGTGGAAAAGCCGGCGCCGGGCACGGCGCCGTCCAACCTGATCCTGCCGGGCCGTTATATCCTGCAGCCGGAAGTCATGAAGATCCTGGAAACGCAGGAAAAGGGTGCGGGCGGAGAGATTCAGCTGACCGACGCGATGGCATCGATGATCGGCGCCCAGCCTTTCCATGGCGTGACCTTCGACGGTCGCCGGTTCGATTGCGGGTCGAAGGCGGGCTATATCGAGGCCAATCTGGCGCTGGCGCTGGATCGCGAGGATATGGGCGACCATATCCGCAAGTTCGCGCTGGCCGAACTGGGCGTCAGCGGGATCGCCGCCGCGGCCTGATTGACCCCTCCCTGCGTGAAGCGGGGGCGGGCTTTTCATTGTCGGGATCGAGGCCGTTCAGAACGGCACTTCGTCATCCAGATCATTGTCGAAATTCGGGCCGCCCGCGTTGCCGCGACCGCCGCCCGAGGAGCGGTTGGAGCCGCCGCCGAAGCTGCCGCCACCGCCGCCGAAATCGTCATAATCATTGCCGCCGCTAAAGCCGCCCGAGCTGGCGCCCCAGTCGCTGCCGCCCTGCGAACGGCCGCCGCCACCACCATAGCCACCGCCCTGGCCGCCACCGCCGCCCGGCGCGCCGTCCAGCATGGTCAGCACCGCGCTCGGACCCTGCAGCACGACTTCGGTGGTGTAGCGGTCATTGCCCGACTGGTCCTGCCATTTGCGGGTGCGCAACTGACCTTCGAGATAAACCTTCGATCCCTTGCGCAGGAAGCGTTCGGCGACGCCCGCCAGCCCTTCGGAGAAGATCGCGACGCTGTGCCATTCGGTGCGCTCCTTGCGCTCGCCGGACATGCGGTCTTTCCATGTTTCGGAGGTCGCGATGCGCAGGTTGCACACCTTGCCGCCATTCTGGAAGCTCTTCACTTCCGGGTCAGCGCCCAGATTGCCTACCAGAATGACCTTGTTGACCGAACCCGCCATGTTTCCTCCGATGCGTTAGCCGGTCCTTATAGAACGCTCTCGGGCGGACGCTACCCTAAACCGAGCGCCACGGCGGTCCAATAAGTCAGCCCGGCGGCGGCATAGGCCAGCGCGAACAGATAGCCGATCATGAACATCGGCCATTTCCATCCATTGGTTTCCCGGCGGGTGACGGCGATGGTGGAAATGCACTGCGGCGCGAAGACGAACCAGGCGAGGAAGGCCAGCGCGGTCGCCAGCGACCAATGGCCTTGCAGCCGCTCCCCCAGGGTGCGGTTCAGCGCAGCCTCGTCATCGCCCGCGTCGATCGCATAGACGGTGGCGATGGCTGAAACGGCGACTTCGCGCGCCGCCATGGAGGGCAGCAGGGCAAGGCTGATGTCGCGGTTGAAGCCGATCGGTTCGACCAGCACATGGATGCCGCCCGCGATCCGGCCCGCAATGCTATATTCGCTCTGGCGCACGCCGGCCGGCGCCTGCGGGAAGCTGGCCAGCACCCAGAGGATGATGTTGGTCATCAGGATGATGGTGCCCGCGCGCTTCAGGAAGATGACCGCGCGCTGCCACAGGCCGATGACGATATCCTGCGGGCGGGGCCACTGATATTTCGGCATTTCCATCAGGAAGCCGCCGCTTTGCCCCTTGGTCACGGTGAGGCGCAGCGCCCAGGCGGCGATCATCGCGCCGACGATGCCGGTGACATAGAGCAGGAACAGCACCAGCCCCTGCAGGCCGATGCCCGGCCCCACGCTGCGCGCCGGGATGAAGGCGGCGATGATGAGGCCATAGACCGGCAGCCGCGCCGAACAGGTCATCATCGGCGCGATCAGGATGGTGGTCAGCCGGTCCTTGGAATCGGAAATGGTGCGGGTCGCCATGATCCCCGGCACTGCGCAGGCAAAGGAGGAGAGGAGCGGGATGAAGGCCCGGCCCGACAGGCCGACCCGCGCCATCATCGCATCCATCAGGAAGGCGGCGCGGGCCATATAGCCGGTCGCCTCCAGCATCAGGATGAAGAAGAAGAGAATGAGGATCTGCGGCAGGAACACCACGACCGCGCCGACGCCGCCGACCACGCCCTGCAACAGAAAGTCGTGGAAGATGCCCGGCGGCAGGATGGCGGTGATGGTTTCGCCCAGCGCCGTGACCCAGCCTTCCATCATGTCCGCGGGCGCGGCGGCCCAGCTGAACACCGCCTGGAACATCACGAACAGCAGCGCCAGCAGGATGATGAAGCCGGCGACGGGATGCAGCAACACGCGGTCGACCGCCGCCGTCATCCGGCGGGAGGGGGTTTCGCGGACGATGGCGGCGCGGGCGATGCGGCGCGCTTCCTTGCGCAGGCCGTCGAAATCAAGCTGGTCGGTCGAGCGGCGGATTCTCCCCGCGCTGCCGTCCAGCATCGATTCCAGTTCGGTGCGCAGATGGTCGAGGCCGCGCTTGCGCACCGCGACGGTGGAGATCACCGGCACGCCCAGTTCGCGCGAGAGGATATTGGCGTCCAGTTCCAGCCCGTCGCGGGTGGCGAGATCGACCATGTTGAGCGCCACCACGGTCGGCAGGCCGAGCGCGATGAGCTCCAGCGCGAAGCGGAGATGATTGTCGAGATTGGAGGCGTCGACCACCACCACCAGCGCATCGGGCAGGCGTTCGCCCTGCTGCTTGCCCAGAATGACGTCGCGCGTCACCTGCTCGTCGGGGCTGGTGGGATTGAGGCTGTAGGTGCCGGGCAGGTCGACCAGCTCGATCGGGCGGCCATCCGAGAGGGAGAAGCGGCCCGCCTTGCGCTCCACGGTGACGCCGGGATAATTGCCCAGCTTCTGCCGCGCGCCGGTCAGGGCGTTGAACAAGGCGCTCTTGCCGGCATTGGGATTGCCGACCAGCGCGATCAGCGGCAGGCCGGTCATGCGTCGCTGTCCGGCGCGCTATCCGGGCCGGTCCGGACCGTGATCGCGGCGGCATGGTTGCGGCGCATCGCCACGGTCATGCGGCCGACCTTGCAGGCGATGGGGCCACGGCCCAAGAGCCCGCCATGATGCAGCGCCTCCACACTGGCGCCTTCGCACAGGCCGAATTCGCGAAGCCGCTGTCCATCGGACGCGGACAGGGCATTCCAGTCGATCAGGTCCACATAAGCGGGTTGGCGCAGCGGCAGGTCGGTCAGGCGCAAGGATAAGGCACTCGTCAAAAACTTCTGCGAGTGACTATCAATACCGATTGCAAAAGGCCAGTGCGAATCGCTGTCATCTGGCGCGGGTCAGATGGCGGGGTAACGCAGCCGACCGATGAAGCGCGACAGGCTGAGCCGCTCGCCGCCGCCAATGCCCTTCCATTGGGCCTTGGCCCGTTCGAAGCGCATCACTCCTTCGATCCGCCGGGCCAGGAAAGCGCGGGTTTCTGCCCAGTCCTCACTCTCGTCATCGACGAAAACCAGCAGGGTCGCGGCATAGACCCCCGCCAGCGTCATGCGCTTGCTATAGTGATTGAGGTCGGTCGACTCATCGCCCGCCGCGCGCCACATGCCGTCCGCCGCGCGCCAGCCCAGCTTTGCGGCGCGGGCAGCATTTCTGGGCATGGCAAGGATCGCCTGAGCGCGGCGCAGCGCTTCGCGATCCCGCGCCAGCAAGGTGAGGCGGGTTTCGACGAGCGCGATGATGCGTTTGCGAATCGAAAGAGTCGCCAGCTTTTCAGGCGGCAGCTTGGCCAGCATCCGCGCATCGATGCTGGCGAACCAGGCATCGATCATGTCCACGGTCGCGCCTGGAAAGGCGAGCGCGGCGATATCCGGATCGATGCCGCATTGTTCCGCCGCCATGGTCACGGCCTCCGCGCGCCAGCCGTCGAAGGCGGCGTGGCGCGGCAATATCGGGGCGAGCGCGGCGCGCACTTCGTCCAGCGTCATGTCTTCGTGCGTCGGGGTCATGGGCGGGGTTCTACGCCCGGCCGGGCAGGCGCACAAGCACCAGCGCCACACCCACCGCGCAGGCGCCGAGCAGGTCTGCGGGGGTCAACAGTTCGTGGAAGAGGACCCAGCCGAGCAGCGCCGAAACCACGGGTTGCAGCAACAGGCTGAGGCCCAGCACCAGCGGCGGGAACCAGGCGATGGCATAGGTCAGCAGACCCTGACCGATGAGCTGGCTGGACAAAGCGAGGGCGATCACCGGGGTCCAGTTGCCCGGCAACACCCGCTCGCCCAGCCAGAGGGCGAGCAGCAGCAAGGGCAGCGCGCCGGTAAGGCTGGACCCGGCCAATATCGACCAACTGTCCAGCCGCCGCCGGACATTCTGCACCACCAGAAGATAGCCGGTGTAAAATGTCCCCGCGAGCAGGCAGAACAGGTCGCCGCGCAGATAGCGCGGGGAGAGTTCATAGCTGCCGCCCATCATGATCGCTGCACCGATGGCCGCAAGAATCAGCGCGATCGCCTGCGGCGCGCGGGGGATTTGGCGCAGCACCAGCAGACCCCAGAGCGGCAGGAGGATAGCGCTCATATTGCCGAAAATGGCGGCGTTGGTGACCTTGGTCAGTGGAATGCCCAGATGCCAGGTGGCGAGGTCGGCGGCGAAGAACAGCCCGGCCAGCAGCATCGCGCCGCAATCGCGGGCACCGGGGCGCGCGGCCCTCAGGCCCGGCAGCGCCAGCAACAGCAGGAAGGGCAGGGCCAGCGTCAGCCGCCAGAACGCCGCCGCCACCGGCCCCACGTCGGACAGGCGCACCAGCACCGGCCCCAGAGGCAGGATGACATTAGCCAGAATCAGCGCCGGGAAAGCAAATCTTGGGCCGCGAGCGCGGGGGGTGGGGGTTGAAGGGGCCATGGCGGCTCCCTAGCTGGCTTCAGCATCGATGTCCCGTTGCAATTTGCAACTTTTGAGAGGGAATTGTTCATGGCCAATCTGTTCGAACCCGTACAGCTAGGCGCCGTCCACGCACCCAATCGCGTGCTGATGGCGCCGCTGACCCGCGCCCGCGCGACGCGCGGGCATGTGCCCACGCCGATCATGGCGGATTATTATCGGCAACGCGCTTCGGCGGGCCTCATCATCAGCGAAGGCATCGGCGTGTCCCAGCAGGGCATGGGCTGGCCCCATGCCGCCGGTCTCTGGTCCGCCGAGCAGGTCGAAGCGTGGAAGCCGGTGACGGCGGCGGTCCATGAGGCGGGCGGGCGGATCTTCGCCCAGCTCTGGCATATGGGGCGGCTGGTCCATTCAAGCGTGACGGGCGAGCAGCCGGTTGCGCCCAGCCCCATCACCGCGCCCGGCCATGCGCATACCTACGAGGGCAACAAGCCCTATGAACAGCCCCGCGCGCTTAGCGTCACCGAGATTTCGGCGCTGGTCGAGAGCTTTGTGGCCGCGGCGCGCAATGCGATTGCGGCGGGGTTCGACGGGGTGCAGATTCATGGCGCCAACGGCTATCTGATCGACGAATTCCTGCGCGACGGCGCCAACAGGCGGGAAGATGAATATGGCGGTTCGCCGACAAATCGCGTGCGGCTGCTGAAGGAAATCACCCAGGCGGTGGCCGACGCCATCGGCGCAGGCCGGACGGCGGTGCGCCTGTCGCTGAACGGCGATTCGCAGGGCACTGACGACAGCAATCCGGCCAGTCTTTCGCTGGCGGTGGCGCAGGCGCTGGAGCCGATCGGTATCGCCTTCCTCGAACTGCGCGAATTGCGGCCGGACGGCACGCGGGGCGCCAGCGACGTGCCGCGCCAGTCGCCGCTGATCCGCCGCTATTTCACCGGACCGCTGGTGCTCAACAGCGATTATGACGTGGTTCGGGCGCATGCCGATCTGGATAGCGGGCTGGCGCAGGCGATCAGCTTCGGGCGGTCCTTCATCGCCAATCCCGACCTGCCGGAACGCCTCTCCACCGGTGCGCCGCTCAACGACATAGAGCAGGCGACGCTCTACACGCAGGGCGCCGAAGGCTATGTCGACTATCCGGCGCTGGAAGCGGCCTGAACAATAAAAAAGGGGCCGCGCAGCGGCGGCCCCTTTATCGTTGACGCGCCTGTCAGGCGCCGAATTTTTCGCGCAGGGCGAGCATGGCGATGGCCGCCTTGGCCGCTTCGCCGCCCTTGTCCTTTTCGGTGCTGCGGGCGCGGGTCAGGGCCTGCGCCTCATTCTCGACCGTCAGGATGCCATTGCCGATGGCGATGCCGTCCATGCTGAGCGCCATCAGGCCGCGCGCGCTTTCGTTCGACACCACTTCGAAATGATAGGTTTCGCCACGGATCACCACGCCGATGGCGACGAAGCCGTCATAGCGGCCGCTTTCCGCCGCCAACGCCACCGCGCCGGGGATTTCCAGCGCGCCGGGAACCGTCACCACCTCATATTTATGCCCTTCCGCCTCCAGCGCGGCGGCCGCGCCCTCGATCAGCAGGTCATTGAGATGGTCGTAGAAGCGCGCTTCGACGATCAGGAATTTTGCCATGTCGGATATCCTTAAAGCTCGATCGACCGTTGCCCAACCACGGCAAGGTCATAGCCGTCAAGCGCGATCAGGCTGTGATGGCTGTTGCTGAGCAGGATCATGTCGTGCACGCCCAGATCGGCCAGGATTTGCGCCCCGACGCCATAGTCGCGCAGCTCGTCCATGCCCGTGCCCGATTGTCCGGCATGATGGCGCAGGATGCGGCTGATGAATTCGCCCGGCGCCTGGCTGGTCAGGGCGACGATGATGCCCGAACCATGGTCGGCGATGAGTTCCATCGACTTGGCGAGCAGGCCGTTGCGCGGGCCGTTGGCGCCATAGACATCGTCCAGCAGCGAAAGCTGGTGCATGCGGACCAGCGTCGGCTCGTCGGCGCTCACATTGCCCTTTTGCAGTACGAGCTGCTCGGTCTGGGTCGCCTTGTTGTAGAAGCTGATCGCCTTCCAGTCTCCGCCCCACTGGCTGCTGAAGACGGTCTCGGCGCGGCGTTCGACCATATGGTCGTGGCGACGGCGATAGGCGATCAGGTCGCGGATCGTGCCGATCTTCATCTTGTGCTTCTGCGCGAAGGGGATGAGGTCGTCGAGCCGCGCCATCGTGCCGTCATCCTTCATCACCTCGCAGATGACGCCGGAAGGATTGAGCCCGGCAAGGCGGGCGACATCGACCGCCGCCTCGGTATGGCCGGTGCGCACCAGCACGCCGCCATCCTTGGCGACCAGCGGGAAAACATGGCCGGGGGTGACGATGTCGTCGCGCCCCTTCGACCCGTCGATCGCGACCGAGACGGTGCGGGCGCGGTCGGCGGCGCTGATGCCGGTGGTGACGCCTTCGCGCGCCTCGATCGACACGGTGAAGGCGGTTTCGTGGCGGGTGCCGTTGTTGCGGCTCATGAGGTCGAGGCCGAGTTCGTCGACCCGCGCCTTGGTCATCGCCAGGCAGATGAGGCCGCGGCCATGGGTGGCCATGAAGTTGATCGCGTCGGGCGTCGCCATCTGCGCGGGGATGACGAGGTCGCCTTCATTTTCCCGATCCTCGTCATCGACCAGGATGAACATGCGGCCGTTGCGGGCTTCATTGATGATCTCTTCCGGACTGGCGAGCGCGGTGCCGCCTTCGCGCTTGGCGAGATAGGCTTCCAGCTTGCCCAGGGTGTCCGCCGTGGGATTCCAGTCCGCCTCACCCAGCTTGCGCAGCGAATTGGCGTGCAGTCCGGCCGCGCGGGCGAGGCCGGAACGGGACATGCCGCCTTCATGGACGAGCGAGCGGACGGTATCGATGAGTGCCGAAGACATGGGAACGACTCCTTACCCGGATGGGCTTGGCGTCGTTATCACATTACAATGTGATTATGGCAAGCGATAATCACATTGTGCGGGCGCGAAGGCTTTGCATCCGGTCGAGATAGCGGGCCAGCACATCGATCTCCAGATTGAAGGCGCGGCCTACGGTCAGGGTATCGAGCGTCGTCGCGGCGGCGGTGTGCGGGATGATGTTGAGCCCGAAATGCACGCTGCCATCGGGCTGGTCCTCGACCGTGTTGACGGTCAGCGAGATGCCGTCGACGGTGATCGATCCCTTGGCGGCCAGCGCGGGCGCCAGCGCGGCGGGAGCGGCGATGACGAGGCGGGTCGAATCGCCTTCCGCCGTCGCGGAAACCAATGTGCCGATGCCGTCGACATGGCCGGTGACGATATGGCCGCCCAGTTCGTCCCCGACCTTCAGCGCGCGTTCCAGATTGAGCCGGCCGCCCTGCGCCCAAAGCTTGGGTGCGGTGCGGGCGACGGTTTCGGCGGACAGGTCGACCGCGAACCAGCCCGCGCCCTTTTCCACCACCGTCAGGCAGGCGCCCGAACAGGCGATGGACGCGCCGATCGCGACGCCCTCCATATCATAGGCGCTGTCGATGACGAGGCGCAGGTCGCCCCGCTGCTCCGCCGTGCGAATGGTGCCGATGTCGGTGATGATGCCGGTGAACATGAAGCGGTGCCCGTCAATTTCCGTGAAAACTTGCGCGGTGATCTAGGCGTTCCGGCTCCGCAGGTAAACCTCCAGCCGGTCATTGCCCAATCGCCGCTCATCGTCGAGGCGCCAGCGGCCATGCGCATCCGCCAGATCGGCAAGGCCGATATCGCCGATGCCCGCCAGCCCGTCGCCGATCAGAATCGGCGCGCGATAAAGCAGCAGCCGGTCGACCAGATCGGCGCGTAGAAACGCAGCGGCGGCCTGAGCGCCGCCCTCGACCAGCAGATGATCGACATGGGCCAGCGTCGCGATGTCCTCGGGCGCGGCGATCCGTTCCCAGCCCTTCGGCGCCTTGCCGTGGCTCAGCAGCAACCGGCGGGGGGAGCGGTCCTCCAGCCCGGCCAGGCGCACATCGAGTCGCGGGGCATCGGCGCGCAATGTGCCGCCGCCGACAAGAATCGCGTCATGGCGCGCCCGTTCCAGATGGGCGTGGGCGCGGGCGTCGGGGCCAGTGATCCAGCGGCTGGACCCATCCGCCAGCGCGATCCGGCCGTCCAGCGACAGGCCGAGCTTGAGTGTGACCGCAGGGCGGCCCAGCGTCTGGCGCAGCACGAAGCCGCGCATCGCTTCGGTCGCTTCCTCCGCCATCAGCCCCATTTCGACCGCGATGCCCCGCTTGCGCAGCCAGGCGGCGCCCTGGCCGTCGGTGCGTGGATCGGGATCGCGCAGGGCGATGACGACGCGGCGCACCCCGGCGCGGGTCATGAGGTCGGCGCAGCGCGGGCCGCGCGGGGAAAGGTGGAAACAGGGTTCCAGCGTCACATAGGCGGTGGCGCCACGGGCGCGGTCCATCGCCTCCTCCAGCGCCTGCGCCTCCGCATGGGGGCGGCCGCCCTTTTGCGTCCAGCCGCGTCCGACCACCCTTCCGTCCCTGACAATCAGACAGCCGACGTTCGGATTAGGCGTCGAAAGGCCGCGCCCCCGCTCGGACAGGGCGATGGCAACGGCCATGTAACGCCGGTCCATAGCGGGATCGGCGGGGGGGATGATGGCTTTGGAACGGGCGCTCAGGGCTGTTTCGCTCCTGCTCCGGGCTTTTCTTCCGCTTCGGCCTTGGCCAGTCGGGCGTCGAGCTGGGCGTTGACATATTTCAACGCCTCCTGACGGCGCGCGCTGTTGCGGGCGGCTTCTTCTTTCCACTCGATGCCGAAGGCGTCGGCGAAACCCTGCATCCGCTTCTGCTCCTTGGCCAGAGCGGCCTCGCTCTTGGCAAGGTCGATCTTCTGCTGGAGGATGATCGCCGCGTCGGACCGTTTCGCGTCCCAGCTTTCGACATAGATGATCTTGTTGCGCGTCGGCATGGTGTTGGTGTTGGCGTCGACGATGAAGGCCCAGATGATGACCCAGGTTAACGCGACGGACAGGCCGAGCAACGGCCATTTATGAGGCCGGTCCTTGCCAAAATAACTCCACAGATCGCTGAGCGCGCTCTTGGGGGACACCGGACGGGGAAATATCGCCATGGCGCCGATATAGGGTAAGGCGGGGCCGGATGCAAAAGCGCTGTTGTCCGATGTGCTCATGCCCGGCCCCTTTGCCCTGATTTCAAACGTCTGCGAGGCGGAAACGAACGGTCAGCACCTTGCTGGAACTGACCGCCACGCCATCCCGAGTCGCCGGGCGGAAGCGCCATTTGTGCAGGGCGTGGCGTTGCGTGGCGAGCCAGAAGGCGTCATCGGTTGCCGACAGCCGCTCGATATCGAGGACGCGCCCATCCGCGCCGATGGTGACGCGGACGGTGACGGTGCCCTCCGTCCCTTGCCGGATCATCGCACCGGGATAATCGGGCTGGAACATCGCCAACGCGCGCGGGTCGATACTGGGGTCGACCAGCAGGGCTTCATGTGCGGGCGGGGTGAAGGGTGGCGTGATCGTGTCGGTTCCCTTGCCCGGCTCGAGCGTGGGGAAGAGGTCGTTATTGATCGTGAAGTCCGAGGTGGGTGTGTCGACGATCGCTTTGGTGGTGGTGGGCTCCGGGCTGGGTCGGGAAGGGACTTTGCGGTCGGTTTCGGGGGCGGGCTTTTCGGGGGGAGGCGGCACGGTTTCCGGAACGTCGTAAGTGACGAACGGCTTGTCCGTGAATTGCTGGATCATCTCCTTGGGCATCATCAGGAAAATCCCGGCGACCAGCGCGTGGACCGCTATCGCGCCGCCTATGCCGAAGGGAGAACGGCGACCGCCCTGATAGCCGGACACCCCCTCTGTCGTGCGCAATGTCATCAACTGCATCGTGCATCCTCCTGTTTTTCCGCGATCCTGGAAGGATCGACATGTAACGTTACAACATACTTCAATGATATGTTGCAACATTAAATTTCGGAGCGCTGCAATATTCCCCTTGCCTGCCGACATAAGGCAGCAAAGAAACGGAGGGACGGTTTGATCCAGCCCTTGACGTCATGGGAGTCATGATGCGTTTACGATCCCTGTTGTTGCTGAGCCCGCTGCTTCTGCCCGCGCCGCTACTGGCCCAGCCGCCGGACCATCGGGGCGGGCCTTGGGCTGCCGACGCCAATGGCGACGGTCGCATCACGCGTGAGGAAATGCGGTCGTGGATGGAGCAGCGATTCAAGCTGATGGACCCCGATGGCGACGGGCTGGTGCCGGTTGAGGCCATGCAGCGGATGCTGGGCCATGAGCGGCAGGACGGGGATCGCCCCCCGGCGCAGGGCGGCGAACGGCGCGGGCCGGGCAGGGGCGGTTTTGGCGGCCATCATGGCGGTTCCGGAGAGCATGGCGGTCCGGGTGGTCCGCCGCTGGGGGATCGGCGTTCCAGCGCCAAGCGGGGTGATGGACCGCCGCCTGGCCCTCCGGGTGCGGCCATGCCCTATCCCGAGGACAGCAATGATGACGGCAAGATCGACATGCAGGAATTTGTCGCGCCCGCCATGGCCATGTTCGATCAGCTCGACGCCAACGGTGACGGTGTGCTGACGGCGGATGAATTGCCTCCACCGCCCTCGCGCCGGGGCGGGGACGAAATGCCGGGGGAATAAGCCCCTAAAGCAGCGTATCGATGGCGTGGATGGCGAGGCCGACCAGCCCGCCGACCAGCGTGCCGTTGATGCGGATATATTGCAGGTCGCGGCCGACCGCATGTTCCAGCCGGCTGGTGACGGTGCCCGCATCCCAGCCGCGCACGGTTTCGCTGACCAGCTTGACGATCGTTGTGCCATAGGTGGCGGTGGCGCCCACGGCCGCCCGGCGCATGAAGCGGTTGATCAGCAGCCGCAGTCGGGCATCGTCCTGCAAGGTGCCGCCGAGTTGGCGGAGCGCTTCGCCCAGCCGCCCGGCCATTGCCTTGCCCGGATCGCGCACCGCCCGCAGCAGGCCGGTGCGCGCCTGTTCCCACAGGCCGTCGATCCAGCGCTGCATCGCCGGATTGTCCACGATCTCGTCGCGGATGCGGGCGACGCGGGCCTGCATCTCCAGGTCGAATTGCAGGTCGGCGGCGAGCTTCGCCATGCCTTCCTCCGCCTTCAGGCGCAGGCTGTGGCCGGGGTCGTCCGCCATGTCGGCCAGCATCTTGCGCAGTCCGTCGATGATCGCATTGGCGAGATTTTCGTCCAGGCCGGTCCAGCGCAATATCTTGCCGGATCGGTCGTGCACCATCTGGCGGATCAGATGGTCATTGGCCTCCAGCGTGCGGTCGGCCCAGTGGATCAGGCTGTCCATCACCGGCGCATGGCGGCCGTCGCGCATGGCGGCCTCCAGCGCCTGACCGATCAGCGGGGCGAGGTTCATGGCGCGCAGCCGCTGGGCGATGGCGCCCTTCACCATGCCGCCCAACCGCTCCTGATCCAGCGTTTCCAGAAGATCGGCGGCAAGGCGCGAGGCGCTTTCGCGCAGCCGCCCATCGCCGCCGGAGGGGCTGGCGAGGAAGCGCCCCGCCGCGCCCGCCACGTCCAGCCGCTGCATGCGCCGGGCGACCACGGCGGGCGTCAGGAAATTGTCGCGCAGGAACAGGGCGAGCGTGTCCCCGATCCGGTCCTTGTTGCGCGGAATGATCGCCGTATGCGGGATCGGCAGGCCCAGCGGGTGGCGGAACAGCGCCGTCACCGCGAACCAGTCGGCAAGGCCGCCGACCATGGCCGCCTCGGCAAAGGCCTGAACGAAACCGATGGCGGGATGCAGATGCACCGTCGCCCGCGCGCCGAGGAACAGCGCCGCCATCGCCAGCAGCATGCCGGTCGCCACCAGCCGCATGCGCCGGGCCGGATGGACCGGGCTGTCGGCATCGGGCTGGGCCATGGACCGGGGTGGAGCAAGCAGCTTCATGACGAACCAACGGTTACGCCGCCGTTTCGTTCAGGCAAGCGCTTCTTTTCCGGTCGCTTCGTTATTCGGCCGGCTGCACGCCTCCGGGCTGGGCGTCGCCGGGCTTGTAGGTCAGTAGGCGCCGGCCAAGGCGCGGCCCCACCCATTGCTCGATCCCCAGCGCCAGGCTGAAGCATGCGGGCACGATCACCAGCGTCAGCAGCGTCGACAGCAGCAGGCCGCCGATCACGGTGATGCCCATTGGCGCGCGCCACGCCCCGTCGCCGCCCAGCGACAGCGCGGTGGGCACCATGCCCGCCACCATCGCCACGGTGGTCATGACGATCGGCTGGGCGCGCTTGTGCCCGGCGTCGATGATCGCCTCCAGCTTGGGGACGCCCTTGCCCATCTCCTCCAGCGCGAAGTCGATGACGAGGATGGAGTTCTTGGCGACGATGCCCAGCAGCATCAGCAGGCCGATGAACACCGGCATCGACAGCGGCTGTCCAGCGATATGCAATGCCAAAGCCCCGCCCAGCGGCGCCAGCAGCAGCGACCCCAGGTTCACGAAGGGCGGCATCAGCCGCTTGTAGAGCAGCGTCAGCACGGCCAGCACCAGCAGAATGCCGGAAATCACGGCGATGACGAAATTCTGGATCATCTCCGCCTGGAACTTGCTGTCGCCGATTTCGATCTTCTGCACGCCCTGGATTTTGCCATCCAGCACCGCCTTCATCGTGGGCAGGGCGTTGATCTTCGCCATCGCCTGACTGGTGACGACGCCGGGAGCGAGGTCGGCGCCGACGACGATGCGGCGGATCTGGTTGTAGCGGCGAATCTGCGTCGGCCCGGCGCCGAATTCGATGTCGGCGACGACCTTCAGCGGGACGGAGCCGCCGCTGACTGTCGGCACGGGCATATTCTCGATCGTGGCCAGGTCGCGGCGGCTGTGCTCCGCGATCGAAACGCGGATCGGAATCTGCCGGTCGGACAGCGAGAATTTGGCGCTGTTCTGGTCGATGTCGCCGATGGTCGCCACGCGGATCGTCTGGCTCAGCGCGGCGGTCGTCACGCCCATGCTGGCGGCAAGATCGAAGCGCGGCTTGATGACGATTTCCGGCCGGTTCATGTCGCCCTGCACGCGCGGCGCGCGGATCAGGGAGACCCCCGCCATTTCCTTGACCAGCCTGTTGGCCGTCTGTTCGAGCAGGGCCGGATTGTCGCTGCCGAACATGATGATGATGTCGCGGCCGAACCCGCCGCCCGATTGCGACTGGAAATTGACCCGCGCGTCGGCGACATGCTGGAATTGGGGCGCCATCCTGCGTTCCCAATCGACGGAACTGGTCGGCCGGTCCTTGCGCAGCGTCAGGTAGATGTCGGCGCCGGTGGTCTGGATGTCGGCAAAGGCAGCGTCGACCGTGTCCTTGTCAGCGGCAAGCATGTCCGCGACCTTGTGGGTGATCGCCGTCGTCTGTTCCAGCGTGCTGCCGGGCACGGTTTCGATCTTCACCTGGCTGAAATCGGTGTCCATGCTCGGTTGGAACGACATGGGCAGCGTGCCGAAGGCGATGATGGTCGCGACGAAGGCCAGGAAGCCCAGACCCAGCGTCCAGATGCGATGATCGCGCAGCCAGGCCGTAAAGCGTGCCCGGCCGCCCCGCGCGCGATGGGCGATGGCGCGGCGCTCATCCAGCGACCAGCGCAATATCGCCATATAGATATCCATCAACCAGCCTTCGCCATGGCTTTCCTGACCATGAGCCTTCAGGAAATAGGCGGCGACCATCGGCGTGATCAGGCGCGCGACCGCGAGGCTCAGCAGCACCGCCACGACGACAGTCAGGCCGAACTGGATGAAGAACTGGCCGGAAATGCCCGGCATCATGCCGACCGGCAGGAACACCGCGACGATCGCCATGGTGGTCGCCAGCACGGCAAGGCCGATTTCGTCGGCGGCATCGATGGCGGCCTGATAGGCGCTTTTGCCCATGCGCATGTGGCGGACGATATTCTCGATCTCCACGATGGCGTCGTCGACCAGCACGCCCGCGACGAGGCTGAGCGCCAGCAACGAGGTCATGTTGAGCGTGAAGCCCATCATGTCCATGAACCAGAAGGCGGGAATGGCCGATAGCGGGATGGCCAGCGCGGAAATGATCGTCGCGCGCCAGTCGCGCAGGAACAGGAAGACGATGACCACGGCCAGCACCGCGCCTTCGATCATCGACTGGATGGCGCTATGATACTGGTTCTTGGTATATTCGACGCTGGTATAGAGCTGTTTGTACTGGACTTTCGGATTTTCCTTCCTGAGCTGGTCCAGCACCTTCATCGCGTCGTCGAACACGGTGACGTCGGACGATCCCTTCGCCTTTTCCATGCTGAAGCTCGTCACCTGCCGCCCATTCATCAGCGCCAGCGACCGTTGTTCGGCATACATGTCGCGCACATCGGCGAGATCGGCCAGTTTGACCGTGCGGCCACCGGAAATGGCGATCTGGGTCTGGCCCAGCGCATAGGCGTCGCGGGCGTTGCCGAGCACGCGGATCGCCTGTTCGGCCCCCGCGATTTCGGTGCGACCGCCCGCGGCGTTGAGGTTCACCTGCTGAAGCTGCTGGTTGACCTGGCTCGCCGTGATGCCGTGCGATTGCAGCTTGGCCGGGTCCAGGATGACGCGGATTTCGCGGCTGACGCCGCCGCCGCGCTTCACCGCCGCCATGCCGGGCACCCCCAGCAGTCGCTTGGCGACGGTGTTGTCGACATACCAGGACAGTTCCTCCAGCGTCATGTCGGTGGCTTCGGCGCTGAAATAGGCAATGGGGCCGCCATCAATGTCGACGCGGCTGACCTGCGGTGCCAGAATCCCTTCCGGCAGGTCGCTGCGGATCTGGTCGACGGCGTTCTTCACATCGTTGACGGCGCGGTCCACCGGCGTGCCGATCTGGAACTGCACATTGGTGTGGGATTCGCCCTCCGACACCCAGGAGGTGATTTCATCGACGCCGCTGATGCCCCGCACGGCGGCTTCGACGCGCTGGGTGACCTGCGTTTCCAGTTCGGTCGGGGCGGCGCCGGGTTGCCGCACGACCACGCTGGCCATGGGGAAGCTGATGTCAGGCTGCTGGTTGACGTCCATCCGGCCGAAGCTGACCATGCCCGCCAGCAACAGCGCCACGAACAGGACGATCGGCGACACCGGGTTGCGGATGGCCCAGGCGGAAATATTACGAAAACTCATGACGGCTTCCTCGCCTGCCGGGCAGCGCGCGCACGGGGCGCGCGGCGCGGCCTTATTTCGACTTCTGGACCTCTGGCTTCACCTTCTGCCCCGGCGTCAGGAAGGCGCCCGCCGACGCGACGATGCGTTCATTGCCGTTGAGGCCGTTCAGGATCGATACGCCCGCATCGGTCACCTGGCCGGTCTTGACGTCGCGCCGCTGCACTTCGTCGCGGCCGTTGACGACATAGACATAATGGCCCTTCTCATCGGTCTGCACCGCCGATTCCGGCAGCATCGGCGCGGAACCGGCGCCGCTGACGATCGAGGCGGAGGCAAAGCCGCCCGGACGGATCGCCGGATTATAGGGCAGGGCGATGCGGGCGGTGCCCTGGCGGTTCTGATTGTCGACCACGGGCGACACCTGCCAGATGCGGCCGGCGAATTGCGCCGTGCCACCCACCGGAGTCACGGTCGCGCTGTTGCCGACGCGCAGCGCAGCCAGATCGCCTTCGCTGACCTGCGCCAGCATTTCCATCTCGCCATCCTTGGCCATGCGGAACAGCACGGCGTTGCCGGCGCCGACGATCTGGCCCGGCTCGACCGTACGGGTCAGCACGAGGCCCGCTGCCGGTGCCCGGATGTCGAGCCGCCCGGTGCGGGCGCGCTGCTCTGCAAGTTGAGCGACGGCCACATTGACGCGGGCATTGGCGGCGTCGCGTGTGGCGGTGCGCTGATCGATGTCGGCCTGACTGATGAAGCCGCGCGCCACCAGCGCCTTGGCGCGGTCAAGCTGCGCCTGGGCCAGCTTGGCATCGGCGCGGTTGACCTCCACCTGCGCGGCGAGCGAGCGAATCTGTTCGGTCTGGACAGACCGTTCCACGGTCGCCAGCACCTGGCCCGCCTTCACCCAGTCGCCCGGCTGCACCAGAACGCGCGCCACCGCGCCGCCTTCGCCCACGACACCGACCGGCATGTCGACGCGCGCGGCGAGCGAGCCGGTGGCGTTGACAGTGTGCGATACCAGCGACTGGCCGGGGCTGATGACGGTCACGACCGGGGCCTGTGCCGCCGCCGGTGTTATGTCCGCACCCTTGCCGCGCATGCTGATCCAGGTGGCGGCAGCGATCAGGACAATCGCGACCACCGCTCCGATCACGAGCCGACGGCGCCAGATCGGGCGCTCTTCCTGCTCACCAAGGATATTTGCCGGAACATCGCCGACCAGTTGGGTTTCGTAGTTCATCCTGAATCCATCTTCCGGCGATAAGCGCCGCGCGGATTGCTGTATTATATGAATACATCACCCTGCTCAAGCCTCTTTACCACGGTCCCCTTTCGTTCCGCAAAATCATTCTGCGCGTCCCGCGAAAGAGCAGGCGGCGCCCTTGCCAAAGCTGCGCGACTGTGGCGCAATGAGCCGGTCAATCAGCCGGAGGGGCGGGATGGAATTGCTGGGGTGGATCATCGTCGGGCTGTTCGCGGGCGCCCTTGCCCGGCTGGTCATGCCCGGCAGCGCCCCGGGAGGCTGCGTCCTCACCATCCTGCTGGGCATCGCGGGCGCGCTGCTGGCGGGCTATGTCGGGCGGATGCTGGGCGTCTATGCGCCGGGCCAG
Organism: Sphingobium sp. EM0848; assembly: GCF_013375555.1. Taxonomy (NCBI): domain Bacteria; kingdom Pseudomonadati; phylum Pseudomonadota; class Alphaproteobacteria; order Sphingomonadales; family Sphingobiaceae; genus Sphingobium; species Sphingobium sp. EM0848. The sequence continues at coordinate 2,978,826 of NZ_JABXWB010000001.1, forward strand.
CAGACCAGTTTCATTGCCGCGGTGTTCGGATCGATCGGAGTGCTCGCCCTTTACCGTTTCTTCGCGGGGCGCGGCTGACCCGGAAGAAAGGCCGCGTCCCTGAATGGCGCGGCCCTCTTCGGTTTTCAGCCTGTGCTTAGCGGACAGAGCCGCGGCGTACCAGATTGACGATCGCAAGCAGGATGATGGCGCCCACCAGCGACACCAGGAAGCTGTAGAGCGTCAGGCCGTCATTGATCGAACCGCCGCTGAAGATCAGGCCGCCGATGAAGGCGCCGACGATGCCGACGACGATGTTCAGCAAGATGCCCTGTTGCGCGTCGGTGCGCATGACCATGCTGGCAAGCCAGCCAATGATGCCGCCGACGACAAGCCATAAAATGATGCCCATGTCTTACTCTCCTTGGACCACAGCCCCTTCCGGCCAGGCTGAACTGTTCAACGGAAAAGTCGGCTTTACGTTCCCTAAGCGATATGAAAGCAAAAGCAGAAGGCCGCCGGATGCCAGATCCGGCGGCCTTGCTGTCATTTGGATGCGACCCTTTTTGGGGTGTTCAGTATTTCTGCTGCCGTTCGTAGAGCGACTTGTAATATTGAATCCGGGTCACGCGCAGACCATGCATGCCCGAACGGTCCACCGCGCGCTGCCAGCTCGCAAATTCCTCGAGCGTCAGCGAATAGCGCGCGCAGGCTTCGTCCACGGTCAGCAGGCCGCCATTCACGGCCGCCACGACTTCCGCCTTGCGGCGCACGACCCAGCGGGTCGTATCCACCGGCGGCAGGCTTTCCAGAGTCAGGGGTTCTCCGAGCGGCCCGACGACCTGGGCAGGTCTGATTTTCTGGTTTTCGATCATTATCACCCTCAATAAGCGGCACTGGCGTTGCCGTCCTCAGCAGTGCGAAACTGTTTGCGCTTCAAGCCCTGAACAGGGTCTAAAGCGCCACGGTAAACGCCCCCTTCATCATCCTTGCCCCACCTTTAAACGGTTCGCGATCAACGGGTTAAAGCTGCCCGCGAGCCCTGCGGCCTCGATATGGCCGCTGGAACGTGGCGCGAGGATATCGGCCAGTTCCTGGATCCAGTCGCCTTCGATCTCCTGCCCCCGCAGGATCCCCGCGACCGCCTGCGCGGTCGGGCTGGCCGCCTGCGCCGCCGCCGAAGCAGCCCGCAGGGATGGCCAGACCGGCACGCGTCGCCGGCCCGAAGGCTTGACGAAGCTGGGCTTTAGCCCGCCTGTCCGAAGGAAACCCAAATCCATGGGAAGGGGGTCTACGCGCTAAAGGATAAGGTCCGGTAAACTTGATCGCGATTTTGGCCGAATCTTGTTTTTACGGGTGGAATCCCGCTGGAATGCCGGGACGGGGGCGACTATATGCGCGCCCATGCAGTCCCAGTTCCAGCTAACAGAGCCGCTTAACGCGCGGCGGATCGTCGTTGCCATGTCGGGCGGGGTGGACTCGAGCGTCGTTGCCGCGCTCGCCGCGCGCACGGGGGCGGAAACCATCGGCGTGACGCTCCAGCTTTACGATCATGGCGCTGCGGTGGGCCGAAGCGGAAGCTGCTGCGCCGGGCAGGATATTCGCGACGCGCGCGCGGTCGCGGACAGGATCGGCATTGCGCACTATGTCTTTGATTATGAAAGCCAGTTCCGGGAATCGGTGATTTCCGACTTCGCCAATGAATATATGGCCGGGCGCACGCCCATCCCCTGCGTGAAGTGCAATATGGGGGTGAAGTTCACCGACCTGTTCCAGATTGCGCGGGACCTTGGCGCGGACTGTCTGACCACCGGCCATTATGTCCGCCGGGTGGAGGGGCCGCAGGGCGCCGAATTGCATCGCGCCGCCGATCCGGCGCGGGACCAGAGCTATTTTCTCTTCGCCACGACTCAGGCGCAACTGGACTATCTGCGCTTTCCTCTTGGGGGTTTGCCCAAGCCGCAGGTGCGGGAGATCGCGGCGGTACTCGGGCTGTCGGTGGCGATGAAGCCGGACAGTCAGGACATCTGCTTCGTGCCCGATGGCGATTATGCCAAGATCGTCCGCAAGCTGCGCCCCGATGCCGATGAGGGCGGGGATATCGTCCATATCGACGGGCGCGTGATGGGCACGCACAAGGGCATGATCCACTATACGGTCGGCCAGCGTAAGGGGCTGGAAATAGGCGGGCAGGCAGAGCCGCTTTATGTCATACGTTTGGATGCCGAAGGGCGGCGCGTGATCGTGGGACCCAAGGCGGCGCTGGCGGTGTCGGCGGCGCGTTTGTCGGACATCAACTGGCTGGGCGGGGACTTCGCCGGGCCGCTGACCGCAAAGGTGCGGTCGATGGCCAAGCCCGTGCCCGCACGGCTGGAGGGGGAGCGCCTGATTTTCGACGCGCCCGAATATGGCGTGGCGCCGGGGCAGGCCGCGGTGCTCTATGCGGGCGACCGGGTTTTGGGCGGCGGCTGGATCGCGGCGACCGAGGCGGCATTGGCCGAGGCTGCCTGAACCATGCGGCCTAGCTTGTCCTTTTGCCCCTTCGCAAGTAAGGCGCGCGGGTCATGACTCGTCCGCTCACCTTCGCCATCCCCAAGGGGCGCATCCTCGAAGAGGCGCTGCCTCTGCTCGCCAAAGCCGGTATCGAACCGGAGGCGGAGTTCCATGACAAGAAGAGCCGCGCGCTGCGCTTCGCCACCAACCGGCCCGATGTGTCGATCATCCGCGTGCGCGCCTTCGACGTGGCGACCTTCGTGGCGCATGGCGCGGCGCAGATCGGCATTGTCGGTTCGGATGTGCTGGAAGAATTTGATTATTCAGAGATTTATGCGCCGGTCGACCTCGACATGGGGCATTGCCGCCTGTCGGTCGCCGAATCTGTCGGCCTCGCCGATGAGGATGAGGCGGCATTGAGCCATGTGCGCGTCGCGACCAAATATCCCTATCTGACGCGCAAATATTATGAAGCGCGGGGCATTCAGGCAGAGTGCGTGAAGCTGAACGGTGCGATGGAGCTGGCGCCGTCGCTCGGCCTGTCGCGGCGGATCGTGGACCTGGTGTCCTCGGGCGCGACGCTGAAGGCCAATGGCCTGGTCGAGACCAATATCATCATGCAGGTGTCGGCGCGGCTGATCGTCAATCGCGCCGCCTACAAGATGCGCTCGGCGGAACTGACGCCGCTGGTGGAAGCCTTCCGCAAGGCCGTGGGGGTGCAGGATGCCGCTTAGGCTTGACAGCCGCGACGCGGATTTCGCCGCCGCTTTCACCGCTTTGGTCGATGCCCGGCGCGAGGCCGATGAGGATGTGTCGCGCGATGTGACCGCGATTCTCAAGCGCGTCCGGGCCGAGGGCGACGTGGCGCTGGCCGACTATACCAGCCGCTTCGACCGGCACGATCTGGACGTCAGCGGCTGGGCGGTGGAACCTGCCGAATGCCGCAGGGCGCTGGACACGCTTTCGACCGAGTTGCGCGACGCGCTGGAACTCGCGGCGGCGCGGATCACCGCCTATCATGAGAAGCAGAAGCCGCAGGACAGCGACAGCGTCGATGCGGCGGGCGTGCGCCTGGGCGCGCGCTGGAGCGCGGTGGATGCGGCGGGGCTCTATGTGCCCGGTGGGCGGGCGGCCTATCCCAGTTCGCTGCTGATGAATGTGATCCCGGCCAAGGTGGCGGGCGTGTCGCGCATCGCCATGGTGACGCCGACCCCCAATGGGGAGATCAATCCGCTGGTTCTGGCCGCCGCGCAGATCGCGGGGATTGAGGAAATCTGGCGCGTCGGCGGTGCGCAGGCGGTGGCGGCGCTCGCTTATGGTACGGAGCGGATCAAGCCGGTCGATGTCATCACCGGCCCCGGCAATGCCTGGGTCGCGGAGGCGAAGCGCCAGCTTTACGGCGTTGTCGGCATCGACATGGTCGCCGGGCCGTCCGAGATCGTCGTGGTGGCCGATGGGAAGAACAATCCCGATTGGATCGCCGCTGATCTGCTCAGCCAGTCGGAGCATGACCCGACCAGCCAGTCGATCCTGTTCACCGACGATGCGGCCTTTGCCGATGCGGTTGAGGAAGCAGTTCGTCGGAAGCTTCCCAAGCTTACGACGCAGGCAGTGGCAACCACCAGTTGGAACGCCAATGGCGCGATCATCGCCGTACGCGACTTGTCGGAAGCGATGCCGCTGGTCGACCGTCTGGCCGCCGAGCATCTGGAACTCGCCGTCGACGATCCCGACGCGCTCTTCAAGCAAGTGCGCCATGCCGGGTCGGTTTTCCTTGGCCGTATGACGCCCGAAGCGGTGGGCGATTATGTCGCTGGCCCCAACCATGTGCTGCCGACCGGGCGCCGGGCGCGCTTTTCTTCGGGGCTGTCGGTGCTGGACTTCATGAAGCGGACCAGCTTCCTCAGCCTCAACCAGAGCGGCATCGATGCCATCGGGCCTGCCGCCGTCGCGCTGGCGGAGGCGGAGGGGCTTCCGGCGCACGCGGCTTCGGTGGCGCTGCGGCTCAAATAATCCGATTGCCCCGTGGCTTTCGCGGGGTCATTTTTCTTCTTCGAGCCGGTTTCGACTTTTCCGGTTCGAACGGCTATGGACCTGTTGATGAACGATCGCTCCAAATCCCGCTCCGCCGCGCGCCTTGCCGCGGTTCAGGCGCTCTACCAGCTCGAAATGGAGGGCACGCCGCTCCATCTGTTGCTGCACGAGTTCCACCAGCATCGTCTGGGCGCGACCATAGAGGATGTGACCTATGCGCAGGCGGAGGAGAGCTTCTTCGACGATGTGGTGCAGGGCGTGGACCGGCGTCGCGAGGAGATTGACGGGTTGATCGTGGCCCGGCTGTCCAAGGGCTGGAGCCTTGAACGGCTCGACAAGCCGATGCGGCAGATCCTGCGCGCGGGCTCCTATGAACTGCTCGCCCGCAAGGATGTGGCGACCGGCACCGTCATCAGCGAATATGTCGATGTCGCCCACGCCTTTTACGACAAGCGTGAGGCAGGATTCGTGAACGGCCTGCTCGACGCCGTGGCGAAGGATGTGCGGAAATAACCGCCTTGGGCAAAGCGGGGGGACGCCATGTCCGCTGAATCCCGTTTTCTGACGCTGCTGCGCCTTTTGGCGAACGATCCCGCCGCGCAGGGCTTGCAGGATGATGTGGCGGTGCTGGAAATTGGCGGCGCGCGCCTGATCCTCACCAGCGATACGATGGTCGAGGGAGTACATTACCTCCCTACCGACCCGCCCGCTGATATCGGCTGGAAACTGGCGGCGGTGAACCTGTCCGACCTTGCCGCCAAGGGAGCGAAACCGGTCGGCTGTCTGCTCAACTATGCCCTGTCGGGCGACGACGAGTGGGACGCGGCCTTTCTGGAAGGATTGGGCGAGGCGCTTGCCCGCCACGCCATGCCGCTGCTGGGGGGCGATACGGTCAAGATGCCGAAGGGCGCGCCCCGCAGCTACAGCCTCACCGCTCTCGGCGAAGCGACCGGCCTGGTCCCGGTGCGTGGCGGCGCGCAGGCGGGCGACCGGCTTTATCTGACCGGCCCCGTGGGCGATGCGGGCGTGGGGCTTGATCTGTTGCAGGCCGATCCCGCCGCATCGGGGCCGCTGGTTGACGCCTATCGCCGCCCGCGTCCGCGTCTGGCGGAGGGGGCGCTGCTCGCTCGGCAGGTTCATGCGATGATGGACGTGTCCGACGGGTTGCTGATCGACGCGTCGCGCATGGCGCAGGCGAGCGGCCTTGCCGTCACCATCGACCATATCCCTTTGTCCTTCCATCTGGAACGGGTGCGGGGCGGCAGCAGCGCGGTCCAGATTGCCGCCGCACGGGCGGGGGACGATTATGAACTGCTCTTCGCCCTTCCCGCCGCGGTCAAGCCGCCGGTGCGCGCGATTCCGGTGGGACGCTTTTCGCCGGGCGCGGGCCTGACCCTGATGATCGACGGGGTGGCCATTCCACTGCCCGAAAGGCTGGGCTGGGAGCATGGCTGAACGCTCTGATTCGTAATGGGTTGACGCCGCCCGTCCGCCCTGTAGCTTCACCGTCGACCTTCCTCAGCCCGGTAGGACCGCATGATGTGCGTGAGCCTGTTGCTGATTGACGCGGTGCCCGATGCCGGAAGCGCATGTTCCGGCCGCCTGCGCTCACGCCTTTCGCCCGCCCGTCATTCCCTGCGGAGCGGCCGATGACAGGCATAACAGGGGGAGAGGAACATTCATGCAGATTGTCTCGATAGCCATAGGGTGCGGCCTGCTGGCCGTGCTCTACGGCGTTTTCACCAGTCGACAGGTGCTGGCGGCCTCCGCCGGCAACGATACCATGCAACAGATTGCAGGCGCGATTCAGGAAGGGGCGAAGGCTTATCTGGGGCGCCAATATACGACCATCGGCATGGTCGGCGTCGTCGTCGCGGCGCTGGTCTTCTTCTTCCTCGGCGCGACCTCGGCCATCGGTTTCCTGATCGGCGCGCTGCTGTCGGGCGCGGCGGGCTTCATCGGCATGAATATTTCGGTGCGCGCCAATGTCCGCACCGCCGAAGCCGCGCGAGACACTCTGCAAAGCGGATTGACGGTGGCGTTCCGGGCGGGCGCCATCACCGGCATGCTGGTGGCCGGGCTGGCCCTGCTCGCGATCAGCGTCTTCTTCTGGTATCTGACCGGGCCTGCGGGCCATGCGCCCGATGACCGGCTGGTGATCGACTCTCTGGTGGCTCTGGCCTTTGGCGCCAGTCTCATCTCCATCTTCGCGCGTCTGGGCGGCGGCATCTTCACCAAGGCGGCGGACGTCGGCGCGGACCTTGTGGGGAAGGTCGAGGCGGGCATTCCGGAGGATGACCCACGCAACCCCGCCGTGATCGCGGACAATGTCGGCGACAATGTCGGCGACTGCGCGGGCATGGCGGCGGACCTGTTCGAAACCTATGTGGTGACGGTCGGTGCGACCATGGTGCTGACCGCTTTGCTGGTGAAGGGTGTGGACAACGCCTTCCTGATGCAGCTCATGTCGCTGCCGCTGATCGTCGGCGGCGTGTGCATCATCACCTCGATCATTGGCACCTATATGGTGCGGCTCGGTAGCAGCCAGTCGATCATGGGTGCGCTGTACAAGGGCTTCTGGACGACGGCGATCCTGTCGATCCCGGCTCTTTATGCGGCGGCGCATTTCGCCTTGGGCGATCTCAATGCGCGCTTCGGCACCGATCTCGACGGCGGCGGCGGCTATACCGGCATGGCGCTGTTCTGGTCGATGATGGTGGGCCTGGCGGTCACGGGTCTGATCGTCTGGATCACCGAATATTATACCGGCACCAACTACCGCCCGGTGCGCAGCATCGCCCGAGCGTCGGAAACCGGCCATGGCACCAATGTCATTCAGGGGCTGGCGGTCAGCCTGGAAGCCACGGCTCTGCCGACGCTGGTGATCGTGGTCGGCATCATCGTCGCCTATCAGCTGGCGGGCCTGATCGGCATCGCCTTTGCCGCGACGGCCATGCTGGCGTTGGCGGGCATGGTGGTGGCGCTGGACGCCTATGGTCCGGTCACCGACAATGCGGGCGGCATCGCCGAAATGTCTCAGCTTGAAGACAGCGTGCGGGTCAAGACCGACGCGCTCGACGCGGTGGGCAACACGACCAAGGCGGTGACCAAGGGCTATGCCATCGGATCGGCAGGCCTTGCCGCGCTGGTGCTGTTCGGCGCCTATACGGAGGATCTGAAATTCTATAACTCCGCCCTCGGCCTGACCGAGCCGGTCGATTTCAGTCTGTCCAACCCCTATGTCATTGTCGGCCTGCTGCTGGGCGCGCTGCTGCCCTATCTGTTCGGCGCCATGGGCATGACGGCGGTGGGTCGTGCCGCCGGTGACGTGGTGAAGGATGTCCGGGACCAGTTCGCCACCAACAAGGGCATCATGGAGGGCACGTCGCGACCCAACTATGCCCGCACGGTGGACCTCGTCACCCGCGCCGCGATCAAGGAGATGATCGTGCCCAGCCTGCTTCCGGTGTTGGCGCCGATTTTTGTCTATTTCGCGATCTCGGCGGTGGCAGGGACGCCCAATGGCTTTGCGGCTCTGGGCGCGTTGCTGTTGGGTGTGATCGTTTCGGGGCTGTTCGTGGCCTTGTCCATGACGTCGGGAGGCGGCGCCTGGGACAATGCCAAGAAGTTCATCGAGGACGGCCATCACGGCGGCAAGGGCAGCGAAGCCCACAAGGCTGCGGTGACGGGCGATACGGTCGGCGATCCTTATAAGGACACGGCGGGCCCGGCGGTCAATCCGATGATCAAGATCACCAATATCGTCGCGCTGCTGTTGCTCGCGGCGCTGGCGCACGGCGCGTAAATCACCGATTAGAAAGGCAAAGACAGGAAAATAACCCCGCCCTATATTCAGGGCGGGGTTATTCGTAACAGGGGGATGCCTTGAAGAATCTTTCCGTTGTCGCGGGCATGTTGCTCGCGCAGCTTTCCGTGCCGGCCTTTGCGCAGACCGATGCCATCAAATCCGTACCGCCCGAACAATGGCGGATCGAGGCCTTTGCCGAACTTCCGCTGATGGAGCAGCCGGAACTGTCGCCCGACGGAACGCGCATTGCCGCTCGCGTGGCGATTGAGGGCCAGTTGATGTTGATGATCGCCTCCGTCGCGGACGGCCCCAACCGTGTTCGCATGCTGCAACTGGGGGAGAATGACCTCAACTGGTGGAGCTGGGTCAATGACGAATGGCTGATCGCGGGTCTTGGCAGCGAAACCAATGTGGAAGGCGCGCCCTGGTCGATCAGCCGCGTCGCCGGCATCAAGGCCGACGGCAGCAAGATCAACCTGCTGGCGAAAGCCACCGCCGCGCAGAATGCCGATGATGTGATCTGGGTCGCCCGTGACGGCAGCCCGCGCATCCTGCTGTCCTATCAGACCTCAATCTATGGCAATGACCTCGGCTTCTGGCCGCGCGTGGACGAAGTGGATGTGACCACCGGCAAGCTGCGCGCTGTCGTGCAACCGCGCCAATATGTGATGTCCTGGTATGCCGATGCGGCTGGCGCGGTGCGCATGGGGATCGGCTATGATGACTCGATCCGCACCGCCAAGCTGCTCTATCGCCCCGATGGCCGGTCGAGCTTCCGCGTCGTCGACCGCGCCAATCGCCGCCGGGATGAATCGATGGTGGTGCCGATGTTGTTCACCGCCGAACCGGGCAAGGCCATTGCCAGCGACGATCATGAAGGGACTGACGCGCTCTACGAATTTGATCTCAACCGGCTGGAACTGGGAACGAAGATCTTTGCTGCACCCGGTTATTACGACATTGGAGGGGTGGAACGTGACGCGGCGGGCACGGGCCTGGCCGGGGTGCGCTTTACCGCCGACGGGCCGGGGGTCCATTGGTTCGATCCGGGTCTGGCCAAGGTACAGGCCGATATCGACAAGGCGGTCGGCAATCGCCGCGCCCGGATCGTGTCGACCAGTCGCGACCACAGCCGCATGATCGTCCATGTCGGCAGCGCCGATCAGCCCGGCGCCTATTATTATTACGACACCTCCGTCGGGGTGATGAACCTCCTGTCCCTGATCAGCAACAGCTTCGGCCCTGGCACCCATCTCTCGCCCGTGAAGACGATCCGCTACAAGGCGCGCGACGGGCTGGACATCGCCGCCGTGCTCACTCTGCCCAAGGATCGGGACCCGAAGAATCTGCCGCTCATCCTGATGCCTCATGGCGGACCCTTTGCCCGTGACAGTGAGGAATGGGACTGGTGGGTGCAATTCTTCGCCTATCGCGGCTATGCGGTACTCCAGCCCAATTATCGCGGCTCCGCTGGCTATGGCACCGCCTTCGCGGCCAAGGGGGAGGGGCAATGGGGTCTTGCCATGCAGGATGATCTGAATGACGCGGTCGACTGGGTGGTGAAAGAGGGGATTGCCGACGCAAAGCGGGTCTGCATCGTCGGCGGCTCCTATGGCGGTTATGCGGCGATGCGGGCGGCGCAGCGTGACGGCGCGAAATATCGCTGCGCCATTTCCTATGCTGGTGTGTCCGACCTGTCGGCAATGGTGCGCTATGACAGCCGTTTTCTCAATTCCGGTCGGGGCAAGGACTGGATGAAGGCGCAGGCGCCCGATTTCGCTGCCGTTTCCCCCATCAATTTCGCCACGCAATTTTCCGCGCCGATCCTGCTGATGCACGGGAAGAAGGATCGGCGGGTTCAGGTCAGCCAGTCACGGGAAATGGCTGAAAAGCTGAAGGCTGCGGGAAAGGTCGAGGGACGCGATTATATTTATGTTGAACAGCCGCTGGCGGATCATTTCTTTTCCCGCCAGGCGGACCGGCTCGATTTCCTGCAACGTGTCGACGCTTTTTTGAAACAGCATAACCCGGCTTAAGCCGTCGCAACGGCAGGCCGACAAAAAGCCTTCAATTTACCCTGCGACATCGATCTGTCCGGAAATTTCGGACGGGTCGAGTCGGTTTCGTGTCATTTTGTCACTAAAATGAAATATAATAGTAACAGTAGAGACGCGAAACGGTCACAGTCGGCCTCCGCCGCCGGACTGGATGGGGGTATGATGTCGCTGCGCTTGAAACTGACCACCGCCTTTGTCGCATTGAGCCTGCCTGCCATGGCCCATGCCAGCGAGGACGAACAGATCTGGACCACCGCCAGCGCGACGGTGAAGCTGAGCGATCACTGGCGCTTTTCGCAAGAGGTGGTCGGCCGGTTCAGCAACGACCGCGATGGGCTGTACGAAGTCGAGATGAACTCGCTGATCGGCTACAAGCTGAACAAGCAGGTGACTGTCTGGGCGGGTTACACCCATGACCCGCAATATAATGGCGGCGATTTTTCCGTGATGGAGCATCGCGGCCGCCAGCAGGTGACGTTCGACAATATCGTGAAGATCGGTCCCGGCCAACTCAGTGCCCGCCTGCGTCTGGAAGAGCGCTGGCGCGAGGGGATCAACGGCACGGCCTGGCGTTTCCGCCCCTATGTCAAATATGTGCTGCCGTTCAGGGAAGGCGGCAAGACCGCGCTGGTGTTGAGCCATGAGAGCTTCATCGATCTCAACACAACCAGCTTTCAGCGCGTCGAAGGCGAAGAGCGGATGCGCAACCTGATCGCCATCACCACGCCGGTCGCGAAGAATGTGAATGCGGAAATCGGCTATCTGCACCAGCATGGCTTTCGTCCCAATGCCGATGACAGCAACGACAATGTCGCTTCCTTCTCGCTGAGCTTCTCTTTCTAAAGGCTCCCTCTGCCGGTCGCCCTTTCCGGTCCGCGCCGGGATGGGTTGTTCGGCAATAAAGGGCGGGTGCGCTTGCCCGGTCATGGCGCGAAGGCCTATAGCGCCGCCATGACCAGCGAACCTTTCCGTTCGCAGCTTGCGGCGCTGGAGAAGCGCGGCAGGTTGCGCCGTCTGATCCCCCGTTCCGGGCGGGACTTTGCCTCCAACGACTATCTCGGTCTGGCCGGCGATCCGATCATCGGGCAGGCAGTGGCCGACGCTGTGGCGCGGGGCGTGCCGGTGGGATCGGGCGGATCGCGCCTGTTGCGCGGCAACGCGCCGGAACATGAGGGGCTGGAGGTCAAGGCCGCCGTCTTCTTCCGCACGCAGGCCGCGCTGTTCATGGCGAACGGCTTTGCCGCCAATCTGGCGCTGTTTTCCACCCTGCCGCAGCGCGGCGACCTGATCGTCGCGGATGAATTGATCCACGCCAGCGTTCATGACGGCATCCGCATGTCGAAGGCGGTGACGGTGTTCGCCCGCCATAATGACGTCCAGAGCTTTGCCGACCTGATCGTCGCCTGGCGGCAGGAAGGCGGCAAGGGGCGGGTGTGGATCGCGGTCGAGACGCTCTATTCCATGGATGGCGACATGGCGCCGTTGCACGATCTGGCGGCGCTGGCGGCAAAATATGACGCCATGTTGATCCTCGATGAAGCGCATGGCACCGGCGTTTTCGGTCCTTCGGGGCGCGGCCTGTCCGCAGGACTTGACGGCATGCACAATGTCGTGACGCTGCATACCTGCGGCAAGGCGATGGGGGTGGAGGGCGCGCTGATTTGCGGGCCGCAGATCCTGATCGATTATCTTATCAACCGGGCGCGGGCCTTTATTTTCTCGACCGCGCCCTCGCCGTTGATGGCGGTGGCGGTGTCGGCGGCGCTCGACCGGATCGAGCAGGCAAGCGACCTGCGCGACCGCCTGAAGACATTGCAGGTCGACGCCAGCGAAGTGATCTGCGCGCCGCTCGGCCTGCCTGCGCCGCGCAGCCAGATCATCCCGGTCATATTGGGCGAGGACCGCCGCGCCATGGCCGCTGCCGCCGCCTTGCAGGAGGCGGGCTTCGACGTGCGCGGCATCCGTCCGCCGACCGTGCCGCCCGGCACCAGCCGCCTGCGGATTTCGCTGACCCTGAATGTCGGGCGCGCTGATATCGCCGCGCTGGGCGAGGCATTGCGGCGGGCGGTGGCATGAGTGTCTTCGTCGTCACCGGCACCGATACCGACATCGGCAAGACCGTGTTCGCGGCGGGTCTGGCCGGAGCGCTGGGCGCGCATTACTGGAAGCCGGTCCAGGCCGGGATTGATCCCGAAGGCGACAAGGAATGCGTGGCTGCTCTGTCCGGTCTTCCGCCGTCGCATATCCTGCCCGAAGCCTATCGCCTGACCACGCCCGCCTCGCCTCATCTGGCGGCGCGGATCGACGGGGTGGAGATCAGCCTCGACGCTCTCGCCTTGCCGAAGGTCGACGGCCCGCTGGTGGTGGAGGGCGCGGGCGGGCTGATGGTGCCGGTCAGCGAAACGTTGCTGATGATCGACCTGTTCGCGCATTGGCGCGCGCCGGTCATCCTCTGTGCCCGGACCGGGCTGGGCACGATCAACCACAGCCTGCTCAGCATAGAGGCCTTGCGGGCGCGGGACATAGCGATTGCCGGGATCGCCTTCATCGGCGAGCCGCATGCGGAGAATGAACGGATCATTCCGGCGTTGGGCAAAGTCCCCAGCCTTGGCCGTTTGCCGCATCTCGATCCACTGGATGCGGGCGCGCTCCGGACAGCGTTCGCGTCGTCCATCCGCCTGCCCTGAGGCATTGCGCAGGAGCACAGCTGCTCTTTTGCCCAAGCCGCAAGCGCCTGAGATTTTTCGACCAACGACATGGACATCGCCGCCTTGAGGCGCTCAACTCCCGGCCATCATGGGCGCGTCCGCGTGCCCTGACCAAATGAAGCAAGGGAAAGCTTTGATGAAATATCTCCTCCTCGGCGCAGCGGCTGTTGCGCTGGCTGCTGGCGCGTCCGTCGCGCAGACCGATCCTGCGCAACAGAGCGCGGCAAAACCGACCTATGGCAGCTACGGTTTCGATGCGGCCGGCATGGACAAGTCGGTGAAGCCCGGCGACGATTTCTACGACTATGCCAATGGCATATGGGCGAAGAACACGCCGATCCCGGCGGACAAGTCCAACTATGGCGCCTTCAACACGCTGGACGACCTGTCGCGGGAACGGACCAAGGGCATTCTCGATGCCGCGCAGGGAGACCCGAACAGCAAGATCGGCAATGCCTATGCCAGCTATCTCGACGCCGCCACGGTTGAGAAAAAGGGCCTGACCCCCGCCAAGCCTTGGATCGCGAAGATCAAGGCGGTGAAGGACAGGCCCGGCTATGCGAAGCTCGCCGCTGAGGCTGCCCGCGCCGGCATTGACGGTCCCTTCGGCTTTTATGTCAATCAGGACGACAAGGACCCCGAAACCTATATCCTCGTCCTGCATCAGGCTGGTCTCGGCCTGCCCGACCGCGATTTCTATCTGGAACCCGACGCGAAGATGGCGGCGATCCGCACCGCCTATGTCGCGCATCTCGAAAAGATGCTGACGCTGGCAGGCGAAGCCGATGCCAAGGCCCGCGCCGCAGCGCTGATGGCCTTCGAAACGGAAATCGCCAAGGTCCACTGGACCCAGGTTGACAGTCGCGACGCGGACAAGACCTATAACAAGATGACGCTGGCGGACTTGCAGAAGGCCGCGCCGGGCTTCGACTTCACCGCCTATTTCGCCGCCAACAGGCTTGCGCCCAAGGACCTGCTGGTGTCGCAGCCCAGCGCCGTCACCGGCGAAGCCGCGCTGATCGCCAAGGCGCCGGTCGGCGTGCTGAAGGACGCGCTGCTGCTGCGCGCGCTGCACAACTTTGCCGATCAGTTGCCCGACAGCATCGCCAACGCCAATTTCGCCTTCTACGGCACCACGCTCTCGGGCACGCCCGAACGCGAGGCGCGTTGGAAGCGCGCGGTCGATTTCCTCAAAGGCTCGATGGGTGAGGAAATCGGCAAGGTCTATGTCGCCAAATATTTCCCGCCCGAAACCAAGGCGGCGATGGATCAGCTGGTCAAGAATGTGATCGCCGCCATGGGCCGCCGCATCGATGGCCTGACCTGGATGAGCGACGCCGCCAAGGCCCGCGCCCACAAGAAGCTGGCCGCTTTCACGCCCAAGATCGGCTATCCCGACAAATGGCGTGATTACACCGGCCTGACGATGAAGCGCGATGATCTGTTCGGCAATGCTCTGCGGTCGAACCAGTATGAGTTCGACTATCAGATGGGCAAGCTCGGCAAGCCCATCTATCGCTGGGAATGGGGCATGACCCCGATGGAGATCAACGCCTATGCCAATTTCGGCATGGTGGAGATCGTCTTCCCCGCCGCCATCCTGCAACCGCCCTTCTTCGATCCCCATGCCGATCCGGCGGTGAATTATGGCGGCATCGGCGCGGTGATCGGCCATGAACTCAGCCATCATTTCGACGATCAGGGCGCGAAATATGATGAGACGGGCAAGCTCAACCAATGGTGGAGCGATCAGGACGTCGCCAATTTCAAGGCGCTGACCGACAGGCTGGTCAAGCAATATGACGCCTATGAACCCTTCCCCGGCGCACATGTGAAGGGGGCCTTCACGCTCGGCGAGAATATCGGCGATCTGGCCGGAGTCGCGGTGGCGCTCGACGCCTATCACGCCTCGCTGGGCGGCAAGCCCGCGCCGGTGATCGATGGCACGAGCGGCGACGAACGCTTCTTCCTGGGCTGGGCGCAGGTGTGGCGGCGCAATTATCGCGAGCCGAATCTGCGCCAGCGTCTGGTCACCGATCCGCATTCGCCGTCGCAATATCGGGCTGATACCGTGCGCAATTTCGACCAATGGTATTCGGCCTTCAAACCGGAGGCGGGCGGCAAGATCATTCTCGCACCGCAAGATCGGGTGAAGATCTGGTGAGAATCGGGAAGGGGCCGGATGCGCGAATCCGGCCCCTTTTCTCATTGAGATGACGTAATGATTTCACCCGGCGATGAATCGTGGGCTATCAGCGATTAGCTGCATTTTCTTTGTTGACCGTCTCTTAAATGCAACATCTGGTCGGATCGCCCTTTTCTCCGGCCAACCTCTTCCACAGCTTCGCGTTCAAAGCGTGGTTGAGTTTTTGAGGAGAAGCATTTTGACGGGTCTGAAATCCATTTTTCTGAAGTCTGCCATGGCGTCGATCGCTCTGGCTGCGGCCGGTCCGGCTTTGGCGCAGGATGCCGCGGCCCCGGCTGCTCCTGCGGCTCCCGCTGCGGGCGCCAGCAGTTTCAGCGAGGCTGAAATCAAGCAGTTCGCCGCCGCCGCGGTCGAAGTGACCAAGATTCAGCAGGATGCGTCCATCGCCGCCGCCGACAAGCAGCCCAAGATGCTGGCCGCGCTCCAGGCGTCGGGCATCCCGCCGGAAAAGTTCAACCAGATCGGTCAGGCCGCCGCCGCTGATCCGGCGCTCCAGCAGAAGATTCAGGCGGCTGCTCCGGCTTCGGCAGCGCCGGCCGCTCCGGCAGCGCCCGCTCAATAAGAGCGGCATTGCCGGCGGGGAGGCTCTGGCCATGAGGCGCTAACCCCCTTAAGCGTCTCGCCATGACCTCCCCTGTCTGGCACCCCTTTTTCCAGCACGGCCTGAACGAGCCAATCCCCCACGTCGTCAAGGCGGAGGGGGCTTTGCTGCATCTGGCCGATGGCGGCGCGCTGATCGACGGCATTTCCAGCTGGTGGGTGACGACCCATGGCCATTGCCATCCCCGGATCGCGGCGGCCATTGCGGATCAGGCGGGCAAGCTCGATCAGCTCATCTTCGCGGGCTACACCCATGAACCGGCGGAAGAGGTGGCGCAGGGCCTGATCGATCTCGCGCCCAAGGCGGCGGATCGCGATCCGCTGGCGCATGTCTTCTATTCGGACAGCGGCTCCACGGCGGTCGAGGTCGCGCTCAAAATGGCGCTCGGCTACTGGCATAATCTGGCATTGGACGGTCTGGCCGAGCCGCGCCACGGTATCCTCGTCCTCCAGCACAGCTATCATGGCGACACCATCGGCACCATGTCGGTGGGCGAGCGCGGCGTCTATAATGCGGCCTGGTCGCCGCTGTTGTTCGATGTGGGCACGATCCCCTTTCCCCATGAGGGGCAGGAACAGGCCACGCTCGACGCGCTGGAGGCCGCCTGCGCGCAAAAGCCCGCCGCCTTCGTCGTCGAACCGCTCATCCTTGGGGCCGGGGGGATGCTGATCTATCCCGCATGGGTCCTGCGCGAGATGGCGGCGATCTGCGCGCGCCACGACGTCCTGTTCATCGTGGACGAAGTGATGACAGGCTGGGGCCGCACCGGCACGCTGTTCGCCTGCGAACAGGCGGGCGTGGTGCCGGACATCATGGCGGTGGCGAAGGGCATCACCGGCGGCGCGATCCCGCTCGCCGCGACTCTCGCGACCCCGCGCATCTTCGACGCGCATAAATCCACCGATCGCGCGCGGCTTTTCTACCATTCGAGCAGCTATACCGCGAACGCCATCGCCTGCGCCGCCGCCGCCGCCAATCTCGCCATCTGGCGCGAGGAGGATGTGCTGGGCCGCATCGCGACTCTGGCGCAGGGCATGGCCGAACGACTCGAAAAATTGGCCGAACACCCCGCCTTCGCCAATCCGCGCCAGATCGGCGTCATCGCCGCGATCGACCTGATCACGCCGGACGCGGGCTATCTCTCCGACCTCGCGCCCCGCCTGCGGGCCTTTGCCGGAGAACAGGGGCTCTTGCTGCGCCCGCTCGGCAACACCATCTACCTGATGCCGCCTTATTGCCTTGACGCAGATCAGCTCGATCACGTCTTTGCGGTGCTCCGGAAAGCCGGTGATGCATTTGGCGTTTCGGCCTGACTTTCTTTTTCAGCATTTTGGCGCTATGGCGGCGCGATTTTTCGACTTCCCAGGATTTTATGGCAAAAGAAGAACTACTCGAAATGCGCGGACAGGTTGTGGAGCTTCTCCCCAACGCCATGTTCCGCGTGCGGCTTGAAAATGATCACGAGATCCTCGGCCACACCGCCGGCAAGATGCGCAAGAACCGCATCCGCGTGCTGGTGGGCGACGAAGTGCTGGTCGAGCTGACCCCCTACGACCTGACCAAGGGTCGGATCACCTACCGCTTCAAATAAGCCGCTTTTCTGATGCGGCTTATCCTTGCTTCGGCTTCTCCCAGACGGCGTGACCTTCTGGGCCAGATCGGCGTGTCTCCCGATGCGGTGGACCCGGCCGACCTCGACGAAACACCCCTGAAGGCCGAACTGCCCGCCGCCTATGCCGCGCGCGTCGCCGCTGACAAGGGAGCTCTGGTGGCCGCCCGCCATCCGGGCGCGCTGGTGCTTTCCGGCGACACGGTGGTTGCCGTCGGCCGCCGCATCCTTCCCAAGACGGAAACGGAAGCCGAAGCGCGCGAGTGTCTCGATCTTCTCTCCGGCCGTCGCCACCGCGTCCTCAGCGCCATCACCCTGATCGACGCCGAGGGGAAGGCCCGCCACCGCCTTTCCACCAACATCGTCACCTTCAAGCGCCTCGACCGTGCCGAGATCGACGCCTATATCGCGTCCGAGGAATGGCACGGCAAGGCGGGCGGCTATGCGATACAGGGTCGCGCCGCTGGCCTGATCCGCGCTATTCAGGGCAGCCACAGCGCGATCATGGGCCTGCCCCTTTACGAAACCCGCGCGCTGCTGAAGGCAGCGGGCTATCCACTGGACTAGAGTGATTTCGAGGGAAATGGCACATTTTCCGGCTCGGCAATCACGACCAACAGGACTGACCGAACATGGCCGAATGGCTCTATGAAGAAGGCATTGGCGAGGCCCGCGCCGCGCTGATCGAAAAGGGCCGTCTGGTCGAAGCGCAGATCGAGCGCGAAAGTGAAGCCGCCCGCGCTGGCGCGGTGATACAAGGCAAGCTGACCCACACGATCATCCCGAAACGGCGCGGGATTGCGCGCCTGCTCTCCGGCGAAGATGTGCTGGTCGAACCCATCCCGCCGAAAATCGCGGAGGGCGCCACCGTCCTGCTCGAAATCCTGCGCGAAGCCATCCCCGAGGAAGGCCGCGCCAAGCTGGCCAAGGCCCGCATCGCCCAGCCCGGTTCGAAGGCGCATCCCGCCCCCAGCCTGCTTCAGCGCATCCGCTCTACCGGCATTCCCGTTGTGCCCTGCCCTGCCCATGAGGAAGACCGGCTCGAAGCTCATGGCTGGAGCGAACTGATGGAAGAGGCGATGTCCGGTGACATCGGTACGGAGGAAGCGGCTCTGCGCATCTTCCCGACGCCCGCGATGATCCTGATAGATGTCGACGGCTCGATGCCGCCCGCCAAGCTTGGCCCCAAGGGCGCGAAACTGGCGGCGCAGGCCATTCGCCGCATGGGCCTTACCGGCTCGATCGGGATCGACCTGCCGACGATGAACAACAAGGACGAGCGCGCCGTCGCCTCGGCCCAGATCGACAAATATCTGCCGCTCCCCTTCGAACGCACGGCGGTCAACGGCTTCGGCTTCATCCAGATCATCCGCCGCCGCGAACGCATGAACCTGATGGAGTTGCTGCGCGCCGACCCGATCGAGACGGCGGCGCTTGCGCTGCTCCGCAGAGCCGAACGCCACGGCAATGGCGGCGCGGCGACGATCACGGCCGCCCCCGCGATCATCGACCGCCTGCACAAGGCGACCGACTGGATCGAACAACTCGCCCGTCGTCGCGGCGGTGCGATCAGCTTGAAGGCGGATGCCGCCCTCGCCATATCGGCCGGCCATGTCGCCTAAAGCCTCCTCCTGCCCGATCTGCGGCCAGCCCTCGCACCCTGAAACGCGTCCTTTCTGCGGAAAAGCTTGTCGCGACCGCGACCTTTTGCAGTGGCTGGGCGAGGGGTATCGCGTCCCCGGCCGCCCGGTTGAGGAGGAGATGAAAAAAAGTGATGATGATGGGGTAGACAGCACCCCAAACTGATGCCTATAGGCACGCCTCACCAAACGCCGGTGGTTCTCACCGGCTCCCGTGCCCGGGTAGCTCAGTTGGTAGAGCATGCGACTGAAAATCGCAGTGTCGGCGGTTCGACTCCGTCCCCGGGCACCATTTCCCTTGTTTTTCCTGTCCATAGCCGTCCGGAATCGATGGTATATTTTGGCCGGTTTGTGGTATCTCGTCCACCGCTGTCCGGGCGTGTACCTTGCTACCCGGATGCGCGAACGGTAGTTTTCTCGGTATCGAAACCGGGAAAATCAACGTCATGCTTACCGATGCCGCCATCCGTAAAATCGGGCTCCGCGAGAAGCCTTTCAAGGTCGGCGACATGCATGGGCTCTATCTGCTCGTGAACCCGAACGGCGCCCGCTACTGGCGCTGGAATTTCTCGCATGGCGGCAAGAAGCAGACGCTGTCGCTGGGCGTCTATCCCGAAGTCTCGCTCAAGGAGGCACGCGAGAAGCGCACGGAGGCCAGCAAGCTGCTCGAGCGGGGCACGAACCCTTCCACCCATAAAAGGCTCCAGCGCGCCCTGATGCTCAACGGCGGGGACAGCTTCGGCGCGGTTGCGCAGGAGTGGCTTGCCAAACTGGAGGCTGAGGGGCGTTCAGCCGCCACAATGGAGAAGATGCGCTGGCTGCTGCGCTATGCCGAGCCCATCATCGGCCAGCGGCCGATCGGCGAACTGACCGCCCCGGAGTTTCTTGCCGTCCTGCGCACGGTCGAAGTGAAGGGACGCTACGAATCGGCGAGGCGGTTGCGGACGACATGCGGCAGCATCCTGCGGTACGCGATTGCGACCGGCCGCGCGCAGCGCGACGTCACCGCCGATCTGCAAGGCGCGCTTATCACGCCCAAGGTCACGCATCGCGCCGCCATCACTGACCCCGGAGGGGTTGGAGAGCTGTTGCGCGCCATGTGGGGCTATGAGGGCCAGCCGGCCGTCGAGATCGCCTTGAAGGTCGGCGTTCACACCTTCGTCCGGCCTGGCGAGCTGCGTCACGCGGAATGGTCGGAGTTCGATCCGGATCTGGCCATCTGGACCATTCCGGCCGAGAAGATGAAGATGGGACGCGAGCATCGCGTGCCGCTGTCCACGCAGGTCATGGACTTGCTGGAGGCGCTCTACCCGATCAGCGGCCACTCGAAATATCTGTTCCCCAGCATTCGCGACCCGAGGCGGCCGATGTCCGAGAATACGGTCAACGCAGCGCTTCGGCGGTTGGGCTATGACAAGACGCAGATGACCGGACATGGCTTTCGCGCGACCGCCAGCACCCTGCTCAACGAGAGCCGCAAATGGCATCCCGACGCGATCGAGCGGCAGCTGGCGCATGTCGAAAGCAACGATGTCCGGCGGGCCTATCTGCGCGGCGAGCATTGGAACGAGCGGGTCAAGATGATGCAATATTGGAGCGACTATCTCGATCAGCTTCGGGCTGCCGAGAAGGTGATCAAAGCGAGGTTTGGGCGGCGTTAAGGGGCGAAGCGCCGCCGCAGCCTATGCGATTAAAGGCATAAATGATGTTTATGCGAAATATCGCATAGGTGGCACACCAAATTTGCCATTTGGCAGTATAATCTATATATGATGCCATATGGAGGAACGTTATGTCCATGCTGCAACCCATTGAGACGGCCCCCGCTCCGTTCCGGCCGGAACCCGTCACTCAGGAAGAAGGCGGTGCGATGTTTCGCGCGGCCCTCAATCTGTTCGGCAAATGGGGTGTCACGGACGAGCAGGCTGCCGTCCTGACAGATATGCCGGTTCGCAGCTTTCGGCGCTGGAAAGCAGACGGGCCGGGCCGCATCTCGCGCGATGGGCTTGCCCGGCTTTCCAACCTTATGGGCATCCATAAGGCGCTCCGCATCATCTTTCATGAGCCGCAGCGGGGCTATGACTGGATCAAGGCGCCCAATGCGGCCTTCGAGGGCGCGAATGCCCTGGCGGTCATGCTGGGCGGCGAATTGACGGACATCATGCGGGTGCGGCGCTATCTCGACGCGGAGCGGGGCGGCTGGTGACGGGAATTGCGGTGCCGCCAGTCAACAGGGTCGAGTGGGAGGGTGCGGTCAGGATCATCCGCAGCATCTATCCTCCCATCGACCTGTTCGAGGATATTGCAGACCCCGCCGACTGGCCCCTCCTCATATCGGCCGAGCAGAAGACGAACCCGCGCATCATGACGTCGATCGGGAACATCGAGCTTGTCCCTCCTGAGAGACGGATCGGTGGTGTGGGGGCGTCCTATCTGATGGCGTCGTTCACCCATGTCAGCCTTGATCGACCGAGCCGGTTCTCGGACGGGAGCTATGGCGTTCTCTATGTCGCGCGAAGCTATGAAACCGCTTTGTTCGAGACGATCCATCATCATGCCCGCTTCATGGCCCGGACGGCCGAGCAGGCCGGTTGGACTTCGCAGTTCCGGGAGATTGTCCTGAAGGTCAATGCTGAGCTGCATGATCTTCGCGGCGGTGACGAGGATTTTGGTGCCTGTCTTGATCCGGAGAGCTATGGGGCGGCTCAGCAGCTTGCTGCCAGTCTGCGTGGCTCAGGGGCGGATGGCATGGCCTATCCAAGTGTCCGGCAGGAAGGCGGGGAATGTGTCGCGCTTTTCTATCCGGACTGCGCATCCAATCCCGTTCAGGGCAGGCATCTCGACTATCATTGGGATGGGAAGCGGGTCGATCTGGTTCGAGACGCTGGAAGCGGCGCGGTTTTCAGGGTGGTAGAGGGTTGATGGCGAGGACCGCCGCGATATGAACGTCCCAGTGTCCGATCGCCATTCACAGGCGGCCGATTTCCTGAGCATGCACCCTGACTATCGCGTGCAGCGTCGTCTAGTCCCTGTGACTCATTTTCATGAAGCGGACCCGCTTGCGTCCAGCCGGATCGGAGTGGCGATCGACGTGGAGACGACCGGCCTCGATCGCGAGGCCGACCGGATCATCGAGCTGGCCGTTCAGCGTTTTCGGTTCGATGATCGTGGGCGGATCATCCAAGTCGGGATGCCCCGGGTTTGGCGTGAAGACCCAGGGATTCCAATTGATCCGAAGATCACCAAATTGACTGGCCTCGCAGCTGAGGATGTCGCTGGACAGGCGATCGATGAAGCGATGGCTGTGGATATTCTGTCGTCCGCCGAGATCATTGTCGCCCACAATGCCGCCTTTGACAGGCCGTTCGTCGATCGGCGTCTCCCGGCCACCGCCGGCAAGCCTTGGGCCTGCTCGATGGCCGAACTGGACTGGCTTGAGCTGGGGTTCGAGGGACGCGCGCTCGCGCACCTCGTCTCGCAATGCGGCTGGTTCTATGAAGGCCACAGGGCGGAAAACGACATCCTTGCGCTTCTTTATCTACTCTCCCACGGGTTGCCGGATGGAGAGACGATCCTGACGAAGCTCATCGCCTGTTCGGAACGACCCACATATCGCGTGAATGCCATCGATGCGCCTTTTGACGCCAAGGACCGGCTGAAATCTCGCGGATATCGTTGGGATGCTGTCCTGCGTTTCTGGTGGAAGAGCATTGGCGAACAGGAGAGCGATGCCGAACGCTCCTGGCTGCTGAGCGACGTCTATGGCGGGTATGGAGAACCCGCCTTCCTTCCCATCACGGCTTGTGAGAGGCATCGCTGAAGTTCCCAATCGTTAGCAGCAACGGGACACCTCGATCAGACCCTGAGCATCCGGATCGGGCCAGCTGGACCCTGAGCTCGCCTGCTATCATGCCGCCCAACGATCGAGTTCGGGAAACAGCGGTACGGCAGGAGGCAGGCCGGGCTCAACAACATTTGCGTCGAACGTGCCGATAGTCAGCCATTCGACGCGCCACTCAACTCGGACGGCATTGCCGTCGAACCGGACGATGCCGGCACCGTCGCGCGCTACCTCCCAACGGCACCGCATGGCTTTATCATAATAGCCAATGAGCA
Organism: Sphingobium sp. EM0848; assembly: GCF_013375555.1. NCBI lineage: Bacteria > Pseudomonadati > Pseudomonadota > Alphaproteobacteria > Sphingomonadales > Sphingobiaceae > Sphingobium > Sphingobium sp. EM0848. Next base: position 3,002,077 of record NZ_JABXWB010000001.1, read on the forward strand.
ACGTGCCATCGCTCAAACCCACCAAAAACCGCTCGTCTTTGTCATAGGGCACAGCCAGCACGGTCTCGACATCGCCGGTGACCCGCATACGGACACTATCTGGAATTGGGGTGATCGAAACGCACATCGCAAAATCGCTCTTTCCTACATAAGAACATATAGTGAACATATCGAGCAGGAAAGGAGTCGGCAATGGTGATAATCGACGGATCATTTCTTGTCGGTATAGCCGCAGTACTGACCAGTATCGCGACCTTGTGGCGCAGCCTTAAAGGTCGAAAATAAGGCTCGGGGTCGGTCCGGTTGCGCTTTTCAGCAAGGCAATCGGGCTGCCCCGAGGGCGGGCTGTCTCATTTGGCGCGTCTGTTGCCGAACGATGCCGAGGTCAGGGCAACCGCTTCATCATCGACGCGTTCGACTGATCCAAGGAGAACATATATGACGCACCGGCCTTCAGTGCCCCCCAGGCAGCACAGCACCCTATCCCGCACATCCAGCGCCGCATGCCGAGAGCATCCAGGCAGATGAGCCCGCGACCGACTCGGGCGAAGGCGATCAGGACGCCAAGCTATCCGGTCCAGCGAAAATCCTGGGCGCTGCTGTCGGGATCGGGTCGGCCGCTATCGTCGCGGCTCTTCTCTATGCAAGGCAACGGCGGGCCTGAGGGCCGCTGATAAACAGCTTTTGGCAGACAGGGCGCACGGTTTCTCGCTATCTCTTCGGCCTGCGAATCGAGGATGTTGGTATCAAAGGTGAGCGTTAGTCGAGATCACAGCCAAACAGCCGACCTTGTGGCAAGCTTCCGCGCACAGGCGCACAGCTATCGGCAGCAATGGGCAAATTGGCTAGGTGTTGGGTCAGGAGGCGGCATGGTTGCTCTACTCTCCTTCGCCGCCAATCTTCCAGATCCTGATTATGCGCTTCACCGTTTGGCCCCGGGCATCGCCGCCTTCACGGTTGGGCTCATCGCGGCGGCGCCCAATCTGTGGAGCGGCGTGCAAAATTGACCCCCTTAGCGGGGTGATCGGCGTCTAAAATTGGCTCTGACTCATATTTGATGCAATTGGCAGGTAGGGTTTGGTTGATTTTCCAAGGAGGATCAGCAGCATGCCTCGTCGATTGCGTAATGGAGCGTTGGTGCCAGCGGGCCTGGTGGTAGAACAGGTCGACAATGCTGGAGCGGTGATGGAAATCGCGGTTCGTTCAGCAAAGCCATATTCTCGGTGCCCAAGCTGCGACGTTAAGGCGGCGGCGGTGCATAGCCATTATTCCCGGCGGTTGGGTGACCTTCCGCTGGCCGGCCGATCCGTTCGTCTGGTTCTCAATGCGCGGAGATTCCGCTGTCGGACAGCAAACTGTGCCAGACGTATTTTCGCCGAGCGCTTCGACACCGAGGTTGTGGAACCTTGGGCGCGCCGAACCAGTAGGCTCGGTTTGCTGGTCTTTCATCTCGGCTTGGCACTTGGCGGTCGGCCCGGCGCTCGTTTTGCCAATCGGCTGATGGCGCCCGTCAGCAAGGATACGCTGCTGCGGTCGATCCGTCGCCGTGGCCGTCCTGAACATGCTGCACCCACGGTGGTCGGCATTGATGATTGGGCATGGCGGCGCAATCAGCGTTACGGCACAATTATCTGCGATCTCGAACGGCGTAGGCCGATCCGTTTGCTCCCCGATCGCGAGCCTGCCACCGCACGCGGCTGGCTCGTGGGACAACAGCAGATTGAGGTCGTCGCCCGGGACCGCGGAGGTGGATATGCGTTAGCCGCCGCCCAGGCCCTTCCCCACGCCCAGCAAGTGGCTGATCGTTGGCATCTGATGGAAAATGCCAGCCACGCCTTTCTCGATGCGGTTCGCTGCTCGATGCGCGAAATCCGTACGGCGATCGGCACGACCATCGTTAATCCGGACCTGCTCACGGCGGCGGAACGCTTGCAATATGAGGGCTATCTTCGCCGACAGGAAAACAACGAAATCATTTTGAAGCAGGCAAAATCTGGGCTCGGTATCAAGGAGATCGTTCGCCGGACCGGGCGCAGCCGAGGTTATGTGCGGGCTGTGTTGCGTGGTCAGCGGACCGATATCTTCCGTACTCGGGAAAACTCCCTTGAAGCCTGGTTGCCTTGGCTCGATGCGGAATGGGCTGGTGGCCAGCGCAACGCTGCACAGCTTTGGCGGCAGATGCGACAGCAGGGCTTCGGGGGCTCGCTTCGGGTAGTGACCGAATGGGCAACGCGGAAGCGGCGGGCGGAAAAAGCGGAGGGATTGCACCGGGTTCCGTCAGCTCGAACCATCGCGCGGCTGATGATGGTAGAGCGCGAAGCTCTTTCGAGAGCTGAAACGATCACCGTCGCGGCGATCGAGGAATCCGTCCCCGAACTCGTCGAGGCACGCGACATCACCGACGCCTTCCATGTCATGCTGCGGAAGAAAGCGGCCTCCTCTCTCGATGCCTGGCTCGAAAGAGCGCGTCAAAGCCTGGTGAACTCCTTCGCCCGCGGCATGACCAAGGACATCGACGCCGTTCGGGCCGCGATCGCCTCGAACTGGTCAAACGGGCAGACCGAAGGCCAGATCACCAAGCTCAAGCTCGTCAAGCGGCAGATGTACGGCCGAGCCAAGCTTGACCTCCTGGAGGCCAGACTGATCGCGGCTGCGACATGATCTCCGTCATCAAAATTGCGTCAGAGCCAACTTTGCGCGCCGGTTGACAAGGATGACATTGCATGGGCAATTTCTCTGCAGGTGACTTCGCTCACCTGACGCATATCGCTGGCCTGCACTGCGCGGGTCAGGTCAACTTCAATAATTTCGACGTCAGCGACCCAACTGCCTTCTCCAACGGGAAGGAGGCCGATCATGCGCGCTGACATGTTCAAGGTCATCGTGGAACGGCCGCGCTGGGGCGCGAGCCATGCCCGTTCCGCCAAGCTGAAAGGAAAAGCCAGCCAGGGGATCAAGCAGATCGGCCTCAAGCGCCATGCCAAGATTGCGGCGCCCTATACCAAGATGCTCAACGAGAACCTCGCCCCGCTCGTTCGTTTCCTGCGCAGCAGGCGCGGTAAGCATTGGGACACGGTTTTCAGCGAGATTTGTGCGGGCCTCGATACCGGCAGCACGGTGAAGATGCATGTTCGCCAGCATCTCGAGGATTATGTCCTCACCCGCATCTCCATTGGCCGCCATGGCGAATGGATGTTCGAGGGGGAGGTGCTCGAACGGGCAGGTCGTTGGGGCCGGCGTCGCGAGTTCTTCGTGGACCCCGAAGATGGTCTGTTGAAGGACTATGCTCAGCTTCGGCGGAGGCTGCCGTTAGCCAATCGCCCGCGGAAGGGAGGTGCAGGTGCTGTCAAAGCAAATGGCAGTGCGGTAACGGTGGGCTATGAGCAAGCCCGTCGCTAACCCGTTCCGTTATTTCAACTCGTCGCTCGGCTGGTTGTGATGATGTACGTCCGCTACCCTTTGTCGCTGAGGAACGTGGAAGATTTGCTGTTTGAGCGCAGCATCGACATTAGCCATGAGACGGTTCGGCTTTGGTGGAACCGGTTCGGTCCGCTGTTTGCTGGCGAAATCCGGCGTCAGCGGATTGATCGGTGCGCGGCTTCCGGCACTGGCGCTGACATCTCGATGAGATGGTCGTGAAGATAAACGAGGAGAAGGTGTATCTGTGGCGGGCTGTGGATCACGAGGGCGAGATTCTGGAGAGCTACGTTACGAAAAAAACGCGACAAAAGTGCCGCTTTGGCCTTCATGAAGAAGGCTCTCAAACGGCATGGATCACCTGACAGGACCGTTACCGACCGGCTTCGATCCTATGGTGCCGCCATGAAGGAACTTGATATTGGCGGAAAGCAGGAGACTGGACGTTGGGTAAACAACAGGGCGGAAAATAGTCACCTGCCCCTCCGGCGAAGAGAACGGGCGATGCTGAGGTTTCGCCGGATGCGGTCCCTACAGAAATTCGCATCGGCTCACGTCCACTTCCACAATCATTTTTCTCTGGAGCGCCATCTCGTCAACCGACAGACCTACAAGGAAAGATGCTCGGCGGCATTGGTCGAATGGCGGTCTCTGGTGAGCTGAGTTCCGCTGCTTCGAGTCTGAATTGTATCGTGTGGAGAGCGTTTCGCCTTTGTCTGACACCACCAATGGCCGTTCCGCGTCGTTGAAAGATCTCATCAAGCGAGTTCTTGTTTCTCGGAAGCCGCTTTATATTCAGCCTCCCCAGCGCCATCTCGTCTCATCCGATGCGCGATCGCGCGTAAGGCGCGGATCAGAGCGGTACGGCTGCGCTCTCGCTGACAGACGAGGTAGCAGCCCAGTTTGAAGTCGCCGGCGGGCAGGTCCAGCGTGCGATAGGTCAAACGCGTGTCCGGCGGACATTCCGCCGAAAAGAACAGGCCGATGCCCAATCCGAGCGCGATCCCCTCGCGGATCGTTTCCCGGTTGCCCAGTTCCAATGTCGTCGGCGCAATCCCGGCGGCGGCCAGCGCGCGCTCCGTGAAGGCACGGGTCTTCGATGTCGGTTCGCGCATCAGCAAAACCTGATCGCAGAGCGCTCCCATCGGGACGCTCGCCCGCCCCGCAAGCATATGATCCACCGGCATCGCGCAGCGCAAGCTATCGATGAAGATCGGATCATAGCTGAACCCGGCATCGGCTGGAGGGTCGCTCGCGACGGCAGCGTCGATCTGGCCATCGGCGAGCAGCCGCATGACTTCGCGCGCATTGCCCATGCGGACCTGCACGGTGACGTTCGGATGCTGCTGGCGGAAGCCGTGCACCATGCGCGCGCCATAAAGTGGAGAATCCGAAGCGAGCCGTAGCGTGCCGCCGTTCATCTCCACGGATTCGCCGAGCATCTCGTCAATGTCCGATGCGACAGCGAACAGCCGTTCGGTGAGCGCGAACAGGTCGCGGCCAGCGGCTGAAAGCTGCATCGGCGGCTTGCGATTCTCGAACAGCGCAAAGCCGTGACGCTCCTCCAGCGCCTTCAGCTGCTGCGACAATGTCGGTTGTGAGACATGGAGGCGACGCGCGGCGCGGGTGACGCTGCCATCCTGCGCGATGGCGTGGAATGCCCGCAAATGCTGGTAATTTGCTGCCATGGCAAAAGCGCACCTAGGGCGTCTGCATGACTTTTCTGTGACGATTTGGGTTCATCTCCATAGGTCTCGCCTATCGTCGACATTCAAGCAAAGCCTTGGCGGCGGCATCGGGTTCCGGACCATAGAGCGCATCGCGGACCTCGGGCGGTTCGTCATCGCGAAAAAGGATTTGGGACATGAAACCCGAAATGCGGGGACTTTTGTGCTGCACTGCCGCAGCGGCACTGCTGATCGGCGCCAGCGCGGCCCATGCGCAGGATGCGGCGGCGGCCGACAAGGACGAGCTGCCGCAAGGGAGCGTGGTCGTGGTGACTGCGGCGCCGGTGGCGCGCGGTAACATGATCGTCGATACCGAACGGCTGCGCGAGCAGGGCGCGGCGCTCAATGTGGTCAATGCGATCGCCGATGTGCCGGGCGTTTCGATCCGCGGATCGGATGCCTATAATTCCGATCCCTGGAGCTATGGCATCAACATCCGCGGCTTTGACGTGAATCTGCGTTCGTCGAAGATCGGCCAGACGATCGACGACATGCCGGCCTATAACGCCTCCTATTATCTGGGCGGCGCACCGGCGCAGAAATATCTTCAGAGCGAACTGATCGGCAGCATCCGCGTCGATCAGGGCACGTCCTCCGTCTCCTCGGCCTCGGCCTCCGCGCTGGGCGGCACCATCGCCTATTATACCCGCGATCCGGGCGAGGAAACCGGCGGCCTGTTGAGCATGTCGATCGGCGATTACGGCCTGCGCCGCTATGCGGGCTATATCGATACCGGCCGTTTCCTGAACGGGTCGACCCGCGCCTATATCGGCATGGCGCGCCTGACCTCGTGTCGATGGGCCTATGGCTGTGCCGACCAGAGCGGCAGCGACGAATGGCATGCCGAGGGCAAATTCGTCAGCGAACTGGGCAGGCTGACGCTCACCGGCCGCGTCTCGTGGGACAAGGCGGTCGACGATCCCCTGATCGAGGCGTCGCGCAAATTCCTCGACACCACCAACGCGCCCGACGGATCGGTGCCCAACTGGACCGGCACCACCCCGGCCGGGGTCAATGAAAACTGGGCGCATGTCTGGTCGGCGCACCGCGAGAATCTGTTCGGCTATGTGAAGGCCAGATATCAGGCGAGCGACGCGCTGAGCTTCGAGATCGCCCCCTATTACCACCGGCAAAAGGGGCAGGGCGACTGGGCGCCGCCCTATCAGCAGATCGCGCTCGACCCCAATGGCGTGCGCACGATCGCAGGCGGCACCGCGCCGGGATCGAGCCGCAAAAAGGCCTATTATGCCTGGACCGATGCCAGCGGCCGCCAGCGCCCGGTCGTGCAGGGGCTGGACTATACCGATATCGACGGCACGCGCATCCTCTCCTCCTATTGCTATGGCGCGGGCGGCGCGGTGAATACGGCGTGCGTGCCGACGCAGACCTACCGCACCAGCCTCTACGGGCATGACCGGTTCGGCTTCACGTCGAAAGTCACGCTCGACACCGGCCGGAACCGGATCGAGGCCGGCCTGTGGTATGAGCGGCTCAACCGCAATTTCGGCCGCTGGTGGCGCCAGATCGCCGATATCCGCAAGGGTCCGGCCTATTATACCGATCCTCAGCTGATCGACTTCATGCAGCATTTCACCACCAATCAGTGGAAGCTCCATGCCGAGGATTCGCTGGAACTGGGCCGGCTGACCGTCACCGCTGGCGTCCAGAAATACTGGATCGACATCAGCGGCGAGACCGAGGGCTGGGACGCGTTCGGCAAGAGCGTTGCGCCGCTCAGGACCCGCCTCAACGCCGACAGCGACCCGCTGTTCAGTCTGGGCGCCGTCTATGACTTCGGCAACGGGTTGCAGGCGTTCGCGGGCTTCTCGCAAAATTACGGCGCGGTGGGAGACTGGGCGCTGGAGAAGACCCAGACGGACACGTCGAAGCTGCAATCATCGGTGGCGAACGATTATGAGGCTGGCCTGCGTTTCGGCAATCGCCGCGTCTCGGCCACGCTGACGGGCTATTATATCGACTATCGCCACGCGATCAGCTTCTATTCGGCGGACTTCGTGTCGGGTGGGCCTTCGGGATCGGCGAGCGGCATCAACTATACGGCGGGCACGTCGGGCGCCTATGCCAATAGCGGCAAGGGCATCGCCTCGCGTGGGGTCGAAGCGGCAGCCGCCTATCGCGTCACCCCGCATTTCGACCTGAACGCCGCCTTCACCTGGAACCGCTCGACCTATCAGGAGGCATTTCTGGGCGGCACGGCCAATGCGGGCACCGACGTGCAGGTCGCCAAGGGCAACAAGGTGCCCGGCGCGCCGACCACCCTGGTCTCGCTCGGCGCCGATTATCATGACGATGCCCTGCGCGCCGGGGTGCGCTTCAAGCACACCGGCAGGACGCCAGGCGATGCGGTGAACAGCCCGGCCAATTATCTGCCGGCATATAATATCGTCGACGTCTCGGCGGGCTATCGCTTCGCCCTGGACGGCAAGCGCTATCTCGACGCGCAGATCAACGTCACCAACCTGTTCGAAGAACATTATATCGGCGGCATGCTCGACGAATTCACCCAACTCTACACGCGGGGTGCGCCGCGCACCGTATCCGCAACGCTCAGCGTCGGTTTCTGAACCGGCGCCAGCCGGTCGCGACGGGTTCCCCCTTCCCGCGCGGCCGGCCTTTTTTCCCAGGATCTGAACAGTGAATGACATGAGTTTCGATATCGCCGTGATCGGCGCTGGCATCGTGGGTCTTGCCCATGCGCTGGCCGCTGCCCGTCACGGCAAGCGCGTGGTGGTGATCGACCGTGATGCGCAGGCCAATGGCGCTTCGGTCCGCAATTTCGGCTTCGTCACCGTGACCGGGCAGGAGGCGGGCCAGGTCTGGCGCCGCGCCCGCCGCTCGCGCGACATATGGGCAGAGATTGCCGGGCCAGCCGGAATCGTGATCGAGCAGCGCGGCCTTGTGCTGGTCGCGCGCCGCCCGGAAGCGCGGGCGGTTGCCGAGGCATTTCTGGCGACCGACATGGGCGAAGGATGCCGCTGGATCGATGCCGGGGCGGTGCGGCGGGATTTCGCGCCGCAGGCGACGGCGATCGAGGGCGCGCTGGTCAGCGACATCGACCTGCGCGTTGAATCGCGAACCGCCATCCCCGCGCTCGCCCGCTGGCTGGCAGAAGCGATGGGCGTCACCTTCCTGCGCCAGACGGCGGTGTATGGCGTCGAGACCGGATTGCTGGCGACCAGTGCGGGCACGATCCGCGCCGACGCGATCCTCGTCTGCACGGGGGACGATCTGACCGGGCTTTTCCCCCGCGCCCATGCCGATGCCGGTGTAACCCGCTGCAAGCTCCAGATGCTGCGGCTGGCGAACCCCGGCTACCGGCTGCCCGCAGCGGTTATGTCCGATCTCGGCATGGTGCGATATCTCGGCTATTCGGCATTGCCCGAAGCCGCCGCGCTGCGCGTGCGGCTGGAGGCCGAGCAGGCCGCTCATCTCGCGCACGGCGTCCATCTGATCGTCACGCAGAGCGCCGACGGCAGCCTGGTGGTCGGCGACAGCCATCATTATGCCGCGACGCCCGATCCCTTTTCGCTGGAGGAAGTCGACCGGCTGATCCTCGACGAGTTCGGGCAGGTCTTCGGCCATACGCCCCCGGCGGTGATCGAGCGGTGGACCGGCACTTACGCCTCCGGCCCCGGTCACAGCCTGATCGCCGAACCGCTGCGGGGCGTGACGCTGGTCACCGTGACCAGCGGCACCGGCGCCTCGACCGGCTTCGGGCTGGCCGAGGAAGTGATGGGCAGGATTCTGGGTATCGCAATGGGAGAAGAGGCATGAGTTTTCCGGTCAAGGCCGTGATATTCGACTGGGCGGGCACGATGATCGATTTCGGCTGCCGCGCCCCCGTCATGGCGCTCCAGCGCCTGTTCGCCGATGCCGGTGTCGACATCAGCGAGGCGGAGGCGCGGGCCGATATGGGCCGGGCCAAGCGCGACCATATCCGCGCGCTGCTCGCCATGCCGCGCATCGCGGACGCCTGGCGGGCGCGGCACGGCGCGGCGGCCAGCGAGGCGGACGTCGATCGTCTCCACGATGCGGTCGAGCCGCTGATGCGGGCCGCCGCGGCCGACTGCGCCGGGCTGGTCCCCGGCGCGGCCGAGACGGTCCAGCGGCTCAAGGATGCGGGTGTCAGAATAGCGTCATCGACGGGCTATACCCGCGCGATGATGGCCGACATCCTGCCCCTTGCCGCCGAACAGGGCTATGCTCCGGAATTCGTGGTCTGCGCCGGCGAAACCGCGGAAGGACGGCCTTCGCCCCTCATGATGTGGAAGGCGCTGGTCGAACTCGGCGTCTGGCCGTCCGCCGCCTGCATCAAGGTCGATGACGCGCCGGTCGGCATCGCCGAGGGGCGTGAGGCTGGCAGCTGGACCATAGGCGTCGCCGCCTCGGGCAATGGCGTCGGCTTCGACTATTGCGCGTTGCGCAAACTGGATGCGGCGGAACGCGACCGGCTCGTCCTGGCATCCGCCGACGCCCTGCGCGCTGCCGGTGCCGATTATGTGATCGACAGTGTCGCCGATCTCTGGCCGGTGGTGGAGACCATCGCCGCGCGGATAGCGACTGGCGAACGTCCCGGCCGGTGAGCATGACCATGCCCCTGGCCGAACCGGCACCGGCCGCCCGCGAGAGTGCGGTGCGCCGGTGGCTGCGCGGCGCGCCGCCAGCGCTGTTCGCGCTCTATGGCGGCAGCGCGGCCTTCCTCGCCTATTCGGCGATGTACGCCTATCGCAAGCCGTTCGCCGTGGCCGAATATGCGCATGTCGCGGGTTGGGGCTTCGCGCTGGATTACAAGGTCGCGCTCGTGATCGCGCAGATCATTGGCTACGCGCTGTCCAAGTTCATCGGGATCAAGCTGATCTCCGAGTTCCGCGCCGAACATCGCGCAACCGGCATAATGCTGCTGACCGGGCTGTCCGAACTGGCGCTGATCGGCTTCGCGCTGGCGCCGCCGCTCGTCGGGCTGGTCGCGCTGTTCGCCAACGGGCTGTGCCTTGGCATGATCTGGGGGCTGGTGTTCGGCTTCCTCGAAGGGCGGCGGGTTTCGGAAGTGCTGGGCGCGATGCTGTGCGCCAGTTTCATCCTCGCTTCGGGCGCGGTGAAGTCGGTGGGCAGCGCGCTGATGCTCGCTGGCCTCGCCAATGAGCATTGGATGCCTGCGGCGACCGGGCTGGCGGCGGCGCCGGTGCTGCTTCTGTCCGTCTGGGCGCTCGCACAGCTTCCCCCGCCCACCGCCGAGGATGAGGCGGCCCGCGTCCGGCGCGTGCCGATGGGAGCGGCGGCCCGCATGGCCTTCCTGCGCGCGCATGCGCCGATGCTTGCGCTGCTCATCGGCATCTATGTGCTGCTGACCGCCTTCCGCGATTTCCGCGACAATTTCGCCGCTGAAATCTGGCACGAACTTGGCTATGCGGGCGAGGCGAGCATCTTCACCTGGTCCGAGCTGCCCGTGGCCGTGCTGGTGCTGACCGCGCTCGGCCTGCTGATCCGCGTGCGCGACAATCGCCGGGCCTTGCTGTGGAACTTCGCGCTGATCGCGGGCGGCCTGCTTCTCGTCGGCCTCTGCACGCTGGGCTTTCAGCTCGGCTGGCTGGGCGCGGTGCCGTGGATGATCCTGCTCGGCGCAGGCCTCTATCTCGCTTACACCCCGTTCAACGGCCTGCTGTTCGACCGGTTCATGGCGGCGGCAGGCACGCTCGGCAATGCCGCCTTCCTGATCTACCTTGCCGATGCGAGCGGCTATGCGGGCAGCGTCGCACTGCTGCTGCTCCGGAACTTCGGGCATATCGCGATCAACTGGATCGGCTTTCTGTGCATCAGTGCTTACGCGCTGTGCGGACTGGGGCTGCTCGCCCTTGGTCTCGCGGCGAGGCTTTGGTTGCAGGATCGCCGCCATCCCCATCTCCGCACTTAGTGCGGCGTCTCCTGCGGTCCCCGCGCTTCAGGGTTCCTCATTCATCTTGGAATGCGTCCGTCGGAGACGAGTTGGGGGTAATGTCTGGAGGCCGGACAGATGGCGGCCCCTGACGACGCGTGAGAAGCCTCGTCAGGGGCGCCCTCAGATGAGCCTAGGCAGAGCGATATTGTGCAACAATCTCATTCACCATCCGGCGAACATCGTTGCGCCGATATCCGAGCAGAGCAGTTTCGCTTGCGTCCGGCTCATAGAACAGGTTGTTGCCGCGGCCCGCGAAAATCGCCGCGTCGGGCATCATGGGATGCTCCTGGTCGAGCACCGGCGGCACCGGCCGCCCGGCCGCTTCGAAGAACATGCCGAAATATTGTTGGTAGGAGAGGTTCTCGTCGCCGACCAGATAGGCTTTGCCGCCTTCGCCGCGCTCGATCGCGCCCTCGACCGCCTCGGCCAGCGACTGGGTGGAGATGAAGTTGACGCCGCCCCCCGGCGCGAAGTCGGGCATCGGCGCGAACTTGCCCTCGGCATATTGGGTGTAGGCGGCGAACATCGGCACGACCAACCCCGGCACCGCGCCCAGCACGAAGGGGGCGTTGACGCTGATCGCCTTGAAGCCGGGGCCGTTGAGCGCGCGGACGCCGTCGTCCGAATCCTTGCGGGATTCCACATAGCGATTGCCGGCGACGAGGTGCGGTGCCGCCTGCGGGTAGAAGCTGCCGACGTTGATTGCCACCTTCACGCCCGCGTCCTTGGCGAGTTGGAAGAAGCGCGGCACCGCGACCGAATTGACCTTCTTCCAATAGGTTTCGCTGTCCTCGCCCTCGGGGATGTGACGGACGTCTTGGCCGGCGCAGAACACAAGCGCGTCGAAACCCGCGGGGAAGGAAGTGTTGTTGATATAATCAATCTGGAGGAAGGGCAGGTCGCCCAGCGGCGTGCCCGCGGCCGGCGGCGTGCGTCCGGCGATGCTGACGTCGTGGCCTTTGGACTTGAGGTGGAGTGCGGCGTGGCCGCCGATCATGCCGGCACCGCCGACGACGATAATCTTCATGGACTTGTCTCCGGAATTTGAAGTGAAATCAAAAAATCAGGCCGTCGGTGGGAATTACTGGCACGTTCGTCCACTTGCCCTCGGCGGTGCGATACCAGCCCGACGCCGCCAGCGCGCCGCCGTCGATGTTGAGCGCCACGCCCGTCATCCACGAGGCCAGCGGACTCGCCAGGAACAGGATGCCACCCGCCATGTCCTCCGGCGTGCCGAAACGGCCGAGCGGGATCCACTGCTTGATCGAGTCCTTATATTCCGGCTTGATATACTGGCTGATCGCGACCTGCGGTGTGTCGGTTGTCTCGGGCGCGATCAGGTTGACGCGGATGCCCTCGGGCGCGAGGTCGAGGGCAAGGCTCTTGGTGAAGCCAATGATCCCGGTCTTGAACGTCGAATAGACTGAGTTGAACGGGATGCCGCGATAGCCCTCGATCGAGGATACGCTGATGATGCTGCCGCCGGCCCCGCGCTTGCGGATCAGCGGGATCATCGCTCGCGTCACCGAGAAAAGCTGGCGCATGTTGGTGGCGTAGAGCCGCTCAATATCTTCGTCAGTGTGATGTTCGAAGCGCTTCACGATCATCAGGAAGTCGCCGACATTGTTGACCAGCACGTCCAGCCCGCCAAATCGCTGCTCGATTGTCTTGGCCAGTGCGTCCACGTCCGACTGAACCGTTACGTCACCGTCGACGACGAGATGCTGGTCACCCAGCGCCGCGCGTACGTCGGCAGCGCGGTTCGCGTCTTTCTCGATGGTGACGACAGTGGCGCCCGCTTTCGCGAAAGTCTCGCATGTCGCGCGGCCGATGCCGGCGCCGCCGCCCGTGACGAGGGCTATTTTCCCCGCAAAGTCGATCAAAGTGGCTCTCCTGATGGAATGGTTCGTATTTTTATGATGATTATGCTACGCACGAACCGATGGCAATCAGGCACCTTTTGGAGTGAAGGTAACTTTTTGGGAACTATGGGGGCGATTCGATGATACAGGATAATTATCCCGCGCTGTCCTTGGAGATCATGGACCTGGTCGGCGACAAATGGACGCTGCTGTTGGTCTATACGCTGGGCGACGGGGCACTGCGTTTCTCCGAATTGCGTCGCCGCGCGATGCCGATCAGCCAGAAGATGCTGTCGCAGACGCTACGCGGGCTGGAACGCCACGGCATGGTCGACCGCAACGTGCTGCCGACCGCGCCGCCGCATGTGGAATATGCGCTCACCGATCTCGGCCGCACTTTCCTCTCGGCGGCGAAGGTGATCTGCCAGTGGACCAAGGATAATCTGGCGGAATTGCAGGAGGCGCGGGCGAGGTTCGACACGGAGCGGCGGGCAGTGGATCAGCCGCGTGCGGGCTTCCGGCACTAGTGACCCGAATCTGAAGTTCGTCACACTATTGGGCAGGCGCTGAGCGAACTTCAGATTCATCAGGGTCACTAGCAAATATATGTTTCCAGTGTGGTTTATGGATTTGAAATACGCTCCCCACCTGGCCGCTATAATGAGGCGTATTTCAAATCCACCACACTAGCGGCTGTAAGCTTCTTGGATGAATGAACGGGTGGTAGGGGGAGCCGCCAAGGTCGGCTCCCTCTCACAAAGCCTTAGCGGCGACGCGCGTCGAGGCTCAGGCGGCCGGCGCCATAGGCGACGAGCTGAAGCAGCCCCCCTGCGATCGCGAGATTCTTGAAGAAGTGGATGAACTGGTTCTGGTCAGCGAAGTTGGCGTGGAACGCGAGCGCCGTCGCCAGCGTGAACAGCGCCATGACCGCAGCGACCAGGCGTGTGCGATAGCCCGCAAGGAGGGCGGTGCCGCCGCCCACTTCCACCAGCACCGCGAGCGCGAAGCCAAGGGTCGCAAAGGGCAGGCCCGAGCCGGCGATCATCCCGATCGTCACGGCCGGGGCAGCGATCTTGGAAAGGCCCGAAAGCAGGAACAAGGGGGCCAGGAGAATGCGGCCGGCCAGCGGCACGGCGGATTGCAGAGCGGCCGGGCCGTTCACGGTAACCGAAGCGGGGGCCGACAGGGTAGCGGACTGGGACATGGGCTTTTCCTTCCTGATGCAGCGGGCCCGAATGGAGCGCCGCGGTGGGAAGGAATTGCCACGTCCCTCATGATCGAAAAGACGATTAAAATCGACCGTTAGGTTCGATTATTTCGATAAGCTGTTTGCGGGTGTTTCAGCCTGCCGGCGAAAGCGCTCGATCAGCCATGCGCCAGCCGGTCCGGGCGGAGTGTCGGTCCGATAGATGGCGTCCATCCCATATTCGCCACTGATATTGTCGGGCATGTCGAGCACCACCAGCCTGCCGCTTGCCAGATCCTCCTCGACCATGGGAAGCGGCATGTTCCCCCAGCCGATACCGGCTTTGAGCAGCATATGCTTGGAGCTGAGGTCGGCGAGCCGCCAGGTGCTGGTCCCGATCACCGCCATGTCGCGGCCCTGGGTCAGGGGCGAGCGATCGGTGAGAACCAACTGGACATGCGCGCGTCCCGCGCCGGGGGTATTGCGCCCGGCGAGCGCAAGCGGATGGTTGGGCGCGGCCACGGGCACCAGGCGGACGCTGCCGACGCCGATCCGCTCGACGCCATCGACCTGGACCAGTGGGCCCGCGATGCCGATCGTCGCCACGCGGTCGAGGATCAGTTTCGTCACCCCTCCGAGCGATTCGACATAAAGGCGCAAGGTCACGGTCGGAAACCGCTCACGAAAGCTGGTCAGCGCATCGACGACCCGGTGCTCGGGAAGCAGCGTGTCGAGCACGATGTGGAGTTCCGACTCCAGCCCCTGCAGCATGCCCTTCGACTTCGCGCGCAGATTGTCGATGCCATTGGTGACGGCTCTGGCTTCGGCCAGCACCATGCGGCCCGCCTCGGTCAGCTGCGGTTTGCGGGTGGTTTCGCGGTCGAACAATGTCAGGCCCAGCTGCGCCTCCAGATTGGCGATTGAATAGCTGATAACGGATGTCGCGCGATTGAGCCTGCGCGCCGCGCCTGCGAAGCTGCCGACATCCACCACGGTCAGCAGCACTTTCAACTGGTCCAGCGTGGGTGTGCCCGGCTCGGATATCATATCGATTTCCTCGAACGTAATTGCCTATCTTATGCCGATTTCATCGCCAGTCCAGCAGGCATAAATCATCCCCGGCGTAAAGCTGCCGACGGCCGGCTCGCGGTTCATGGCCTGAACCGCGATGCGCGTTCCAAGGGGAATGTCGTCCTACGCAATCCCAACCGGAGAAACATCATGACCGAGACCATTTCGACCCTGTTACTGCGCAATCTGAGCGATGTGTTCGGTGAAAACGATCCCGTGCGCCGGCGCGCTGCGGTCGACGAGATATTCGATGAAGATGCCGTGTTCTACGAACCTAACGGTGTGTATCGCGGGCGCGAGGAAATCGATCGGATCGCAGGAGTCATCAAGGCCACTCATCCCGATTTTGAATATCAGCCGCTCGCCGAGCCGGAGGTGACGGGCGACGGCGGACGCGTGCGATGGGTGTCTGGCGTACCCGGCCAGGCCCCAGCCTATGCAGGAACGGATTTCATCGTCGCCCGGGACGGCAAGATCGTGGCCGTCTACCTGTTTTTCGACGAACTGCCCTGACCCGGTTGCGGCGGCGGCGAGGGGAAAGCCGCCGCCGCCGTTCCGGTCCGTGACCCGGCATTTTGCCGCCGGGGAAGCTAGGCGATGGCTTCCGCTGCCTCAGTGCGGTGCCCAGGCTTTCGCAATCTTGCATGTGGGAATGACGCCCGAGGCCATGCAGCGAATATTGCAGCAGCATATCGGGGTGAGCGATCTCGTCGATCACTGAAAGACTGACGTCCTTGCCCTGGAATTCAGTGAAACAGCGGACGACGACCGGCACTCCGGATCGTGCCTTCCAATCTCTTTTCGATTCCGGGGCAAGAACAGGAGTCTGCGTGTGATCGGCAGATTCTCAGCCGCGCGCAGTCGGCATGGAAGTCGGCCGATCATAGGATGAACTCAGAGATCCGGGTCAGTTTGCGCGAAGTTAAGGAAGGTGGCGGTGAATATCGTTGCGCCAAGGTAGGCAAACGCATCGGCGAGTTGCCCGACACTCCAGCCAGCTTGCCGAGCTGTTTCCCAGGCAGCGTCGGACACGTTCCCCGCATTGGTGGCCGCTTCCCTGACCAAGCTGGCCAGCGCATCGGTCTTTGCGTCGGTTGTCGGGGAGTCCGTCGCTAAGGCTGCGATCTGTTGTTCGGTCCAGCCATTCATCCCGGCGATCCGGCTGGCGATCCGGATCATATAGTCGTTGCCGACCCCGGACGCGGCCGCGAGAGTCAGTGCCGCTCCCACCTTCGGGTCGAAGCTGGCATGTTTGGTCAGCGCCGCGCGTAGTGACGTGTACGCCGTCAGCACTGCCGGAGAATGCGCCATCTGGGCATGGAGGTTGGCCGGTCGTCCCCCCGGCGTGGCCTCGACGATCTTTTGCAGGAGCGGCTGCGAAGCAGCGGGCGCATCCGCGAGGGTGTGAGTAGGAATTCGGCTCATCAATGTCACCTTTCGTGCAGAGGTTGATGAATGCATCGGGCGCGTCGCGTCCTATGCGCCCTGGAGGAGCGCGTCCCAGTCCTGCGCCTTCGACCAGGACTCGAAGTCATGGAAGGTGACGTCGGGGAATTCACGACGGAGCGCCGCGCGATCGAAAGTGTAGCCGACACGGTCGAACCACTCATACATGCTGACGGCATCTTCACCCATGCGTTGGCGGATGACATCCATCGGCACCTGGAAATAGTTGAATGGACGGCCGGTGATGCGTGACAGGGTGGCGGCGACATCGTCGCCCGTCAGCTCGTCGCCCCCGAGGTCGAAGCGTTTGCCGGCGAAGCGGCCTGGGTTTTCGAGGAGCCGAACGGCGACTGTGCCGATATCCGCGACCGCGACCTGCGCGAGCCGCCGCGTTGGGGGGAGTGGTGTCGCGTAGATGCCCTTTGCAAGCTGCTCCCTGCCGAAATGGAGGTTCTCCATGAAGTAGACCGGCGCCAACACCGTGGCTCGCACACCAATGCTGGCGATGTGCTTTTCAACCTCATATTTGCTGTCGAAATGCGGGACGCCCGTCTGCCGGTTCGCCGAGCCGACCGAGTTGAAGACGAGATGGACGCCGGCGGCCTTGGCCGCGTCCGCGGCGGAGATGCCCTGTCGGGTCTCCACCTGCGGGCCGCCTTCGAATGGCGTCGTCATCGCGAAGAGGGAGGTCGCACCTTCGAGCGCCTTGGTCAGCACGGCTGTGTCTTCCATCGCGGCGCGCACGAGCAGGACGCCGGCGCTTGCGAGTTCCCTGGCTTTTGCGGAGTCAGGATTGCGGATGACGGCGCGGACCTCGTGGCCGCGTGCGAGCAGGTTCTTCACCACGGTGCCGCCTTGCTGGCCGGTCGCGCCGGTAACGACAACTGTAAGTTTCTGGCTCACGACAAATCTCCTTGCAGTAGCTGTTCAGCCCGGTCGGTGTCGGCGCCTTGGCCCGACCGGAAAAGTCGGCCGCGTTCGGCAAAGGCTGTGACGGCCAGCGTGGCGAAGCCGCAGGCCAGAGTGCCCGCCGTGAGCGGAACCGCTGTCCCGTCGAACGCCTGCCCGATGACGAAGCCGATGAAGGCGCCCACCACCATGGTAATGAAGCCCTGGGTCGAGGCGGCAGAGCCGGCGATGTGGCCCATGGGCTCCATCGCCAGAGCTCCGAAATTGCCCGCCATCAGGCCAAAGCAGAACATCCACAGGCCCTCCAGCACGAGGAAGCTCATCAGCGTCTCGTGACCGCTCAGCGCAATCGCCAGGTGGATGGCCGCGGTCACGATCGATACCGCCAAGGCGCCCGCACTCAGCGGCCTTGTGCCCAGCCGCAGAACCCAGCGCGCATTCAGCAAGGACGCGACGGCGGTGAATAGCGAGATCGCGCCGAATATGAGAGCGAAGTGCCCGCCAGCGTCGAACGTATCGTTGATCAACTGTGAGGCTGACGTGATGAACGCGAACAGGGCGGCGAACGTCAGCGCGCCCGCAAGCGTGTAGCCCATGCCTTGCCGGTTGCGGATCGTCGCGCCGAAGGCCGCCAGAAGCTCCCTGGCGCTGATGGCCCGCTGATCTTGCGGATGCAGCGATTCCGGAAGGTCCACGCCTATCCAGATCGCCAGCAAGAGTGCCAGGAGCGACAACATGCCGAACAGCCAGCGCCAGGACACAAAGGCCAGCACCGACTGGCCCAGTGCCGGGGCGAAGATCGGGCTCGCCATGAAAACCAGCATGGCGATGGACATGACCTGAGCCATCCTTGGACCATGATAACGGTCCCGGATCACCGAGATCGCGCCGACCCGGGCCGAGGCGATCGTCACACCCTGAAGAATGCGGGCCGCAAGCAGCATGGTCAGGCTCGTCGCGGCCGCCGCGAGGGCGCTCGATAGAGCGAATCCCGCGAGGCCGGCGAGCAGAAACGGCCTGCGGCCGTAGCGATCCATCAGCGGCCCGTAGACGATCGTTCCCAGCCCGATGCTCAGGCCGTAGAACGCCACCACCATCTGGCTGCCATTGGGCGAGCTTATGTCGAGATCGCGCGCAATGGTCGGGAGACCGGGCAACATGCCGTCAAGACCGAGAGCCCCCAGCATCATGAGCGCAGCCATCATCGCGACGAAGGCGGCAAAACCGCGATCGGGCTGGGATAAGTCGGTGTGATTAGCCAAGATGGCGACCTTTCTGGTTGTCGTGCGCGGGTCCGTGTGAGCGAACCAGCGAGGACAGAGGCAATTCCTTGTCCCGGAAGGTGGTTGTGGGCGCTTTGATTGATTAGATGGGGATATTGGATTTAACTCCCCCATTTTCTGAAGGAACGGTCGCCATGCTTGATCTGAACGACATCGGCCTGTTCGTGCAGGTCGTTCGCTTCGGCAGTTTCGCCGAGGCCGGTCGCCGTCTGGGGATTCCAGCCAATACGGTCAGTCGGCGCATTCAGGAACTGGAAGAGCAGCTCGGCGCCCGGCTCATGCAGCGATCGACCCGGAAGCTGAATCTCACCGATGCCGGGCATGAGCTATACGGGAACAGCGCCGCGGCTGTGGATGGATTGCAACAAGCGGGGGAAGACCTGATCGCTGGCGCGCGAGTCCCCAGAGGGTTGATCCGTGTGGCGATGCCCGCAGACTTTTTCGACTTCTACCGGATGGAATGGGTGGCGGAATTCCTGGCGGCCCATCCGCAAGTGCGCATTGACTTTGTCTTGAGCGACGCCGCGGCCAACCTCATCGAAGAGGGCATCGATGTCGCCTTCCGAGGCGCCCAAACGCCTAACCCGAACTATGTCGTGCGCAAGATCCTGAGCCGATCGATCGGGCTGGTCGCCAGCCCCTCCTATCTCGACGCGCACGGGACGCCGGTCACGTTGCAGGACCTGACCCGCCATGACTGTCTGTTCGTGCCTCAGTCCCGGGAATATGCGACCTGGCGCCTCCAACGGCCTGATGGCGTGGAGGAGGAGGTGACAGTCACCGGCCGGGTGACGGTCAACACCGCGCAAGCGATCCGCAAAGCGGCAATCGCGGGTCTCGGCATCGCCTTGGCTCCGATGCTGGAAACGAGCGATTTGAGGGACGGCCGTCTGGCGCCGGTATTGCCCCAATATATGCGCCGTGGTCTCAGCATGAGCGTCGTCTATCCCAACCGAGCGCACCTGCCATTAGCGGTTTCAGCTTTCATCGATTCCGTGGTCGGTAAGATGCGCGCCGAATTGTCGCGCTCGGAGATTCCTGTGCCGTAAGCGGCGTGACCGCAACGATTGCGACCTATGAAAGCCGCCATGCGTTGCCTCTTGTGGAAAAGCGCCTGGTGAAGTGGTGGTTGAACGAGCATGATCGACCCGATTGCTGGATTGACGACGGTGCCGCCTATCTACCGGCGTTCAACGCCCTAGCCGGGCGATGACGGCTCGGCCTCGGGGACCGGGCCGAGCGCGCGAAACCTCGCCAGAATGCTGCGCAGCCAGATGTGGCCGGCATCTTCGTGGAAGCGCTCGTGCCAATATTGCTTCACCTGAAAACCTGGCAGGTTCACAGGCGGCTTGAGGATGCGAACCGCGTCGCGTTTCAGGATGTCAGTGAGTCGCGAGGGAGCGGTGAGGATGAGCCGGGACTGCTCGGCAATATGTGCGCTCAACAGAAAGCTCTCGGCCATGACCGTGATATTCCGGACGCCCACAAGTTTGCTGATGATCTTCTCGACATCCTCGTGGATATGCCCGAGATGGCGCCCATCGACGAGCACATGGCGGGCGGATTTGAAGCGGGCCATGGTGAGGCGGCCCTGCGGAATGAAGCTGCGCGGGACGACGCAGACATAGGATTCCGGAAACAGGCTTTGTTCGAGGACCCCGGCGAATAGCGCAGGGAAACTGCCGATCGCGACATCGACCTCGCCGGATTCGAGTTTCGCGATCAGCTTCTCGCCGCCGAGCGGCACCGCCTTGAAGCGCACGCCCGGCGCTTCCTGCCTTGCCCATTCGACGAGCCGGGGCAGGATGAGCAGATGGCCGACGTCGGATGCCGCGATATGGAAATTGCGATTGGCGGTTCTCGGGTCGAACTCCAGCGCACCGCTCAGGCGTGTCCGATAGAGCTCGAGCGCCTGCGCGACGGCCGGAGCGGCTGAGAGGGCAAGCGAGGTTGGCTCCAGACCGGCATGGGTGCGCACGAAAAGCTGGTTATCGAAATGCTCCCGCAACTGCTTGAGATAGCGGCTTACCGTCGGCTGCGGCATGTCCAGCGTTTCGGCGGCCAGGCTGACGCTTTTCGTCCGGATGATCGCCTCGAAGACCGTGAGGTGCGTGAACGACAGCATTAGCTCTCCCCGGCAGGAGGATGGCCTCCCCAAAATGCTCGATAGGCCGTGGCCGACGGAAAGGCCAGGCATATTCAAAAATCCAATCTGGCTTATTCACAAAGCGACGTGGTGGATGGTGTCCCCCGATGGTAGCGCCTGAGAGTGGCGTGGCGCCGGACAGCGGCTTCGGGGCGCCTCATCTTCTTCCTAAAACTAGTCTGGAGAGCGACCATGGAAACTCATCACATTTCAGGACTGCATCATATTACGCTTTGCACCGGTACCGCGCAGGGCGACATCGACTTCTTCGTGAAGGTGATCGGGCAGCGTTTCGTGAAGCGGACGCTGTTCTACGATGGCAGCATCCCGATCTATCACCTCTATTTTGCCGACAAGCTGGGCACACCAGGTACGGTGATGACCACTTTCCCCACCCGGCGCACCGGCCAGAAGGGCCGGAAGGGATCCAACCAGTTCACCGCCTGCACTTACGCGATCCCCAAGGGGTCGCTCGAATGGTGGATTGCCCATCTGAACAGGCACGGCATCGCGACAGGCGAACCGGGCGTGCGGTTCGGGCAGCGCTATGTCGGCTTCCTGCATCCCGATTGCGGCATTGAATTTGAAGTGCTGGAGGACGAGACCGACAATCGCGAGCCGTTCGACTCGCCCTATGTCCCGATCGAACATGCGCAGCGTGGCTTCCATAGCTGGACGGCCTCGGTGCGCGAGATCGAGGACATGGACATCTTCATGAACAGCCAATGGAACTTCGAGAAGATCGGACAGGAAGGCAATCGCCATCGTTATCGCGTGAAGGACAGCGACACGCCCGGCACGATCATCGATCTGGTGCATGAACCCGACCTGCGGCAGGGCAGCTGGACCATCGCCGAAGGCATCATCCACCACGGCGCCTTCGCGGTTCCGGACATGGATGTGCAAGCGCGCATCAAGTTCGAGACCGAAGGCATGGGCTTCACCGATTTCTCGGATCGCAAGAATCGCGGCTACTTTGAATCCATCTATGTCCGCACGCCCGGTGGCGTGATGTTCGAGGCGACCCACAGCCTCGGCTTCACCCATGACGAGGATGAAGCCACGCTCGGCATGGACCTCAAGGTCTCGCCGCAGTTCGACGATCGCAAGCATCTGATCGAGCAGGCCATGAACGACGATCCGATCGTCGTCTGACATGCGTTCCGGACTCGCCAGTCGAGCCCAATGCGTCCGGATGATCCTCAACAGCGAGGATCATCCGGAAGGCACGCGGACGATGGCAAGGTAGCGCGTTACCATGGGCGAACCTCCCTCGATCTTATCTGTCAGAGACACCAGCTCGTCGGCTGCGTTCCGGGAGGTCAGCCTTGACCCTGCTGCGCTGTCCGCAGTTCGAGACGAGCCTGATCCGCGTGCCATCGCACGGGAATCTCGGCCTGCGCCGCGCACAATGTCGCGCGTCGAGCGCGCGATCCTGTGTGCGCTTGCGTGCGGCACGGTTACCTATGCCGCCATTTGGGCAGGTGAATGGAGCTCAGGAGGGCGGCTTTACCTTGCCTCGATCTTCTCAACGGCTGTCCTGATCTCGACTTCGCCGACCCTGCGTCAGTGCCACCCGGCCAGAATCGTGGTGAGCCATGTCGGCTCGATGATGGTGGGCTTGATCGCCCGTATGTTCTTCCTGCCTACCCCGCTCACCATCGCCATCGCCGTCGGCATCGCGCTTTGCTTCGTGGTCATGTTCGACGCGCTGCATCCACCGGCTATTGCGAATGCCGCGATTGCGCTGGTCGCGCACGAAACCACGCCGGTGCTTCTGGCTCTTGCGGCCATATCGTCATTCATGCTGGCTGCTGCCGCGGCAGCCGCCGCCGCATTATACAACGCAAGCGCCGGCCAACCGTTGGCGCCCGCGGGTTTCTGGAAGAGGCGGCGTCGCTGACCGTTGCAACTTCGTCCCTGACGGACCGGGGGCGCCCATTGCCCGCATGCTGACGCAGGGAATGCTGTTCGATCTCATTCCCCCCCCCCCACCATCGTGATTCTCGAAGCGAGTCACGCGCCTTGTTTCTGCGCTGCGTGCCGAGGCGCCCGTTCCCGACTGGCCCCGGATCGTCATAAGCAGATGTCAAATGAATGTTTCGGAAGGATAAAAGCCGGACTGTTGAATTTTGCCTGTGAACGCAGTCCTGCTCGCCCTGGAACAAATGGCTATCAATTTGAGACAGTTACTCCAAAGTCTATTGGGGCAATCCATCAGGCATGATCGTTCATTTGTGCGGTGCAGTATGCAACGGTTCGTCGCACGAGGCACTCCAATTGCCTGCACAACTACTGACGTGACCCAGGCTGTTCATGTATCAGAAAGGTTAAGCTGAACAGGCAGGATATCCATGGCGCGCACCCGCAGCGCCATGCCGGAGATTTTACGAAGGTAAATGGAGAGGGTTCTGACAGCCGAAAACGCCATCACGCGGACGGTGGTCGGACGAAAAGCTGCGGTGATGCAGGCCCGACTGGTCGAATTTTGAAGGAGTAGCGTGATGAGTGTCATTTCCAAAAGCCCGAAATATCTTTTAATGCTGGCCCTGCTCTCCGGAGCGGCGGCGGGCAGCGTGTCCGCGCAGACGCAGACGCAGGAGCCGCCCTCGGCCGACGTCTCCGCGACATTCGCCGCCCCGGCCCAGATGACCGCAGGCCCTGAAATCAAGGGCTTCATTTCCGCGCGCAGCGGCGACAAGATGCAGGTCACGGCCGCCGACGGCACCAAGTCGGTGATCGTCATCAACGACGCCACCAAGATCAGCGCCAGCAAGGGCTTTTTCGGCCTCAGCCGCAGCAGGCTCGCCGCGACCTCGCTGCTCAACGGCGTGCCGGTCACCGTCAAGACGCTGCAATCGGGCGGCGGCCTGGTGGCGAGCCAGATCAATCTGCAGAACAAGGATCTCAGGACCGCGTCCATGATCCACAACGGCACCGAACAGGGCTTTGCCGAACAGACCGCGGCAACCGAGGCGCTGCGCGGTCGCATGGGCGAGATTGACCAGTATAATGTCAAGGCCACGACCAACGTGAATTTCGACACTGGCAAGGCCGTGCTGTCCGAACAGGCGAAGAACGATCTCTGCGCCGCGGCGACCAGCGCAGAGGGTGTGAGCAACGCCCTGATCCTCGTCGTGGGTTACACCGATTCCACGGGTGGCGACGAAATCAACCAGGTGCTCAGCGAAAAGCGGGCCAGCCGCGTCGTCAATTATCTGCAGCAGGCCTGCGGTTGGAAACCCTATCGCATGCTGACCCCAACCGGCATGGCCAAGGCGGACCCGTTGGCGAGCAACGACACGCCGGAAGGCAAGGCGCAGAACCGCCGTGTTGCGGTGAATATCCTTGTCAGCAAGGCCGTTGACGGTCTGTAAGATGCGCGGGGTGGGCATTGCCCACCCCCGTTTTCCGGGTTTGCAGCAGGCGTGAGGTTGGACGCGCCCGCCTCGCCGAATCGCGAAACGCTTTCCCAATAGCGCCACACTGGCTAGAGCGGCCCGATGATCGGCCGTCTTACCCTGAGCGATTTCCGCAACCATGCGGATGCGCTGATTGTCCCCGATCATGCCTTCATCGTGCTGACCGGCGAGAATGGCGCGGGCAAGACCAACATATTGGAGGCCGTGTCGATGCTGGCGCCGGGCCGGGGCCTGCGCGGCGGGGCCTTGCGCGACATGGTGCGGCAGGGCGGGGCGGGGGGCTTCGGCATCGCGGCTGAAGTGGATGGCGTGATGCTGGGGACCGGCGTGCTGGCTTCGGCTCCTGACCGGCGGCAGGTGCGGATCGGCGGCGTGTCCTCTTCCGCCAATGCGCTGGCGGATCATCTGGCGATCGTCTGGCTGACCCCGGCGATGGACCGGCTGTTCATGGACAGCCCTGGCGGCCGGCGGCGTTTTCTTGATCGACTGACGCTGGCGCTTCATCCCGCCCATGCCGTGCACAGCGCCCGCTATGAAGCGGCGATGCGGGCGCGCAACCGGCTGCTGGCCGACCTCTCCGTCGCCGATCCGAGCTGGCTGAGCGCGCTTGAAATCCAGATGGATGAGCATGGTACGGCCATCACCGCCGCCCGCGCCGATCTGGTCGCGCGCCTCAGCGCCTCGCTGGAGGGGCGGCCCGACCATCCCTTCGCCCGTCCCCTGTTGGCCATGGAGGGGGAAGAGGGCTGCGACGAGCCGTTGGGGCTTCGCCTTGCCCGCGAACGCCGCCGCGACGCCGCTGCCGGACGCACCCTGTCCGGACCGCATCGACAGGATTTGGCCGTCATCCACGCCGCCAAGGGTCAGGCCGCTGCGCTGTGTTCGACTGGCGAACAGAAGGCGTTGCTGCTCTCCATCCTGCTCGCCCATGCCGCGTTGGTGGCTGATCATCGCGGCCAGCCGCCGGTGCTGCTGCTCGATGAGGTGGCGGCTCATCTCGACCCGTCGCGACGAGCCGCTTTGTTCGAACGGCTGCGCGAAACCGGCGGTCAGGTCTGGATGACCGGAACAGAAGACAGTCTTTTCAGTGATTTACAGGAATCGACGCGATTCACGGTAACGGCTGGCCACGTCTATCGTTCCGCAGGTTGACGCGCCGCAACAACGGCTCGTCGCTCGCTGCTTTTCAACTCGTCTGGCGTCTGCCCTAAGACTTTATCACGGGGTTAGTTCCTAAAAAGAAGTCGGGGGTCGCAACGCATGATCGGTGGTTTTCGCGCTTTTGTCGCAGCGGCAACGCTCGCGCTCGGCGCCCTGATCACGACCCCGGCCGCTGCTGGCGTCCTCCAGTGCGCGCCCTTCGCCCGTCAGGTTTCCGGTATCGATCTGCATGGTAACGCCAACACCTGGTGGGGTCAGGCCGAGGGCCGTTATGACCGTGGCCATGAGCCGCGCGTCGGCGCCGTTCTGGCCTTCGCCGCCAGCCGCACCATGCCGGTCGGCCATGTCGCGATGGTCAGCAAGGTGATCAGCGATCGTGAAGTGCTGCTGACCCATGCCAACTGGTCCTATCGCGGTGGTATCGAGCGGAATGTGCGCGCGATCGACGTCTCGCCGAATAATGACTGGACCGATGTGCGCGTCTGGTACGGCCCGATCGGTGATCTTGGCCTGCGTTCCAACGCCGCCAAGGGCTTCATCTACGCGCACAAGTCGAACGACATGCCGGTGCAGATCGCCATGGCTGACCGTGCGACCGCCGGCAGCGACTCTGCACGCGGTGCTTTCTGACATTTTAACCAGTTTCTAAGAACCGCCGCCTAATCTCATCAGCGGTGGGGCGATTCTGACGCTTTTGGGGTCGCATGAAATTGGGAATGATGCGCTGGGCGGCCTTGCTGCTGGCCAGCCTGACAACGACGCCTGTGTGGAGCGCGACCGTGCTGCAATGCGTGCCCTATGCGCGCATCGTGTCCGGCGTTCAGCTCTATGGTGATGCGCTGACCTGGTGGGACCAGGCGGAAAATCATTACAAGCGCGGCCACGCCCCCCGCAAAGGTGCGGTGCTGGCCTTCCGTCCGGTCGGGCCGATGGTGCTGGGGCATGTCGCGGTGGTCAGCAAGGTGCTGGACGGCCGGCATGTCTTGATCCGCCACGCCAACTGGTCGGTGCCCGGCGCCATTGAGGAGGATGTGCTGGCGATCGACGTGTCGGAGGATGGCGACTGGAGCGAGGTGCGCGTCTGGCATAGCCCGACTGGCCAGATGGGCGCGCGGACCAATCCGACCTTCGGCTTCATCTATCCCGACAAGCCGCAACTGCATCCTTTCCGTTCCGATCCGTCGCTGGGCGGCGGCACGCGCTTTGCCGGCATGGACATGACCGGGGACGATCCGGAAGATGGGGGCGTGGCTTCGGCACGCAAGACGCCTGCCGTCGGCCAGCCGCGCCTTGCCATGGATATGCGCGCCATGCGCTATGCCGATGCGACGCCTTCCGTGCGTTCGCTCGGGGACATTATCGCGGATGTGAAGCGCGACGCAGCGTTGCGTTGATACCCGCCTGTAATACCAACGTCCGGAAAGCCTGACTCATAAGGGGTTGCCATGTCCGAGCGGTGCTGATTCAAGGTGGCAAACGAGCTGGAGTTTGTCATGCCGATCCCGCTTCGCGCCGACTTTGACGCTACCCTGGTGAGGGCCGCGGCCCGTAAATCGAAGGATGGCGCGCAAGCGCGGCGATTACTGGCGCTGGCGGCGATCTATGAGGGGTCGAGCCGTACCGAGGCGGCACGGATCGGCGGGGTGACGCTGCAGATCGTCCGCGACTGGGTGTTGAGGTTCAACGCGGCCGGACCCGATGGATTGATCGACCGGAAGGCGCCGGGCCAGCCCTCGCGCCTGAGCGCTGCCCACCGCGCAGCCCTCGTCGAGATGGTCGAACGGGGTCCGATCCCCGCCGTGCACGGCGTGGTGCGCTGGCGGATCATTGATCTGGCTCAGTGGCTATGGGACGAGTTTTCCGTCTCGGTTTCGAGGCCGACACTGAGCCGTGAGCTGCGGGCGCTGGGCTACCGCAAGTTGTCAGCCCGGCCCAAACATCATGCCCAGGATCCAGAGGCAATTGAGGCCTTCAAAAGGGGGGCTTTGCCGCCGAGCTGGACAAGGTCAAAGCGTGCCTCCCGCGGGGCACACCGATAGAAATCTGGTTCACGGACGAGGCCCGGATCGGACAGAAGAACAAGATCACGCGGCGCTGGGCCAAACGAGGGACGCGACCATCCGCGCCGCATGATCAGCGCACCAGCTCCGCCTATATCTTCGGCGCGATCTGCCCGCAGGAAGGCAAGGCTGCAGGCCTCATCCTGCCGTTCTGCAACACCGACACAATGAACCTGCACCTGGCCGAGATCTCACTGGCCGTCGCTCCTGACACGCACGCCGTGCTGCTCATGGACCAGGCTGGCTGGCATCTGACGCCCAAGCTCAACGTGCCCGGTAATATCTCGATCATCCCGATCCCATCGAAGTGCCCCGAGCTCAACCCGCAGGAGAATATCTGGCAGTTCCTGCGTGACAACTGGCTGTCGAACCGCGTGTTCAACTCCCACGAGGACATCGTCGATCACTGTTGCGACGCCTGGAACAGGCTCGTCGAACAGCCCGGGCGCATCATGTCGATCGGCCTGCGCGATTGGGCCCAGGGGTTCTGATCAGTGAATCTTGGTATAAGAGAAAAAAGGCGCCGCCTCGCCAGAGGCAGCGCCTTTTTCAGCTCAGGCGAAAAGCTTATTCGCCCTTTTCGGCGGCTTCGTCAGCGCCCTCGGCCGCATTTTCGAACCAGGCTTCGACCGGGCCGGACAGCTTGATCGTCAGCGGCTGGCCGTGGCGGTCGCGGGTCTTGCCCGCCGCGACGCGGACCCAGCCCTCCGAAAGGCAATATTCCTCGACATCGTTACGGACCCGGTCCTTGAACTTGATGCCGATGCCGCGCTGAAGCACGTCCATGTCGAAAAAAGGGCTTTTCGGGTTGGTGGAAAGGCGGTCGGGAGGGGTATCGCTCATGATAGTTCTGATCCTGTGAATTTCGTCGCGGACTAGCCCTTTGGTCGCCCCTGCGTCAACACTCCCGGCGTTTTGTCCACGTCGCAGAATATCCGGCGGATCACCCCCTGCGCCAGCCAGGATTCGAATCGCGCCTGCGCATCGGCTGCATCCAGGAAGGGATAGGCGACCGGTTGATCGGCGACGGCATGGCTGGCGGTGACGAGCCGCATCATCGCATCGGGCGCGGTGGTCAGGATTCGCCCCCGCCGGTCGGTGGCCGCGCTGTTGACGCCCACGACATGGCCGTCCTCGGCAAAGACCGGCCCGCCGCTGATGCCGGACAGCGTACCGTCGCCCATCGGGATCCGGCTATGTTCGGCCCAGGCAAGGACTGGCTGCGTCTCTTCCCCGGTTCCCCGCCGGGCACGGGCGGCGCCGATCAGTTCGGATATCACCAGCGTCGGCTCCCCGGCCGGGAAGCCCATATGATATCCGACCGATCCCGCCGGGGGCATGCGATCCGACAGCGGCAGGGCGTGGTCGCTCGCCAATCTGCTGCGCACCACCGCCGCATCGGCTTCACGGCTTTCGATCAGCCGCGAGACGGGCCGGGCAAAGCCGCCCGACTCGATGCCGACGCGGGTGCAGCCATGGGTGACATGCTGGGCGGTCAGCCAGGCACCGCCCCGGTCCACGGCAAAGGTCGTCCCCATGCTGTCGGAAGGGGGTTCGTTCCGTTCCTCGATCACGAAGCTCTCATCGCTCCATTGCGGCATCGGGCGGCGGGGCGAGCGTGGGTTGAAGGTTTCGACTTGCAGTGGCGGCGGCCGGGTGACTTCGCTGATCCACAGCAGGGCAAGGATGATGCCGAGCAGCCCGGGCAGACAGCCGAGGCGCGGGCGGTTCACCGGATCATCCCGCGATCGCGCCTGCGGTGAGGCAGGCGATGGCGGTCTTCATCATCGCCAGGAAGATGGCGGCGGAGCGTTCATTGGCTTCGATCCGGGCAGGCAGTTGGCCCAGCAGAAAATCGACGAAGCGAAAGGCGATAAGTTGCAGGATCAGCGTCACGCTGCCCCAGATCACGATGTCCCAGCTATTGACCGATCCCGCGAGGCAAAAGCCCAGCGGCACCGCCAGGCCGATCGCCGCGCCGCCCAGCGAGATGGCGGCGGCATCATTGCCTGCGCGGATCAGCGCGAATTCGTCATGCGGCGTGATCCACATATAAAGCGCCAGCGCCGCGATCCAGGCCAGTGTCGCGCAGGCCAGATGCAGCAGGAAGATCGGCAGGCCCGACAACAGGCTCTGGATGACGGGCATGGGATCGGTCATGGAACGAAGATGCCGCAAGCCGCCCGCCGGTTCAATCGGCGGACGGCGTAACATATCCATAATCCCCCTATGCGTTGAACACAGGGAGGATTTTATCGCTGTCAGTTACAGACGCGCACCCTCACGCGCCGGTCGCGATAATGACTGTAGCGCCATTCGGTCCAGCAACGCTGGCGATAATGACCGCGCCAACTGCGCCGGTCGCCCCGCCAATAACGGCGATCGTCATCGCGCCAGCCGCGGCGGTCGTCCCAGCGGCGATAGTCATCGCCCCGATAGCCGTCGCGATAGCCATAGTCGCCGCCATAATATTGCGCCTGCGCAGGCGCTGCGCCGATGCCCATGGCCGTGATCGCCAGCCCCAGCGCGGCCGCGCCCTTCCACAAGATGTTCATGTCTGCTTCTCCTCACATGCGCGCCCGTCGCCTGAGCAGCGGGGACATGAAGGGGAAGATGCACCGGGCCGACTGAACCGTCCGGGAACGGTTCCGTCAGCCAATATTCATGGTTAATCAGCGGCCTCGCAGTGCGGCCTCGGCCTCCAGCATATAATCGCGGGTGATCGGCAGGGATCGCCGGTCGCGGACATATTGGACCTGGTAATTCACCATGCCGCCATGTTCGAACACGGTCGCCGCGCCTGCCAGATAGAAGGTCCAGAGGCGGAAGAACCGTTCGTCGTAGAGCGCGACGATATCCGCCTTATGCGCCAGCGTCCGCCTGTACCATTCGCGGATGGTGAGGCCGTAATGCATGCGCAGCACCTCGACATCCGTGACCATCAGCCGGGTGCCTTCGCTGCCCTGGATCATCTCCGACAAGGCGGGGATATAGCCGCCGGGGAAGATATATTTCTGGGTGAAGGCGTCGGTGATGCCCGGCCCGTCGATCCGGCCGATGGTGTGGATCAGCATGACCCCCTCCGGGGTCAGCAGTTCGCGGCACTTGGTGTAGAAGGTGCGATAATCCTTGGTCCCGACATGTTCGAACATGCCGACCGACACGATGCGGTCGAACGGTCCCTCGATATCGCGATAATCGATCAGCTCGAAGCGCACATGGTCAGCCACGCCCGCGTCCTGCGCCCGTTGCCGCGCGACCTTCAGCTGTTCTTCCGACAGGGTGATGCCGGTCACGTCCACGCCGCAGGTGCGGTGCAGATAGAGCGCCATGCCACCCCAGCCGCAGCCGATGTCCAACACCTTCATGCCGGGCTTCAGGTGCAGTTTCGCGGCGATATGCGCCTTCTTGTCCTCCTGCGCCTGCTCCAGGCTGATGCCCGTTTCATTGTCGGCGTCGGGGAAATAAGCGCAGCTATATTGGCGGTCGCGGTCGAGGAAGAGTGCATAGAGCGCGCCCGACAGGTCGTAATGATGCGCCACATTGGCCTTCGACCGCGTGCGATGATTGGCGGCCCACAATTTGTGCCGGATCGTCTTGAAGCCACGTTTCAACGAGCCGAGATCGCTGACCGACTTGCCGGTTTCCCAGGCATTGTTCATGCGAACGAGCGAAATCAGTTCCATGATCCCGCCGCCCTCGATGGCCACCCGCCCGTCGATAAAGGCTTCGGCCATGCCCAGGCGCGGATCCTTGATGATGTCGAACGGCACTCGCGCATCGTGGAACTTCAGTGCCAGCGAGGGGAAGCCCGGTTCGGCCTTCCCGACCGTGATTTTTCTGCCGTCATGATAATGGATGGTAAGCTGGCCACGTGTGACCAGCCGATTGATGACCCGATCGAACAGTTTCATGCTGCTACCCTGTCAGGTCATTCCGTTGAGGTCAAATGCCGGCATACCAGTCATATCCGGCATGGTCCTCCCAGAAGCCGCCCTTGCCGTCGCCAATGCCGTCCAGGGAGGTAACCGCCTCTATCCGCATCAAATATTTCGCCTGCTTATAGCCCAATTGCCGTTCGACGCGCAGCCGCAGCGGTGCGCCGTTGGCGACCCGCAAGGGCTGGTCGTTGAGCGCGAAGGCCAGGATCGTCTGGGGGTGGAAGGCATCCATCAGGTCGATACTCTCATAATAGGCCTTGCCGCTGCCCATATCGTCGGCGCAGTGAAAGACGATATAGCGTGCCCCGTCCCGTAGCCGTGCGGCATCGAGAACCCGCTTCAACGCGACACCCCGCCATTTGCCGATGGCGCTCCACCCTTCGACGCAATCATGCCGCGTGATCTGCTGGCGATGGGGGAAGGCGTGGAGGTCGGCCAGCGACAGAGACAGCGGTCGTTCGACCAGTCCGCTGACCCGCAGCCGCCAATCGGCAAAGCCGTTGCGCCACAGTGCCCTATATTCCGGCGTGTCCGGATTGGCGGTGCCATTGGGCCGGAAGAAGGGGGAAATTTGATCGGGCCGGAATTCGTGGGCCAGTGCGTCACGCGCCATCAGGCTGCGCTGCGCCCATTTGTGGAAATTTTCGGCAGAGAACAGCACGTCCCGAAACGCCTCATTGCGTGCCAGCCGGTCGCAACCCGCCAGCGTCGCGGCGGCGCCCAGCACCAGGGTGCGGCGGGTGAGGATCAGGCTCATTCCCCATTCTCCATGCTTGGTTCCGGCACCCGGTATCGCCCGCTGATCATCGACCGGATCTCGTTCACGGGTCCCGCCAGCAGCACCATGAGGATGTGGACGAGGAAGAAGGCCACCAGCGCAAAGGCGGTGATGAAGTGGATCGACCGTGCCGATTGCCGCCCGCCGAACAGCTCGACCAGCCAGGGCCAGGCCGCGTTCATGCCCGGCGACATGGTAAGGCCGGTCAGGATGATGAGCGGCAGCGCGACGAAGATCACGCCGATATAGCTTGCCTTTTGGAGCACATTATAGCGCAGCGCCGCCTCCCCGGTCGGAAAGCGCAGACGTGCATGGTCGCGGATGTCGCGCCAGACATGACGCGGCGCCAGTTCGCCGCGCCGAAAGGCGAGGTCGCGCGTCAGATGCCGCCCGAACAGGCTCCAGAGCATGTAGAAGAACAGCGCGAAGGCGAAGATCGGCGCGGCGGTCAGGTGCCAGTGCCGCGACATCGCCAGATTATAATGCGCGGGCAGGGTGATCCAGCCGCCGAAGCGCTCCAGCTTCAGCCAGGGATGGTCGAAATTCGCGCCAAATTGGCCCCAATAGAGCCGGGGATGCGCGTTGAATATGCCGAGGCCGCTGGTGAACAGCACGTAGAGCAGCAGGGCATTCAGCCAGTGCCACAGGCGCGTCGGCAACCGGTGCCGCAGCACCAGCCTGGGCTGGGCCGGCTTTCGCTCGACCAGGGTTCGGTCCGATGGCGCGTTGTCCATAAGTGACTGTTACTCTTTTGCACCAGTCGGGTCAAAAAGGTCGTTCCTGGGACGAACATGAACGCATGACCTGATTTCGTTCATCTGGGAGCCAGCTTTGGGGGGCATAAGCGCCCCTGTCTGAGGTCAAGTAAATTTCAGGCAAGTTTAAATTCGTATGGATCGATTCCTTGAAGTTTCAAGAGGGATAAGATCAGAAATATTTTAAAGATCAGTCCCTTTTAAAAACCGATTGAGAACATAAATAAATCTCACCCGGTTCAGGGTATCGAATAATAATATGAGGAATATCATGAAGACTGCGATTTTCGCGGCGATTGCTGCTGCCGTCATTTCTGTTCCTGCTATCGCTCAGGACGCTGCGCCTTTTACTGGTCCGCGCGTTGGCGTTACCATGGGCTATGACAAGGTTCAGGGCAGCGACGGCTTCAGCTACGGCGTGTCGACCGGCTATGATCTGGCCGTGCTGCCGCGCGTCACCTTCGGTCCGGAAGTGTCGCTGAGCGAATCCACCGCCGAATTCGGCGGCGTCGACGCCAGCCGCGATCTCGCCGCTTCGGTCCGCCTGGGCTATGTCGTGACCCCGAAGGTCCTGGCGTTCGGCAAGGTCGGCTATGCCAACAGCCGCTTCGAACCCGTCGGCGCCGGTCACTATAATCTGGAAGGCGTGCGCTTCGGTGGTGGTCTGGAATATTCGGTAACCCCGCGCACCTACATCTCGGCTGAATATCAGCGCACCGAATATGAAGCCGGGTTCGGCGGCCGCGACGCAGGCGTTGTCGGCATCGGCTTCCGCTTCTAAGCGAACCCCGCTGTTCAAGGCGGAGAGGGCGGTCCTGCACGGGGCCGCCCTTTTTCGTGCGCATCGATCTGTTGCGGAAAAGCCTCATATATTCATAAAGTTCATACCCAACTTGCAACAATGACAATTGCGTTACATATGCACGCCGTCAGTGACACATATCGCTGAACGCAGGACGGGAAGGGTTCCGATCAAAATCGGTAGTCCAATGGTGATGATAGAATAAGAACGCGACACCACCCGTAAAGAGAACGAAAGCGTCTATCCTGTTCGGGGATATGGACGTTGCTCATGATATGAGGATTATATGAAGACTGTGATTTTCGCAGCGATTGCTGCTTCTGCTGCTGCCGTTTCCGCTCCCGCCTTCGCTCAGGACGCTGCGCCCTTCACCGGGCCGCGCGCAGGCGTGACGCTGGGCTACGACAAGGTCGGTGGCCAGGACGGTTTTGCTTATGGCGTCAGCGCCGGTTACGACCTGGCTGTCGCGCCGCGCATCACCTTCGGCCCGGAAGTGTCGTTCAGCGATTCCACCATTAAGGAAGGCGGCGTTGACGTCAGCCGTGATCTGGCCGCTTCGGTTCGCCTGGGCTATGTCGTGACCCCGCGCGTTCTGGCGTTCGGCAAGGTCGGCTATGCCGACACCCGCTTCGAACTGCTTGGCACCAACTTCAACTATGAAGGCGTTCGTTACGGTGGCGGCGTGGAATTCGCCGTGACCGGCAACACCTACATCTCGGCCGAATATCAGCGCACCGAGTATGAAGACGGTCTCGGCGGCCGTGACGCCGGCGTTGTCGGCATCGGTTTCCGCTTCTAATCCCTCTCGGATAGAACAGGGGAAGGGCGGTCCCATGCGGGGCCGCCCTTTTTCTATGCCCAGGGCAGGGGAGTGAGGTCCGGCTCCACCCATGCGCGACGCGCTTCCGCCGACATTAGCCGTTCGCGCGACCAATAGGCATACAGCCAGTCCTTGTCGGCCATGGGCGAATCCATCAGTGCCGCAAAGGCCTCCGCCGGCGTCACCCCTTCCGGCAAGCCTGTCAGCAGCGCCCGCGCCGCCCGCAACGATGCCTGCGTGATCGTCTCATGATAACCGGACGTATCACTGTTCACGCCCCCAACGCTTTCATTATAGGCCGCGATCATCCCCGGCATGTCGCGTTCCGGCACCAGATCGGGCCCCCGCAGCATCAGCCATAGCGCCGTCGAGAAATGGGCCATATGGGTCCATTCCTCCTTGGGCAGCGTCCGGGCGCAAAAGCCCAGGGCGATCCGTTCCATCTCTTCGTCCGTCATTCTTTTCACCCTTGATACCGCCCGGACGAAACGCACAAGAAAAACCCCGCCGTTCCGGGCGGGGTTTTCGTCTCGCGCCGCAAAGGCGCACCCAATCGGCCCCGCTCTATCCGAGCGCGGCTTGCTTCTCCGCGGCGAGGCGGTCCAGCTCCGCCCGGCTCTTCTTCTCCGACGCGGATTTCAGCTGCCCGCAGGCCGCCATGATGTCCCGCCCGCGCGGCGTGCGCACCGGCGCGCTGATCCCGCCCTCGAACACGATGTTGCTGAAAGCGCGAATCCGCTCGGGCGTCGAGCATTCATAATCCGTGCCCGGCCAGGGATTGAACGGGATCAGATTGACCTTGGCGGGCAGCTTATAGTGACGCAGCAGCCGCACCAGTTCGCGCGCATCCTCGTCGCTGTCATTCTTGTCCTTGATCATCACATATTCGAAGGTGATCCGCCGCGCATTGTTCGCGCTCGGATAGTCGGCGCAGGCCTGCAACAGCTCTTCAATGCCAAACTTCTTGTTGAGCGGCACCAGTTCGTCGCGCACATCCTTGGTCACGGCATGGAGCGACACGGCCAGGTTCACGCCGATCTCCTCGCCCGCCCGCGCCATCATCGGCACCACGCCGGAGGTCGACAAGGTGATCCGCCGCTTCGACAGGGCAAGGCCATCGCCATCCATCACGACCTTCAGCGCATCGCGCACATGGTCGAAATTATAGAGCGGCTCGCCCATGCCCATCATCACGATGTTGGTCAGCATCCGCCCGTCGGTCGTGTACTGCGAGGCATCGTCGGCCTCATCGTCATTGGCCGACGCCATGCTGCCCTTGGGCCACTCGCCCAGCGCGTCGCGCGCCAGCATGACCTGCCCCACAATCTCGCCCGGCGTCAGATTGCGCACCAGCCGCATTGTGCCGGTGTGACAGAAACGGCAGTTCAATGTGCAGCCCACCTGGCTCGACACGCACAGCGTCCCCCGGTCCGCGTCGGGGATGAACACCATCTCATAATCCTGCCCGTCGTCCGAGCGCAGCAGCCATTTGCGGGTGCCGTCGCTCGACACCTGCGCCTCGACCACCTGCGGACGGCCGACGACGAAGCGCTCCGCCATCCAGCCGCGCATGGGCTTGGCGAGGTCGGTCATCGCGTCGAAATCCGTCTCGCCACGATGATAGAGCCAGTGGAACAGCTGTTTGGAGCGCAGCTTCGCCTGCTTCTGATCGAGGCCTGCTTCCTCCAGCGCGCCCTTGATCTGCGGGCGCGACAGCCCCATCAGGTCGACGCGCCCATCCTCACGGGGCGTTACCGCACGCGGCACGGGCACAGGGTCGATAAGGCCGGGAATCGGCATCAAGGGGTTGGCGGCTGTCTGCATGGCCGCGCCCATAGCCGATTTTCGCAGATTTTGAAAGCGGCGCGATTCTAACGCAGCCGCGCGCACCCCAGGGCCGCCGCATCGATCGCCGTCGCCGCCCCGCGCAAGGCATAGGTATCGGCAAAACCCAGCCCGCGTGCATCCCGCGTCTGCACGCTCATGCTGGTGGCCGATCGCATCGCCGCGATGATCGCCGCATCGGCCCGCGCATCGGGCGCCCAGGCATCGACCTGTCCCGCCACCAGCGTAAAGCGCCGGTCGCCCACGTTCAGGATCACCGCCGCATCTTCGGCCCGCATCCGGCTCAGGCGGAAATGCACCTGTCCGCGCACCTGTTGCCGTGGCCAGCTTCCGACCGCCGCAAAGCCCTGCGACTTCGCCGCGACCGGCATGGCGATGGCGTAACAGCGCGGGCCACCGGACTGGGACACGGCCGGATCGCGAAACGCGCCCCAGGCCTCGAACACGCCCAGCGAGTCCCGCGCCTGTGCGGTCGCACCGAACATCAGCAGGGGAAGGGCGAGGGACCACAAGCGTTTCACATCCCCGGCAAAGCGCAAGCCGATCCTTTTTGCAACCCCGAGCGAAACGAAAGGCTCAGCGAATGCTTGCAGGGACCGCAACAGCGGCTATGAAGGACCATCCATCATTGTCGCCCGGATTCGACCGTCTCCGGGCTTTGCGCAGAAAAGAAACGGACAGAACAGGGACATGAAGGCCACCATCGAACGCGCAACGCTCCTCAAGAGCCTCAGCCACGTCCAGTCGGTGGTTGAGCGGCGCAACACGATTCCGATCCTGTCCAACGTGCTGATCGAAGCATCGGCCGACGGCGCGATCAAGCTGATGGCGACTGACCTCGACCTCCAGATCGTCGAAAGCGTTTCAGCGCAGGTCGAACAGCCCGGCGCGACCACCATTTCGGCGCACACCCTGTTCGACATCGCCCGCAAGCTGCCCGAAGGCAGCCAGGTGTCGCTCCACGCGGCCGAGGGCAAGATGCTGATCCAGGCGGGCCGCGCCCGCTTCAACCTGTCGACCCTGCCGCGCGACGACTTCCCGGTGATCGCGGAAGGCGATCTGCCGACCAGCTTCGAACTGCCGGCCGAGACGCTGAAGCAGATCATCGACAAGACGCGCTTCGCCATCTCGACCGAAGAGACGCGCTACTATCTGAACGGCATTTATTTCCACGTCTCGGATGACGGCCAGCCGGTGCTGAAGGCGGCCGCGACCGACGGTCACCGCCTTGCCCGCGTCACCGTACCGCGTCCCGACGGCGCCGACGGCATGCCGGGCATCATCGTGCCCCGCAAGTGCATCGGCGAACTGCGCAAGCTGCTCGATGAGGTCGAGGGATCGGTCCAGATCAGCCTGTCGGCCAGCAAGATCCGCTTTGGCCTCGGCAGCGCGATCCTGACCAGCAAGCTGATCGACGGCACCTTCCCCGATTACAGCCGCGTCATCCCGACCGCCAACGACAAGCTGCTCAAGATCGATCCGCGCAGCTTCGAGGAAGGCGTGGACCGCGTCGCCACCATTGCGACGGAAAAGACCCGCGCGGTCAAGATGACGCTGGAGCGGGACAAGATCGTCCTGTCCGTCACCAGCCCGGAAAACGGCACGGCCGCTGAAGAAGTGCCCGGCGCTTTCCAGGGCGAAGGCTTCGACATCGGCTTCAACGCCCGCTATCTGCTCGACATCCTCAACCAGATCGACAGCGAACTGGTCGAACTGCATCTGGCCGATGCCGCCGCGCCGACGCTGATCCGCGAAAATGATCGCAGCCCGGCTCTCTATGTTCTGATGCCGATGCGGGTCTAATCGACGGAGAAAAGGGCTATTCTGTCGCCGGGCAGGTAAGCTTCTTTCAATAACTCCTCGTTACGCAGGGAGGCATGGCTTCCCTGCGGACCAATCTGGCGGAACTGCACGCGCGGCGGATGGATCTCGTCGTCGCCCTTGGGCTGACCGAGGGCGGGGCGGAGGTCGATGCCTCCTGGATTTCCGGCACCTTCGTCCACATCGCCCGGCTCTGGCCATTGGTCCTGCTGGGCAAGCTGTGCATCACCGCGCTGTTGCATGTCCCCTTTTACGAACCGGGCAATATCGGCCATGCCATTGCCCTGTCCGCCATGCTGCTGGTGGATGGCGTCGCCATCGTCGTGCCGCGCGGCGTCCGCTTCCAACGGCTGCGTCCTCATCACCAGAAATGGCTGATGCTGCCCATGGTGTTGCTGTCGGGCCTGACCTTCAGCCTGATGCTGGGGCCGTCGCTGATCGCAGGCGCGCTGTCGCGCAACCTCACGGCGGAAATGGCGGTGGCGCTGATGGCGGTGTCGATTTTCGGGGATCGGCGGCTGCTGGGCGTCAGCTATTTCACCGGCCTGTTGATCGCCACCCTCGCGCACGGGGCGGGTTTTGCCCAGATCGGCCTGTTGATCAGTTGTATCGCGGTGATGCTGATCGCGGCGCTGCGTCAGGCCAATGCCGACATGAACCGCGCCATCGCCTTCTACCAGCGGGACCTGTGCGCCCAACGATCCGACCGGCTGCTGCATGAATATGAGCAGTCGGGCCGCGGCTGGTTCTGGGAAACCGATCGCCATGGCTGCATCGCCTATATTTCAGACACGCTGGCGCGCACGCTGGACCTCAGCAATGACGCGTTGATCGGCCGCCCGATCACGGAAATCATCCGCCCCGGAGACCGGCAGGACGGCGATGGCGAGCGCACTCTGGGTTTCCACCTGTCCGCCCGCACCGGCTTTGCCGAAATTCCGATCCGCGCCGCCATGGCAAAGGACGAACGCTGGTGGTCGATTTCCGGCCAGCCGGTGTTCAACGAATATGGTCAGTTCCACGGCTTCCGGGGCAGCGGCACGGACCTTACCGAAATGCGCCGCAGTCAGGCCGAGGTGCATCGCCTGGCCCAATATGATTCGCTGACCGGCCTTGCCAACCGGATGCAGATGATGCGCTCGCTGGAGCAGGCGGTGGCCGGCAGGAACGGCCAGCCCCGCGAGTGCACGCTGATGATGCTGGATCTCGACCGCTTCAAGACGGTCAACGATACTCTCGGTCATCCGGCGGGCGACGCGTTGTTGCGTCAGGTCAGCCAGCGCATCCAGCGCGTCGTCGGCGACAAGGGGCTGGTCGGGCGGCAGGGCGGCGATGAGTTCAAGATTCTGTTGCCGGGCCGCCCCGACAAGATTCAGCTCGATCATCTTGCCCGTGCGATCATCACCGACGTGTCGCAACCCTATGCGATCGAGAACACCGCCGTCGTGATCGGCGTATCGATCGGCATTTCCTTCTGCCCGCAGGATGGCGTGACCGCCGATGCGCTGATCCGCAATGCCGACCTCGCCCTCTATGCGGCGAAGGGCGGCGGACGCGGCGTTTACCGCTTCTACTCGCCCGAAATGCACGCCGATGCCGAAGACCGCCGGCAGTTGGAGGAAGATCTGCGCCGCGCCCTGGCGGACGATGGGCTGCACCTCGTCTATCAGCCGGTGGTGTCGTCCAAGACCGAACGGATCACCGGCTATGAAGCGCTGCTGCGCTGGCAGCATCCGGTGCGGGGCGCGATTTCGCCCGCGCTGTTCGTGCCGATTGCGGAGGAAAGCGGTCTCATCGGGCCGATCGGCGACTGGGTGTTGCGCACCGCCTGCCGCGATGCCGCGCAATGGGATGAGGGGGTGCGTGTCGCCGTCAACGTCTCGCCGATCCAGTTCGCCAATCACGGCTTGCCTTCCATCGTCATGAACGCGCTCGCGGCGTCGCAACTGGCGCCGGAACGGCTGGAGCTGGAAATCACCGAAAGCGTGTTCCTGAGCGACGGTGACGGTACGGAATCGATGTTCGCCCGGTTGAAGGGCCTGGGCGTACGTCTGGCGCTCGACGATTTCGGCACCGGCTATTCCTCGCTCGGCTATCTGAAGACAGCGCCCTTCGACAAGATCAAAATCGATCAGAGCTTCGTGCGCGGCGCCGCGATCCGGGGGAGCCGGAACAGCGCGATCATCAAGGCGATCGTCAGCCTGGCCGAAGCGCTGGGCATGGACACGACGGCGGAAGGGGCGGAAACCCAGGACGAACTCGACCTGATCCGCCAATTGGGATGCAGTCACATCCAGGGCTATGTTTATGGCCGCCCTTTGTCGGCGCAGGACGCGCTGGTCCAGCAGAACCGGCATGGCGGCCACGTCACTCCGCAGGGCTTCCAGTCGAGCCGGCCGGAACGCAAGACGATGCTGCGCACCGTGGCCGTGCATCATGAAGGCTATGTCTATACCGGGCGTATCCGCAATATCTCCGCCACCGGGGCGCTGCTCGAAGGGCTTTGGAACGTTCCCGAAGGCACACTGTTCGCGATTGACTTCAGCGAAGGCCAGACCGTCAACGCCGTTGCGCGCTGGTCGAAGGAAGACCGCATGGGCGTGGAGTTCGTCCAGTCGATCGACCTCGCCCAGTTAGGTCCCGCGCCGCGAGCGCTGGCGTCCTGATCCCGATCGGGCGGCGTCCGCCAGTGTCATGGACTCCCTTTCCGTCAGGAAAGGGGAAGGGCGGCCCGTCTCAACCCTGGTCCTGATAGGCCATCTGCAAAATGCCCCAATGCCGCCCCCGTACATGGATGGAGGCGATCACCTGCTTGAGCAGGACGACATCCCCCTCTGCGGTCAGGCGGCGATAGGCCTTGAGGCAGAAGGGCTGGGTGATCTTGCACTGTTCGCGCGTGTCGGGGAAATCGAAGATCACGCCCTGACGCGAATATTCCATGTTCCAGTTATCGTTGCCGGGCTGCTGGGCCAGTGAGCGTTCCGGCATGGCGACCGCGCCGAAGCTGTTACGGTCGGTGAAGGTCATGCCGAACAGCCCCTTGAACCGCCGTGCCTCTTCCTGCTGCACCCGCGCGGCGGGGATCAGCACAGGCTGGGCCGGGTGGCTGTACTGCGCCGGACGGGTGCCGGGAATGGGCGCATAAAATTCGCTGAACAGTTCGGCTTCGGTCAGGCGGCCATCGGCCAGCGCGCGTTCCAGTTCCTCGCTGACGGCCCGTGCCGCATCCAGGCAGAAGTCGATATAGGGCGAATCGGGAATGGCGACGCCGCTTTCCGCCACCAGTTGCAGCAGTTGGTTGGTATCGTCGCTGGCCGTGGTGATCCGTCCGGACAGCCGGTGCAATCCGCCCGCATTGTCGGTTGAGGTATTGGCCAGCGCCTCCAGGCCGATCCGGATTTCGCCCGCCGATCCGACCATGGAGGCAATGCGCTGCGCCACCGTATCGCTGTTGCTGGACAGATCCTCCATCAGGCTGCCCAGCCGCTCGACCAGCAACTCGATATTCTTGGTGTCGGACAGCGCCATGCGCGCGGTTTCGGCGCCATGGGTGATGCCCTCCAGCATCTTGCCTGCCTCGCCGGTCAGCGCACCGATCGACTGGTCGATGGTCTGCGTAGCCGCCGCCGTTTCCTGCGCCAGCTTCTTGACCTCCGCCGCGACCACCGCAAAGCCGCGCCCGGCATCGCCAGCCCGTGCCGCCTCGATGGTGGCGTTCAGCGCCAGCAAATTGGTCTGGCTGGCAATGCCGCTGATCACGCTGGTCACGTGGGCGACGGTCTTGAGTGCCTGACGAAAGCCGTCGAGCTGCTCATGGATGCTGCCCACCCGCTCGATCAGATCGACGAAATTGGCGTTGGCGTCCGAAAGCTGCCGTCCGGAATCATGGATGATGCCGCGCGCGGCGACTGCCTTCTCCCGCGCATCCTGCCCGGCCAGCGAGACGCTTTCGCCGTCCCGCGACAATTGTGCCGCCGCGCCGCTGATCGCGTCGATCGTGCTGGCCTGATGGGTGACGCGATCAGCCAGTTCGCTGATGTCCGCCTGCAGGTCGAGCGTGCGGATGCCGAGGTCGCCGGACAGCCTGGCCACCTTCATCACCGCTTGTTCGACGTTCCGGGTTCTTGCCTGATTTACCACGGGAAATCGGCTATCGGACGTTGGTAAAATATCCGTTAGCGATGCGCTGGGGCGTTAAAATGCTCCCATCAAGGCCAGCACGACCCCGCTTGCCACCAGCATCAGCCCCATGACCTCGCTACGCGCCATCCGCTCGCCCAGATAGAAATGGCCGAAGCCCAGCGTGAAGGCGACCTCGATCTGCCCGACGATCCGCACCAGCGCGACCGGTGCGGTGGCAAAGCCGGTGAACCAGCAGGCCGACCCCAGAGAGGAAAGCAGCCCGACCTGCCCCGACACGCGCCAACTGCGAAAGACCTTCCTCATCTGCTCCGGTTCGCGCAGCAGCAGGAAGCCGCCCTGCATCGCGGTCTGCAACGCCACCGTCACCACCAGCACGATCAGCGCCGCCAGGATCGGATCATTCCCGCCCACCTCTTGCGTCGCCCGCCGCACGCCGATGGCGGTCAACGCGAAGAAAAAGCCCGAGGCGATGCCGCACAGCGCCGCCGGCTGACCCAGCGCGCGCAGGAAATCCACCGGCCCCATCCGTTTGCCCCCGGTCGACAGCAGCATGACGCCCATCACCCCGCAACCGATCCCCGCCCAGGCAAGCGGATGCAACCGCTCCCCCATCAGCAGGAAGGAGAGGACCGCGCCCTGCACCGCCTCCGTCTTGGAATAGGCGGTGCCGACCACGAAATTGCGATGGGTAAAGGCCATGATCAGCAAATTGGTCGCAATGATCTGCGCCAGCCCTCCACCCAGGCAAAAGAGCAGGAACAGCGGATCGGGGGAGGGCAGGGGGCCGGCAAAGAGCGCCCGATACCCGCCCAGCAGCAACAGGGTGAAGGGCAGCCCGTAAAGATAGCGCACCAGCCCCGCCGCGTTGACGGACAGATCCCTGCTTACCCGCCGCTGCACGGCGGTCCGCCAGGCCTGCGTCGCCCCCGCCAGCAAGGTCGCGGGCAACCAGATCGGAAAGCTCATCGTGAATCACCAATGACTTATGGGCCAAAGAAAAACGCGCCGCTCGAAGACCGGGCGGCGCGTCCTTGTCCGTGGGAAGGAAAGAGACGCTTACGCGCCTTCGAGCAGATGCTCCTTCCTGATCTTTTCCTGCCACACCAGCGGGGCGAGGCGGTGGACATTCTGGCCTTCGCTGTCGACCGCGACGGTCACGGGCATGTCCTGCACCGTGAACTCGTAGATCGCTTCCATGCCCAGATCCTCGAAGCCGACGACCTTGGCTTCCTTGATCGCGCGGGCCACCAGATAGGCCGCGCCGCCGACCGCCATCAGATAGGCGCTCTTATGCTTGGCGATCGAGTCCGTCGCTGCCGGTCCGCGCTCGGCCTTGCCGACGCAGGCGGCGAGACCCTGTTCCAGCATCATGTCCATGAACTTGTCCATGCGCGTGGCGGTCGTCGGGCCAGCCGGGCCGACCACTTCGTCGCGCACCGGATCGACCGGGCCGACATAATA
Organism: Sphingobium sp. EM0848; assembly: GCF_013375555.1. Lineage (NCBI taxonomy): Bacteria > Pseudomonadati > Pseudomonadota > Alphaproteobacteria > Sphingomonadales > Sphingobiaceae > Sphingobium > Sphingobium sp. EM0848. Next base: position 3,046,089 of record NZ_JABXWB010000001.1, read on the forward strand.
GATGACGCGGCCCTTGAAATCGACCGGCAGCTCCTCGCCGCGCGCCAGCATGTCCTGAATCCGCTTGTGCGCCGCGTCGCGTCCGGTCAGCATCTTGCCGTTCAGCAGCAGGCGGTCGCCATGCTTCCAGCTCTGCACGACTTCCGGCGTCAGATTGTCGAGGTCGACGTGGATCGCTTCCTTGCTGGGCTTCCAGTCGACCTGCGGCCATTCGGAAATCTTCGGCGCTTCCAGATAGGCCGGGCCCGAACCGTCCAGCGTGAAATGCGCATGACGGGTCGCCGCGCAGTTCGGGATCATCGCCACCGGCTTGCCCGCCGCATGGCAGGGATAGTCGTAGATCTTGACGTCGAGGATGGTGGACAGACCGCCCAGACCCTGCGCGCCAATGCCCAGCGCATTGACCTTGTCGAAAATCTCGATGCGCAGCTTCTCGATATCGTTTTGCGGTCCGCGCGCCTTCAGTTCACCCATGTCGATGGGCTCCATCAGCGATTCCTTGGCCAGCGCCACGGCCTTTTCCGCCGTGCCCCCGATGCCGATGCCCAGCATGCCGGGCGGGCACCAGCCCGCGCCCATTTGCGGGATCATCTCCAGCACCCAGTCGACGATGGAGTCGCTGGGGTTCATCATCTTGAACTTGGTCTTGTTTTCCGAGCCGCCACCCTTGGCCGCGACATCGACGGTCACCTTGTTGCCCGGCACCATCTCGACATTCAGCACGCAGGGCGTGTTGTCCTTGGTGTTCTGGCGCGAAAAGGCCGGATCGCGCAGGATCGAGGCGCGCAGGCGGTTTTCGGGGTTGAGATAGGCCTTGCGCACGCCCTCATCGACGACGTCCTGCATGGAGCGGCTATTGTCGTCCAGGCGGCAGTCCATGCCCCATTTGATGAAGACGTTGACGATGCCGGTGTCCTGACAGATTGGCCGATGGCCCTCGGCACACATGCGGCTGTTGGTCAGGATCTGGGCAATGGCGTCCTTGGCCGCCGGATTGGCTTCGGCGTCATAGGCTTTGCCCAGCGCGCGGATATAATCCATCGGATGATAATAGCTGATGAACTGGAGCGCGTCGGCGACGCTCTCGATCAGATCGGCGGTCTTGATGACGGTCATCTACCCAAAGTCCCTATATTGCGGCCCGCCCCGCACGGCGGGTCCATGCAGGGGCGGCTATAGGCCTTTGGTCGTATGAGTCCAGATGGCGTTCATCCCCCGGCATAGGGGAAAAGGTGCCACCACGGCTCCTTCTCGCGCAGCACCCGCGCGAAGCTTTCCCGCGCCTCCAGCCGGTCGAGATAGGCCGCCAGCACCGGAAAGCTCGCCCGCATCGGCTCCGCCTTGTCGGCGTAGAACAGGGCGGGCGCCGCCGCGCAATCGGCGAGCGACAGGCTGTCCCCCGCGGCCCAGGT